>CAZZBB010000117.1:0-56608 GCA_964652195.1 uncultured bacterium | reverse complement strand
TAATCTGTGGTTCAGACATTTCCCCTCTTCCATCATTCCATCCATCCATCCACACTTCCATCCTTCCCCTATAAGATCCCCAATAAAAAACAATGAATTAACACATAGAAAAATTCAACTTAAACACAACAACCAAAAAATAATTGAAGAAATATTGAAGAAAACCAAACCATAATACAACTAAAGATATAATATTGTAGAAATACGCATAACATATTACTAATACAAGTAAATAAAATAATAAAATATGTCACAATATATAATTATTAACTTGACATATCTGTTTTTATTATGTTACTATACATGTCACAGTAAAAGCAGACTAAAAATGTATCCACGAAAGTATTACAACTGTTGTAAAAGTTTTACAACAGTTGTAAAAATAGAAATTAAAATCTCATACCCTTACAAACCTATACCAGAACAGGGTTTAGAATACTTCAAACAAAAACAGAGTATGAAATTTCTAAAAAAATAAAAAAATTTAACTTTATTTAGGTATTTCTAAAAAACCCTCTCTGGGACTGACTTTAGAGCAGTTTTAAACATTGCAAACATAAAATTGTGTTGTGAATGTAATATTAAGGTGTATTTCATAAATAAGAATCGTTCCTACAGAACTTTCTTACACTCCAGCGGAGTGCTATGTCTATAGAAAACACTATCGGTACATTCATGCACTCCAGCGGAGTGCTATGTAAGTTAATAGATGGCAACTTAGTAGATTGTCCACGTTAATTTTGTGAGTAGTTTTCTTTTGTAGGAGCGACCTCCTGGACGCGACATGATTTATTGATACTTATAATTTTAGAATGGACAACCATTAGGTATAATAACGCGAGTTTGATAATAAAAAGTGTCAGATCGATAAACAGAATTTTGTCCTGAAGATAGTCTTTGTAGCACAAACTTTCCAGTTTGTGCACTCTGGTGTTAGCTAAAAGTTTGGGTTACAATGTGACTTATCAAACTCACACATAAATAGGAAGAAAAGAAATGAAAATCCAAAATATTCATAAAAATACAATCAGACATAGAAAAAATAACGGATGGCATCAGAGGACAGGACAATTAGAAAAACCAGAAAATGATACAAAATTCGTCACTGTGATAAATTCTTGTGACCTTAAAAAAGTGGCTGTAAACACAGTTTAGTACTGACGGGAGAGAGGATTTACCAATGTCACACCATGTGACAAAAAGTGTAACTTTTTTCATTTTTTCGATACAGGGAGGGTTAGTTAAATCCGCTATCTATACAAAGTCTAAATTGGAAATTGGTGATTGCCAGCAGTTAATCCACCGTCAATCACAAAGATTGCACCAGTCGCGAAACTTGCTTCATCAGAAGCAAGGAATAGGGCAGCATTTGCAATATCCACAGGTTTTCCAATACGACCTAAGGGATACCATGGTGTGATTTCATCCAATATCTTTGGATTGCGTTCAATCATCGGTTCCCAGACTTCTGTTTGTACGGTACCGGGGCATATACAGTTTATTCTTATGTTATCTTTTCCGTGTGCAACTGCCATTGATCGAGTCAGTGAAATTACACCACCCTTGGCAGCAGAATACGCATGAATTCCCTGCAGACCGATGAGTCCATTCACGGAAGAGATGTTCACAATGCTCCCGCTACCTGCTTGTTGCATTATCGGTATAACAGCATTGCTACAATGACTTGTACCTTGGAGTGCTACTGCTAAGTTTGCTTCCCAGTTGTTGTTTAAAACATCGGCAGTGGAACAGATAGCGTTGTTTACGAGTATATCTATTGTTCCGTATGTTTCTGTGGTTTGGGTAATAAGTGTTTCTGCTTGGGTGGCATCGGAGACATCCGCATTGACAAATAATGCTTCTCCGCCAGCTTCGGTGATAGCAGAGACTGTTTCTGTTCCGTTTGCTTCGTTAACATCATCTACAACGACTTTTGCCCCTTCTTCGGCGAATCGTATTGCTATGGCTTTCCCAATACCGCGTCCTGCCCCCGTGATTATGACTATTCTATCTTTTAATCGCATAAAGTGTTACCTGTGAACTAAATGTATTAAGAGTATAACTTATAATTCATATAATTTGTGTTCTTTTTTATACGTGTCAATTTAGTAACATTAGTGTATTTTAAGCTTGTTTTGAGTTGTCTGAATCACAGACTTATACGAATTACGCGGAGAACAAAGGTCTTTGTCTGTAAGATTCTATTCAATGCTGGAACTTAAAATTTCTTTTTCACGTTAACCTAATTGATGTACCGAACCTGCCATGGGCTGCAAAAGATCGGGGATCTGAATCCCTTCTACAGAAAAGAAGATCTATGTATTAATTCGTTCTAAGATTTTGATTTGCTTTTTTTATTGCACTAAGTTAAAATTACATGTAACATATACATTACAAAAGTTCATTCCTGGCTGAATAGTTTTCTTATAGATGGTTCAAGGAGTAATTCGAGAGTTATGAAATTTAAGAAACAGTTATCACGTCGCACATTCTTACGTGGTTTAGGTGTAACAATTGCCCTGCCTTGGTTGGAATCCATGGGACCTCTAACAAATTGGGCAACTGCTGCAACGAAAGGGATGACCGGACAGGTTACCCCAAATCGTATGGCATTTCTCTATGTACCCAACGGGAAGATTATGGAGGAGTGGACACCACAAACAGTTGGAGCAGGTTTTGAGCTGACAAATATCTTAAAACCATTAGAAAACATAAAAGATAAAACACTTGTCCTTAGTGGATTGACTGCTGATAAAGCACGTGCTAATGGTGATGGTGGTGGAGATCACGCCAGAGCAATGGCTGCCTTCCTAACAGGAGCACAACCCCGCAAAACAAGTGGTACAGATATACATGCTGGAATCTCTGTCGATCAAGCTGCCGCAACACAAATTGGTAATCAAACACGTATTCCTTCACTTGAATTCGGAATTGACAAAGGCTATCGAGCAGGCAATTGCGATTCAGGCTACAGTTGTGTTTATTCATCAACTATGGCATGGAAGTCAGCAACACAACCTTTGCCAAAAGAGGTTAATCCTAAACTCGCTTTTGAACGACTGTTTTCTACTGAACCTGATGCTGAAAGAGCACAACGGGACGCTGAACGAAAAAGTATACTTGATTTCGTTAGGCAGGATTCAAAGGATCTAATTCAAAAGGTTAGTGGGAATGATGCAAGAAAACTTGATGAATATTTCTCTTCAATTAGAGACATTGAACAAAGGATTGAATCTGCCGAGAAGTTTCCACCCATAGAAAACGTAGAGTTTGCAGCCCCAGATGACATACCTTCAAATTTTCAGGAACATGTACGCCTCATGATGGATCTCATAATACTTGCATTCCAAACAGACGTAACCAGGATCGCTACTTTTGTACTTGCTAACGAAGGGAGTAATAAAAGATATCCAGCAGTCAATGTTTCTGAAGGACATCATAATCTTTCACATCACGGTGGAGATGAAGATAAGATAGCTAAAATTCTCAGAATTAACATCTTCCATACAGAACAACTTGCCTATTTCTTAGAGAAACTCGATGCAATACCAGAAGGTGAAGGTACGCTCCTTGATCATTCCATGATTGTATATGGAAGTGGTAACGCAGATGGAAATCGTCATAGCCATCATGATCTACCCATTCTATTAGCTGGAAATGGTTGTGGAACACTTAATAGTGGACAACACATAAAATATCCAAAAGAAACACCTCTTAATAACTTATGGCTTTCACTACTAAATAGAATGGATGTCAATATGCAACGATTGGGTGATAGTACAGGAAGTCTAAAAGGGTTGTCTTAGATATTTGATGAAATCTGAAATTCGTAAAATAAAATAGCAGTTATGACACAAACGCATAACTGCTATTTTATTTCTAATAGATAAAATACTTACTTCTTATCTGTTTTTCTTACTGACAATCCGTAACCACCACCACCTGGTGTTTCGATTTTTATGATATCCCCTTTCTGTGCTGATATAGTGACTTTCCCTTCTAAAGTGTGTTCTTCACCGTTATGAATTAAGGTGTTTTTCCCACATTCTCCAGGTTCTCCTTTCTGCAGTCCATAAGGATTAACTTCTCTTCGTTCAGATAAAATAGTGACTTCTGCATCTGCGAGTAATCGAAATGATCGAACTATCCCATCACCACCCCGGAATTTTCCACTCCCACCAGTTCCACGTCGTATTGAATACTCCACAACCTGTAGTGGATAGCTTGTTTCGATTGCCTCAATTGGTGTATTCATAGTATTAGTCATGTGTGTATGAATAGCATCAATTCCATCTCTATCGGGACGTGCCCCCATACCTCCTCCGATTGTCTCATAATATGTGAATTCTCTCCCTCTAATTAGATCACTTCCCCCTACTGTAATGTTATTCATTGACCCACTACTTGCAGCAGGAATTCGTTCTGGACAGGCTTTTGCTAATGCCCCAAATAGTACATCAACGATTCTTTGAGAGGTTTCCACATTCCCACCTGCTACAGCCGCTGGGAAAATAGCGTTTACAACTGTACCTTCAGGGGCAATAACTCGAATAGGTTCAATGCAACCTGAATTAGAAGGTATGTTTAAATCAACTATACATCGAAATGTATAGAAAACTGCAGAAAGTGTGATGGCATATATCGCATTAACTGAACCTTTTACCTGAGGAGATGATCCAGTAAAATCTACAATCGCAGTATCATCATTAATCTCTATAGACACTCTTATCTCTATTTTTTCATCAGTGATTCCATCGTTGTCTAAATAATCAGAGAATTCATACTTACCATTTGGAATCTCTCTTAAAACCGTCCTGACCATCCGATTTGAATAAGAACAAAGCTCCTCCATATATGTCCTTATTTCTGAGATCCCGTATTTCTCTACTATTTCCAATAGTCGACGTTCACCAATTCGGTTTGCAGCAACCTGTGCTTCCAGATCGCCTTTTCGTTCTGCTGGAGTTCGGACATTTGCCAAGATGAGTTCCCATATATCTGTATCTACTTCTCCTTTGTGGTATAGTTTAATAGGTGGTATACGAATTCCCTCCTGTATTACGCTTGTAGCAAGTGGCATTGACCCTGGTGTCATCCCACCAACATCAGCATGGTGTGCTCTATTCGCAACGAAAAAGTAGGGTTCATCATCACCACCAAAGACAGGAGAAACTAATGTAATATCTGGTAGATGTGTCCCACCTTGATATGGATCATTGAGGATAATCATGTCCCCTTGTTCCATCTTAGTTTTCTCTATCGCCGCTAAGACAGAAAGTGGCATTGAACCGAGATGAACAGGTATATGCGCAGCTTGGGCAATCATCTGTCCAGTTCCATCAAAGACTGCACATGAAAAATCTAATCTTTCTTTTATATTTGGAGAGAAGGAGGCACGTTGAAGGGTAACACCCATCTCTTCAGAAACAGATGTCAGAATATTCTTATAGAGTTCTAATTTAATTGGATCAAAATCCATAGGTCTTAATTTATTCTGAATAATATACATCTTCAATCAGATGATAATAGATCATTGAATTTTATCATTTTCTCTTGTAATATACAATAGAAACTACAAGATATGGAGCAATAAATGAATTCTGTTAATATAGCCTTAATCGGTGCTGGTGGAATGGCGAATGGTGTCCATTACCCCTCTTTATATGAATTTGAGGATGTAAACTTAGTTGGGATATGTGATTTGGTAGAATCCAAACTAAATGCTACAGCAGAAAGGTTTAAGATTGATCAAATATTTAACGATTACCGTGAAATGCTGGAAAAAACGAGTCCAGATGCGGTTTATATTTTGATGCCACCACAACATCTCTTTCCAATCGTGATGCATTGTCTTTCACAACGGCTTCATGTCTTTATAGAGAAGCCTCCAGGAGTAACACTACATCAGACAAAGGAGATGGCTTTGGCAGCAGAGAAATTTGGATGTAAAACTATGGTTGGGTTTAATCGGCGTTTTATACCTTTGCTTCAGAAAGTAAAAGGTATAGTTGAAGAACACGGACCAATAATCCAATGTATGTCCACATTTCATAAGAACACCCCGAATGCCTTATACTATGATGGTATAATTGATGTGTTAACCTGCGATGCAGTACACGCTGTAGATGCCTTACGATGGTTAGGTGGAGGAGAAGTACAAGCAGTAGCAAGTGATGTAAATTCTTTCAACTCAGAAAGAGACAATAGTTTTAACGCAATTGTTAAATTTACAAGTGGTGCTTCAGGATATTTATGTACAAATTGGGCAGTAGGGGGACGTATTCATATATTTGAGATGCATGCAACTGGTATCTCCGCATATATCAATCCGGATGCTGGTGGAAGTGCTAAGATCTATACATCAGATGGAATCTCACAGATTACAAGCGAAGAAGCTGCAGGTTCAGATTTAAACAATAAATCATACGGTTTTTATGGTGAAAGCAGACATTTTGTGGATTCCATAAAGTCTGATCACCAACCTATGACATGCTTTGATGACGCAATCAAAACAATGGAACTTGTTGAAGCCATTTATAGGAATAGAATCTAAGTGTTCAGATTGGTTAAATTTCATGGTATTTCTCAAGTGTTTGTGGTATCATTTATGGATGTATTTTAGGTATGAAATTTACCCATTCCAATAACTGATACTGTTGATTTAATAAAGGATTACATTTCATGAAGCGTATTAAAATACCCGGAGTTGACAAGGAAATATCACAACTGATTCTGGGGACAATGATGTATTCACCAGGGGAATATGAACATAGTACAGAAATGCTTGATAATTTCTTTGAAGCAGGTGGGAATGCCTTAGATACTGCACATATTTATGGGGGTGGGAATAGTGAACGACTAATTGGTCTTTGGATGAAGGAAAGACGGAATAGAGATGAAGTATTCCTCATTGATAAAGGTGGTCACCCACATGGAGGAGTTCCTGTAAGAGTATCCCCTGAATTCGTTAGTCAAGATTTGAAGGAGAACTTAGAACGTCTTCAGACAGATTATATTGATCTATACATGCTACATAGAGATGATCCTGATACACCTGTGAATACTATTATTGATTACCTGAATGAAGAGATACAGGCAGGAAAAATTCGAGCAATCGCAGCCTCAAATTGGCATCCACATCGAATTGATGAAGCCAATGCCTACGCTACGGAAAACGGGTTATGTGGATTTGTTGCACTCAGTAACAATATCAGTCTCGCTGTTCCTATGGAACCCATGTGGGGAGGATGTGTCTGTGTTGACGATGATGGACGTCGGTGGCATGAGGAAAAGCAATTTCCTCTAATGCCTTGGTCCTCACAAGCTCGCGGTTTTTTTAGTGGGGCATTTGCACCTGAAAATAGAGATAATGGCGATATGGTTCGTGTATATTACAATGATGGAAACTTTGAAAGACTTGAGCGCGCAAAAATACTCGGTACAAAATTCGGTTTCTCTCCAATACAGGTTTCTCTATCATACTGCGTTCACCTACCATTTCCAATGTTTCCTGTAGTGGGTCCTGCAAACTTAGATGAAATGAATTCTTCTATTGAAGCATTAAACCTACAATTAACAGATAAAGAGGTCAGTTGGTTAAACCTCGAAATTGAATAAGGACTACACTGCACAATAAAATAAAGTGTTGAACATATAATGAAGAAACAGATTTTAAGAATAATACTGTTTACAAAAGTACTTTTATTCTCAATAACTATAACATACAACGGATTTACACAGGAGAGTTGAGGAGCATGAACTAATCCTGCAATCCCACGGGGCGGGATTAGTGGAGTCAGTATGACTTCTGAAAATAATAAATATCAACTGTCATTAAGTACTATGCGTTGGTTTGATGCAAAGGGAGGACATCTGGAAACTAAAGGCTTAAATGCTACTGGGGATATCATTGAAGTTCCCCTTCATCGACATAAAGTAAACCTAAACATATATCGTGTCGACATCGGTTTCAAATATAAGATCAGTCCAAGTTTCGAAATTGAAACGAATATCCCTTATGAATCCAGAATTCAAGAAGCAAGTATAGAGGAAATAGATACCCTAACACAAGATCAACGACAAGCAGTTATTCGAAATCGAGATATACACCACCGAAATGAAACCTATACAGGTCCTACTGACATAGATCTGTTAGTTGGCTACAACATACAAGGTGTCTTGACTGAGAATGATTTTTTAATGGGACGGATAGGAACAACAATTCCGATTGGACGGACAGAAGAAGACCCATGGATACTCGGAAAAGCAGGTCTGGAGCATTTGCATATCCAATTTGGTACAGGTACATTTAATCCAATTGGTGACCTTCATTATAATATTCCAGTATATAAGGGTATCGCTGCAACCACAAGTCTACGATCGAAATTCCCATTATATTCTAATAAGAAAACCTATAGAGGTTCAAGTGAACTGACATACACTGCGGGATTAAATTTTCGACCAAATAAATGGATTTCTTTACAGGCGAGTTACCTTGGCTTCTATCAATCCTATGCACATTGGGCAGGAGAAATCGACATTAATACAGGGCTTCGTTTTAGTATGGCATCATTCGGAGCAGCTTTCTCTACACCATTCAACATCCCGATAGCAATTGCATTCATGCTCCCGTTGCATCAAGAAACATTATACGACGATAGCGATTCGTTTTTAGATGGAAGCTATGAAGAGAGTGATGCCTTCAAATTTGGTCCATTAATATCCATATCTGTATTTTATTCTTTTTAGGATATACTTTATTCAGATTAGACTCTCAGAAGGAAAATATATAAAATATAATGATAGCATATAGTCGAGGAGTACAAATTTTTCAGGGAATTATCAGCCTAATTTTAGGTGGAACCAGTGTATTAATAGCAATTTTGCTAAGACAATCGGGATATTCTATCTTCACCCTGTTGACATTTTTCGTTGTTGGCTTAACTTTAGTTTTCTCTGGAGACTATCTAATAAATCTGTTCAAATTACCAGTTAATCAACAGAGACAACAACTCATGAGTGAAGTTTGTCTTATTGCTTATGGAGTTTTCTATGTCAATATAGGATTTTCACATCTCTTACAAGAAGTACTACTCTCTAATTTACCACACCGAATTAGTCCACTATGGGTACGTAGAGGTATCACAACCATAGGTATACTTTTGATTATAGGTGGGATTTACGATATAATTAGATTGTATTCACACTCAAATTCAGAATCTGTATAATTTCTACAATCTCTTTTGTTTTTTCTCATATTATTGAGCAATTATAACCGCGTATTTTAGTTTTGTCTCACCAACATTCCGAATTCCGTGCAAAACCGTGCAATCCACTTGGATTGCTTGATTATCAGATAGAATATGTTTTTTATCACCAAATAGTACTTCACCCTCACCTGAGAAAACATAAAACACCTCTAAACCCTCATGGGTGTGAGGGGCATGTGCTCGTTGACCTGGATCAACTTCAGAAATGTGTAAATGTAGGCGTGCAGGATCAGTTCCCTCTTCAAAAACGAATCGTTCAATACCTTTTATATCAGTCCTAATTTCTTCACTCATCATCTCCTCCTTTATTTCTATCCTATCAAATCCAAAGATACATGTCCAGATTATATTTTTCGGTGTATTTTATGTGTATATTCTCCAACTTAGATATACCACGTCAAAAATTCTGTGAATATACAAAAGGGTTAGAGGACTACATTGGCACGTAACATTCTCAAAGACAGATTTGTATACTATACTGTATGGCTTTTTGGTCTAATTTGTCGTATTCTCAATAAGAGAATTGCAATGTTCTTAGCCAAAGGAATGGGTCTGTTTCTATTTTTTACACTTAAGAAACGAAGAGAAATTGCATTACAGAATTTAAAGATTGCCTTTCAGGATAAAATTACTGCAACAGAACGGGTTAAAATCTGTAAACACAGTTTTATTAACCTTACTAAAACAGTGGTCGAATTCATGCGATTTCCAAAATTAAATGATAAGAATATATGGGATGTTGTTACAGTTGTCGGTAAGGAACATCTTGAAACTGCCATGGAATCGGGTAATGGAACTATAGTATTTCTTCCACATTTTGGCAACTGGGAGTTGCTCTCACTTGTATATGGTGCACTCATACCAAATCAAGCTAAAGCAATTGCCTTTCCTCTAAAAAATGAACGACTAAATGATATGATATGGCGATATCGAGAGCTATTTAGTTTAGAATTAATACCTCGAAAAAATGCAGTTAAAGAATCCCTAAGAGCATTGAGAAACAACCAAGCAGTTGGTTTCTTTGCAGATCAAAATGCGGGAGAACAAGGAGTATTTATTGACTTCTTCGGTAAACCCGCATCTACAGTAAGAGGCCCAGTGACCTTGGCGTTAAAGACTGAATCTCCAATCCTTTTTTCACTGGATATCAGAAAACCGGACGGGAGTCATAATGTAGAGATATTACCACCAATATATACTCAGTCATCAGGAGATCTGGAATCCGACCTGAAGCATTACACATCCCAACTCTTACAGAATTTAGAACATTATATACAACAATATCCCGACCAATGGTTATGGATACATAATAGGTGGAAAACACAACCTGGAAACAAGAATGATAATTCATAAATCCACCAGATTTTCATCATAGAATTTATTTATTAAGATCATCAAATTAGCATCTTATGTGTAGATTCAGAATACATTGCAATACATTTAGTCTTGAATTCCATTGAAAAATACATTGAATAAATGTAATATACCTGCTAAAATATAATAACCAAATAGTTCAAATTCAATTACGATTATGTTCCAATAGATCTTTCACCTACAATTTTCGATGAGGCATCATTAATGAAAAGATTTGTGCTATCCTTCATAGTCTTGGTAATTGCAATAGGTATTCCGTTACTCTTAATACATTCAAATGAACGGAATGCTTCAGGTTATGAACGTATTACACCGCAAATGTTAAACAAAGCACTTACTAAAACTATCGACACTGCTGAAAAAAATTATTATAAACCTATTGATCGAAACGAAATGTATCAAGGTGCAATTAAAGGGGCACTTGCATCAATTGGTGATCCTTATACTTTTTTACTGTCTGAACGAGATCATAGACGTTCTGTAGAGAATCTATACAATGCTAAATTTGGGGGTCTTGGCGTTCAAATATATCCCGATTATCGTGGTTATATTAAGATTTCCAAACCAATTCCTGGAACTCCCGCAGAGGGTGCCCATCTACAGGCAGGTGATTATATTACTAAGGTTGATGGAAAACAGATCTATTTGGGTGATACTACAGGGATGACAATTGAAGATGTCGTTGATCTATTGCGTGGTGATGTTAACACAGATGTTACGTTAACAGTTCAGCGTAAATACCTTGACCCGTTTGAAGTAAAACTGACACGTGCTAAAATATCTATACCGAGTGTAAATACCACAATGCTGGATGGAGATATTGGGTATATTCAAATTACGAAATTCATTGGAAAAGATCGATTAGGTGGAACAGAAGAAGAATTCAACAAGGCTTTGGCATCACATCAAGCAAATGGCATGCGCGCACTGATTTTAGATTTGAGAAGTAACCAAGGGGGGCTTCTTGATGCGGCATATCATATTGCAGATGCATTCATTAGTGAAGGAACGATTGTATCTACAAAGGGGAGAAGAAGAGAATTTGATAGTACTTATCCTGCTCATAAGGATATCCTATGTGATCCAAATATTCCTGTAGTCATCCTTGTTGATGAATTTAGTGCCAGTGCATCAGAAATTGTCGCTGGGGCAATTAAGGATACCGGACGAGGTATATTGATAGGTACAAAAACTTACGGGAAAGGAGTTGTTCAGAAACGATATCCCCTCTCAGGTATCGGGGCAATTTCAATTACAATTTCCTCATATTTTACGCCAAATGGTACATCTATAGACAAAACTGGAATTACGCCTCAGGTTACCATTGTTGACCCTACACCTAATAGAATCGAACAAATGATGAGAAGATTAGTTGTTGAGAAGAATGCTATTGAGAATTTTATTACATTATGGATTGAAGAAGAAACTAAAAGAACTGGAGAATTACCTCAAGACTTTACAAAATTTGAACCAGAACTACCCAAACTAAGACAGAATCTATCTGACGATGGATTACGAGTTAGTATGGATTGGGTTACACAACGGGCTGAACTCCTGTTTAACCTTAATGTAGGTATTGATCGCACCGTAAATCTAAAATATGATTCGCAGATGAAAGAAGCAATTCGTATCATAAATGCTGGTGAAGTGGACACAATCATTTCAATTTACAAGAATCTTGATAATGTATTAATTGATTTCGGTAAAGAGATGCAAACATTGCTTTCGAATTCTGTTGGATAGAATTATATAACCATAAGGTGATTTTGTTCTTGTTATTATAAACAGACTTTGTATATGCCATTTCCTAACCTTATAAGATATATATGAAATGCAGTACATAACAATTACACTATACAATCAAGTCTCAAAAAACATAAACATACTACAATAATTTTCTACCACTAACATACCATAATATTATTCACTTCTATATCCTAACCACAACACCTTTGTTGACAGATTAATCCAAGCAACTTAGATGAATCAACAATCCTCAACCACCACTGAGGTAATTTCCAAGAAAGCAATAATTGTTGGTTTAATCCTTGTTGTGGTAAACGCATATTGGGTTGGCATTGCCAGTGAACTCTGGTATGCAGTTTACACTCTTGTATCTCCGTTTTCAAATGCAGTCTTCACTTTGGTAATTTTGATTGCACTGAATGTTTTCTTACGGAAATTCTCACCGCGTATTGCTTTTACTCCCGCAGAATTACTACTAATATACATTATGGTTACGATGGTGTCTACCATCTCTGGACACGCCATGATGGCTATCCTAATGGGGACTTTGGCACATCCATTCTGGTTCGCAACCCCAGAAAATGAATGGGCACAACTATTCCTCCATCATATACCTGAATGGTTAACAGTTCATGATTCAGAATGGTTAGCAGGATATTATGAAGGTGAATCCAGTATCTATTTTCAAGAACATCTAAGGATATGGGTCAATCCGATACTCATCTGGTCAAGTTTCATCTTCCTTCTTTACGGTTCACTGCTCTGTTTAGGATTACTACTCCGAAAACAGTGGATGGAACGAGAGAAATTAAGCTTCCCGTTGACGCAATTACCGCTTCAAATGGTAACAAACCGCAAGTTTTTCCTATCCCGTGCACTTTGGATTGGGTTTGGGATTGCTGCCTTACTTCGTGTGATGGGTGGATTACATGATCTATTTCCAGTTATTCCAACATTACCCACGAGTTTTCGACTTGATAGATATATTACTGAAAGACCGTGGAACGCTGTGGGGTATGTGTCTATGTCATTTAACTTAGCCATAGTTGGATTGACCTATTTCATGCCACTTGACCTTGCATTTTCAACATGGTTTTTCTTCTGGTTAACACGGGCAGAAAGGGTGATTGCAAGTGCTTTAGGTCTAACAAATATTGGTAAACTATATTTGAATGAACGTGCATCAGGGGCATGGGTTGGTATTGCTGCATTAACTATATGGATGGGACGTAGACATTTCATACGATTCTTTAAACATCTCGTGGGTGTTGAACAGGGGGATGATGTTAATGAACCGTTCTCATATAGAACAACTGCCATACTAACAGTACTGAGTATAGTTGGGGTGTTCGGTTTTTGTTATTTGGCAGGAATGTCTCTGTGGGTTATTGCTGTTTTCTATCTTCTGTTTGTTGCATTTGCAATAGCAATTGGAAGGGTTCGTGCAGAATTAGGGCCACCATACCATGAGGTGATTGGTATTAATCCTCGAGGGATGATGGTTAATATGTTTGGCACACGGAATTTAGGTGCATCGAACTTGACAATTATGACATTCTTATATGCATTTAACCGATGCAACCGTTCACACCCAATGCCAAATCAAGTTGAGTCTCTACGGATTGGAGATAGAGGGGGTATACCTGGAAAGACTTTAGTACTATGTATGACTCTTGCTATCGGTATAGGTGCAATTGCTACTTTTTGGACATATCTTCAGGTAGGTTATCAGTATGGTGTATTAGCAAGATGTGAAGGACATGTTGGACACTTTGGATGGGAGAGTTTTAATCCACTTCAAAGTTGGCTACAATATCCAAAAGAGGTGAATTATCCTGCCATTACATTTATGAGTGGTGGTTTCCTCTTTGTTTTTTTATTACATTTCTTACGGACACATCTTATGTGGTGGACATTACATCCATCTGGATATGTCCTCTCAGGAGCATCATGGGGTGGACTCATATATTTCTGGTTTCCTGTGATGGTAAGTTGGTTAATAAAATTTATGATTCTCAAATTTTCTGGATGGCAAGCCTATCGTAGAGCAATTCCATTCTTTCTCGGGTTAGTTTTAGGTGATTTTATACCAAGGAGTGTATTAAGCCTTATCAGTTTCGTGTTGAACCTATATATGCCTTCTTCTGGAGCAGGACATTCACTATAGTAAGCAAATTATGTTTTAATAACTCAAACTACTACATTGTAATGAAAGAATAGTAAGTCCTCATCTAATTGGTTGTATTAAATCCTTATGAAACCACTTCTCACAGTCGATTCCATATCTAAACAGTTTCAGACAACACCTGTGGTAAAAAATGTCAGTTTTGAAGTATACCCAGGTGAGATATTCGCACTTTTAGGGGCAAGCGGATGTGGAAAAACAACAACATTACGAGTAATTGCAGGATTTGAAAAAGCTGATACCGGTATCGTTACAATGAACGAACGCGTCCTTGAGGACAAACGTGTCTTTGTTCCACCAGAATCACGAGAAATAGGTTTTGTGTTTCAGGATTATGCCCTATTTCCCGATAAAACAGTCATTGATAATGCTGCTTTTGGAATTAGTAGAAAACTCAAGAAAAATAAAAGATATGATATTGCTTTAGATATACTTAAAAGGGTTGGAATTGCACATCTACATTCACGTATGCCTCATCATCTTTCAGGCGGGGAGCAACAACGAGTCGCATTAGCAAGATCATTAGTCACACAACCTAAAATGCTCCTATTAGATGAACCGTTTTCAAACCTTGATGCCGGTCTCAGACAATCAACAAGAGAGGAAGTTAGAGAATTATTAAAAACACTTAATATAAGTGTTATATTGGTGACACATGATCAGGAAGAAGCATTAAGTTTCGCAGAACGAATTGCAGTGATGAATGGCGGTACAATTGAGCAAATTGGTACACCTGAAGAAGTATACAAAAAACCCAAAACCGTATATGTGGCGAATTTTTTAGGGAAGACGAACATAATTGAGACAAGGATTGAAAATGGTCTTGTTGAAACACCTTTTGGTACAATTAGAATGGATTATCCAGACTCCCCACAGGTAATACTCTCTATCCGTCCAGAACATATAAATATTAGTAAGATTGATACAAATTTAGAGGATAGTATACAGGGTCGTATATCAGCCTGTGAGTTTAAGGGGCATGATTTTACTTATCAAGTTGAGATAGATGGAAAGACTTACTTTGTCCAAACTGATTATCAGCGTCATTTTCAGGTGGGAGATCCTGTTTCATTACAACCGATTCAGGCAATAGTAATTGATGACGAAAAATAAGCTGGTTTTCATACAGTACATCTATTTTCATCCCGTAATATTTGTCAATAACTGTGGTGAAATCTTTATTTGAGTGAGATAGCTATAGGTAATATTAGGCATCGGAGCGGTTAGAAGCCGCTCCTACCTTGGATGTGAAAGCAGAAGTTAGTGAATTAGATACTTTATTATCTTTCCTCAAGCTTATGTTAGGTTATTCTTAATCTTCATCTATAGTATCAATCAAAAATATTATCTCATTCAATCCGTTATCCATCCTTTGGAATGCATTTGCTAAACGGTCAACAGCATCCTGAACACGAGCATCATCACCTTGCTCAATCGCATCTACAACACCTGGAAAAACTACAGCAGCATAACCTGTATTCAATCCTGGTGCATATATCAAATGCTTAAACCATGGTCGCAAAGGTAACCCGTCTGTATCTGTCAACAGTCGTTCTAATTGGAATAAACGTCGATTGATTTCTGCAATATCACCTTCCTCATCAGTTTCCGTGTATTCTTTTAGTTTTTTATTAAGGACTGTAGCTGAATTCTCCCAATCTATAAGCAGATTACGAAGTTTCTGTATATCAAGAAATGAATCATTCTTGAGAATCTCTAACTCAGACAATAATTCCTCAGCATATAACCTATAATCTAATGGCAAAATATCTGCATTCCCAAGTCGTAATGCCATAATACCCCATATATGTGCCATCGCTACTTGATACTGATAGGTTGGATCACCAAAATGTTCCATCCAATATAAGTTATCTTGCATTGCATGGTATACACCATACGGACCATCAAACCCCATACTCACTGCTGGTATACCGACGTGACCAACAAACGGTGAATGGTCTGATCCACTTCCGAGATTACCAACCTTCGGCTTTTTATTCTTTTGTCCATTATTCCAGACATCATATACGGATTTCAATGTCCTTGGATCAATCACTTCTTGAGCAACATCACGTACTAATTGCTTCAGTGTAGGAATTGCACTTGCATAGAATTTAGGTCCCGTCGCTGAAATATCAACGTTTAAATATGCCACAGTTTTTTTTCGCAATTCCTGCTTTAGGTGTTCGACCCATTCCGTTGAACCGAGAATACCAAACTCCTCAGCATCCCAAGATGCAAAAACTATAGTGCGTTTTGGATGTATATTCTGTTGTGCCAATTCCCCTAAACATCTTGCAATTTCAAGAAGTGATGTAGTTCCACTATTTGGATCTGCAGCACCATAAATCCAGGCATCATGATGATTACCTAATATGACCCATTCATCTGGAAATTCTGATCCTTCTAATGTAGCTATGACATTATAAATCTTACGTATCTTATGTTCACACTTTACCTTCATATACACCGTTGCTGGTCCAGGTCCAATATGATATGCGAATGGTAAACCGCCTTGCCAACTTCGTGGTACATTAGGACCACTTAATGTTTCCAGTAGAGGTTTGGCATCTTTATAGGCAATTGGAATAACAGGTATTTTTGGTAGATCTGTCGCTTCATCCATCTCAAGTCTCTCTGCATCCTCTGTTGCTGCCCAACCGGGAGTCAATGGATCACTTGCATGTTGGAATATATACTTTACTGTTCCACGTTGTATGGCATCTGCTGAACGCCACGGTCCCCGTGGGTATACATCACCCCGCATATAACCATCATCTGCTGGATCTGAGTAGAGGATCAGACCTACTGCCCCATTATCACCAGCCAATTTTGCTTTTACGCCACGATAACTCCCACCATACCTTGCAATACAGATTTTCCCCTCAACTGAAATTCCAAAGTTTTGTAGTGTCTGGTAATCTTGAGGTAACCCTTTATTGACATAAACTAACTCAGCGGCAACTTCACCATCTGGGGAATAGGCATTATAGCCTGGGACAATATCAGTTCGAAAAGAATCTTTATCCCATTGCCAACCTGTCTCCTTATTCGCTGCGATATGTTCTATGGGTGAAACAAGTTCTACGTGTATTTCAAGGGGATGTGGTAAATACACTTCGTATTCATATATCTTAACCTTCAACCCATAACTCTGGTACTGATCTTTGAGAAAGTTTGCCACCTTCTGACTATTCTTAGTTCCCGCGAGATGTGGTTCTTCAGTCAGTCTCCGTAAATTTGTACGACAAGATTCTATTGAAACTAAATCTTTGAATATTGTTTCAGTTTGTAGTTGTTGGGATGCATTTTTGGGTGTGAAACCGCGGATATCCGATTCAGAATATACAGAAGGTAATGTAACTAAAAGGAGGAATAGTGTGTTTATGATTATTATATATGGAAGATTTGTTGTGATTTTAAATTTCATTGTGGTATTACTCTTCTACCTTATTTAATTTACAAATCATACCATAGATGTTGATTATTTACATTACAATTCACATCATTATGTGGTAAAATTATCACATATAAAGTATACAAAACTTGGGATAGATTAATATAAATCCTTTCAAGTAAAGAGCATTCTAAACTCTGACTTTTATTACAGAATAAACTGAATGATGGATAATTTAGATTAGGAATAAGATATATTTGTATAGGTAATTTAATGGATGCAAAAATACTTATCGTTGAAGACGAACGCGATATCGTTGACCTATTAAGGTATAACCTAAAACAAGAGAATTTCGAAGTTGATGTTGTACGGAACGGTGCTGATGTTTTACCAAGGGCTGTTGATAACCCACCAGATCTGATTCTATTAGATCTAATGCTTCCCGAAGTTGATGGATTGATCGTATGCCGTCTCCTAAAAAATGACCCAAGAACAAAGAAAATACCAATTATCATGTTAACTGCTAAGACGGATGAACAAGACAGGGTTACTGGGCTTGAATTAGGAGCGGATGATTATATTACAAAACCTTTTAGTCCGCGTGAAGTTGTCCTACGTATCAATGCAGTTTTACGGAGACTCAATACTGGGAACAATGATGAGGATGAAAATCAGATTGAAACACACGGTGTCGTAATAGACCTTAATCGGCATCAGGTGCTGACAGATGACGGAGCAATTGATCTGACAGCAACGGAATTTAAACTTATAACACTTTTTGCAAAATCACCTGGACGGGTCTTTAACCGTGATATACTGATGGATGTGATCTGGGAACAGGAATATTACGGAATAGACAGAACAGTGGATACACATGTTAGCAGACTCAGAAGGAAATTGGGTAAATTAGGCAAGCATATCGAGACTGTCTACGGTGTTGGATATCGACTGAAGGAAGAGAAATAATTGATAAGAATGAAATTTATTAGTGGACAAATTTATTGCAAACTCTTAATTGAAACGGAGAATTTTAATGATTTTAGGTCTTACAGATAAAGTTGTAGTGATAACAGGAGCAAGTCGTGGAATCGGTAGATCCATGGCTTTTGCATTTGCTGAAGAGGAAGCCAGACTGAGTATTTGTGGAAGAGATCCAGATACACTCCAAGCAGTTACAAATGAACTAAAACCTTTCAAGAGAGGCGTTTTCTCAAAACCGACGGATGTAACTGATAGTGAACAGGTTGAGGCATTTATATCAGAAACACTCGATCATTATGGACGAATTGATGTCGTTATCAACAATGTAGGTGGTAGTCGGTGGACACCGCTAGAAGAGATTTCCGATGACGAATGGCATGAGATACTCGATCTAAATTTGGTGTCCGCTACCCGAGTCAACCGATTGGTAATTCCTGTGATGAAGAAACAGGGAAGTGGTACCATTATTATGATTACATCAATTTATGGTAGAGAGGGTGGAGGACACATTACATACAACGCTGCAAAAGCAGCAGAGATCAGTATGACAAAGTCATTAGCTAAAGAACTTGCCCCTGACAATATCCGTGTAAATAGTATTGCTCCCGGATCCATTCTATTTCCAGGTGGTGGATGGGATAGACGCATGAAAGCTGATCCTGAAGGGATGAAGGCGTTTGTAGAGAGTGAAATGCCACTGGGTCGCTTTGGTAAACCAGAAGAGATCGCCAATGTCGCTTTGTTCCTTGCTTCAGAGAAAGCAAGTCTTCTTACAGGTGCATGTATCAATGTTGATGGCTGTCAATCCCATTCAAATATATAGTTGTATGCCTAATGTTTGATTTTTGTTCCAAACCCCTCCTATAGAAGAAAAGATTGGGAATGGAAGCCGTTGTTACCAATATTCTACTGCTTAAATTGACGTCTATAGGGAGGGGTTTCCTGCCGCATATGATCGAATAAAAAATCAAGGTAAGATTTTCTATGAAAACCAAGTTATTTTTTGTCTCTTTGACACACCTATTCATTGCAATACTATTTTTATGCAACAGTTTTGCTCAAGATTATACAACGTGGCACTTACCTGAAGGTGCGAAAGCGCGTCTGGGTAAAGGTGAGATTACAAATGTTTCGTATTCTCCGGATGGTAATTCCATTGCAGTTGCGACTCATATAGGTATTTGGCTCTATGACGCGCAGACTTATCAAGAATTATCACTACTCACAGGACATAAACGGTCTGTCATAAGCGTAGCCTTCAGTCCAGATGGACAAACACTCGTAAGTGGCAGTAGGGATAAGACTATCCGTTTATGGGATGTAGCAACAGGGGAACACAAGAAAACGTTCAAAGGGCACACATGGTTTGTCTTAAGTGTAGTTTTCAGTCCAGATGGACAAACACTCGCAAATGGCAGTTCGGACGGCACCATCCATTTATGGGATGTGGCAACAGGTAAACACAAGAAAACACTACAAGGGCATACGACTTGGGTTTGTAGTGTAGCCTTTAGTCCGGATGGACAAACACTCGCAAACGGCAGTTGGGACAAGACTATTAGTTTATGGGATGTTGGAACGGGTAAACACAAGCAAACACTCAGAGGGCATACAGAGCGGGTTCAAAGCGTATCATTCAGTCCGGATGGTCAGATACTCGCAAGTGGTAGTTCGGACGGCACCATCCGTTTATGGGATGTTGGAACGGGTGAACACAAACAAAACCTGAAAGGACATACTTCACATGTTGAATGCGTATCATTCAGTCCTGATGGTCAGACACTCGCAAGTAGCAGCTGGGAAGGTCCCATCCGTTTATGGGATGTTGGAACGGGTGAACATAAACACACACTTGAAGGGCATGCATGGTTTATTGAAAGTTTAGCCTTCAGTCCGGATGGTGAGACACTCGCAAGCGGTAGTTGGGACAACACCATCCGTTTATGGGATATGGCAACAGGCGAACAAAAGCATATCCTCAAAGGGTATACAGGGGATGTCTATAGCATAGCCTTCAGTCCGGATGGTGAGACACTCGCAAGTGGCAGTACGGACAAAACCATCCGTTTATGGGATATCGCAACAAGCGAACACAAGAAAACACTACAAGGGCATACATGGTTTGTTCATAACGTATCATTCAGTCCGGATGGTCAGACACTCGCAAGTGGTGGTGCGGACCATACCATCCGTTTATGGGATGCGGCAACAGGGGAACACAAGCACACTATCCAAGGGGATACAAAGCATGTCTATAGTATAGCCTTCAGTCCTGATGGTGAGACACTCGCAAGTGGCAGTGGGGACAACACCATCCGTTTATGGGATGCGGTAACGGCTGAACAAAAGTACATCCTCAAAGGGCATACAGGATATGTCTATAATGTAGTCTTCAGTCCTGATGGTGAGACACTCGCAAGTAGCAGTTGGGACGGCACCATCCGTTTATGGGATGTTGAAACGGCCGAACACAAGCGAACACTACAAGGGCATACGAGTTGGGTTGGTAGTGTAGCTTTCAGTCCTGATGGTGAGACACTCGCAAGTGGCAGTAAGGACAAGACCATCCGTTTATGGGATGTTGGAACTGGCGAACACAAGCAAACACTACAAAGGCATACCTCACATGTTGAAAGCATAGTCTTCAGTCCTGATGGTGAGACACTCGCAAGTGGCAGTTTGGACGGCACCATCCGTTTATGGAATGTTGGAACTGGCGAACACAAGCGAACACTACAAGGGCATATGAATTGGGTCCGATGCGTAGCCTTCAGTCCTGATGGACAAACACTCGCAAGTGGCAGTGCGGACGGCACGGTGCTGCTATGGCATATCACATCTACAGCAACCAAAGATCCTTGATCTGTTGACGCGAACGGTAAACATTGCACTAAGTGGAGCACGTTAAAGACTGCCGAAGTATTATTAAACTATCCGAACTCGTATAATTCAGAAGTGCTTAGCTTAAATTGACACCTATAGTGCCAAAAGCTTTACACACCCATTTTTGACCATTTTTGCAGCGAAATCCCTTATACGCTAAAAGTATTACTGCCCCATTATGTACATCCTTACCCATAATGCACGTTCATGTGCAGGTCTAATTCTCAATCCGCTTTGAAATCCTGATTCTATCCTGTTATAGTTTCCGACAACACCTCCTATCTGAAAACACCTCCATTAATTAACCAAAGAAACAAACTACTCCTCATTTCCTCAAGCAGTACATACTCAACATATCAATACATAGTAATACTATTTCTCAATGAAAATGACTCTTTATTGTAACATATACTGTCAGAACAAATGCTGATGACATATTTTTTCAATAAAATTGAAAATAAATTGAAGAAAATAACTATATCTAACAACTAATATTACCAAAAGATACATTTTCCACATAAACATCCAGTTTGAACATCTTTTTGATGCAAACTAAGAGTGAAATCAACGATATGAATATCTTATTAGTATTCTCCGTGCTACAAATGTTGGATAATCAACATTTTCAGTGATACACATGGTCTACTGGGTCTAAATCTTTTTAGGAGCAACTTGGATTAACATACCTATATTACGAAGCACAAAATTGATTAAAGATTTTTTGATGATATGAGTAAATCCTACTTAAAACCATAACTTTTATGGGAAGTATATAAATAGAGAATAAATGATGACTATCTATAAAAACGATCCTAAATACAAAACCAAATACAATAAGTATTTATGTCAAAAAATCAGCTTTTATATGCAGTTTGAAAAATACAAAATCCGTAAGGACAACAAAAACCCAAAATCACGCTTTTTGTAAATTCTTATAAAGTCAATTCAAAGTGGGGTAAAGTCAGTCTATGACAGGGGTGATAGGGGTAATTTACACCAATTTCAATAACACACAATGTGTCAAAAAGTGTAACTTTTTACCCTTTTTTGTCACTTTTCGCCACCGTGAAAAACACAACATTTTCACGATTTCTAATCTAAGAATTTAGGATTAAAGGTCTGTTTTTGCCCCCTAATTGTTTGTCTGTATATTAGGATTAAAAGTCAAATCTACGACTATGAGTTCTCATCTTATTTCTAAATGAAATTGTTTCTTAATTATGCTTAACCTTTAGGTTGTGCAGTATGAGCGACCTCCTGGTCGCTCATACAGAAGAGGTGTAGGACACAAACGTAAGTAGAACCAATTGAAAATGTAGTATTAACTTTCTTGTTCACAATAACATAGATTAAAATCTGGATTGTTCATATTTTGGACAGTAATGGTGTTGTTTTTGTCTTGTTATGAGAGTATAGGTCTTGTATTTATACAGACCTTCATAATACGCTGTCATCTATTTGGCATTATTTTTGCTAAAGATACATTAACACATCAAGAGTTTCTCTTTTCTATCAATAAATAACAATGTTATCCATTGGGGTGTCTTATGAAGAATCTGGTCAATACAGAGTTAAACAGTATTTGGAAATTTTGGATACCGTTCTTGTTATCCATCAATTTAATTCTTCTCTTATTTGTATCTGCTGTATCTGCACAGAATCATGCCCGTTGGGGATTACCTGATGGTGCAAAAATGCGACTTGGTAAGGGTAGGATAATCGAGGTTGAGTTCTCTCCGAATGGAAAATACTTTGCTGTTGCCAGTACTATTGGAATTTGGATTTATGATGCACAGACTGGTAAGGAATTATCACTTCTTCGTGAAGAGAATCCATACATTGATAGTATAGCTTTCAGTCCGGATGGAAGTATGCTCGCCTTTGCAAGTAATGATGAATATGTACGAATTTATGATACGTCTAATTGGAAAATCTTAAAGAGGTTTCAAACTGGAAATAGGTATACAGGACCTGTGATTTTCAGTCCAGACGGTAAAATTCTTGTCAGTGCTAATTCAGAATACAATGCGGTTCTCTGGGATGTTGACACGGGTGAACAGGTTAATACCTTTGAAGGACATACAAGATCTATTACCTCAATGGCATTTAGCTCAGATGGACAAACGTTTGTGACTGGTAGTAGGGATAGGTCCATCCGTTTATGGGATGTTTCAACAGGAACTCTTAGAACAAAATTTACAAAACACTCTGATGGTGTATCCAGAATTATTTTTTATCCTGATGGTAGAACATTCGCTGGAGTGGGATATAATCAGAATGGTTCGCATCTATGGGATATTGAAACTGGAGACTATCTTGGTGTCCCTAAGCAGCCAATATCTTCAAAATCTACTTTTAGTCCAGATGGGTCAAAAATTGCTATTGCGAAAGGAAGAGAATTAAGAATTTGGGATGTTGAAAATGGAAAATACCGATTTCAACTTACAGGACATTTATACTCAATCTCATCCATAGCCTTTAGTCCAAATGGACGGATACTAATTACCGTTGGAAATGGAGAATTACATCTATGGGATGTAGTTTCTGGTAGTCAAAAGATGTCAATTTCTGGTCATAATGAATATACCTATGGTCTTGCACTCTCTCCTGATAATCGTACAATTGCTATTGGTAGTAGAGAGCAAATTCGTATATGGGATGCTGTTACGGGCACACAAAAAACGACATTGTATGAAAGTCATTGGGGTAACGACACAATGACTTTCAGTCCAGATGGTTCTATACTGGCAAGTGAGGTAGGTTGGCATCTACATCTATGGAATGTAGATGCCGGGACACAATTGATAAAATTAAAAGCTTTTTTAGGGAATAGTGCTTCAGGTTATGGTGTAGCTTCAATTGAATTTAGTCCAAATGGAAGATATTTAGCAAGTGGAAGTAGTGATGCTACAGTTCAGTTGTGGTATCTTGGACGGACACATAAAGGTACACTTACAGGTCATACTGACGGAATCAAATCTCTTGCTTTCAGTTATGATAGTCGAACACTGGCTACTGGGAGTAAAGACAAAACAATACGTTTATGGGATGTAGACAATGAAACACATTTAGATACCTTCAGCGGTCATACAGATGAAGTGTTAAGTGTTGCATTTAGTCCTGATGCAAGTACGCTTGCAAGTGGAAGTGCAGATGAAACTGTTATCCTATGGAATGTTGGTACTGGGGAGATACAATCTATCCTTACTGGCCATACCAACCGGGTTTGGAATCTTGCATTCAGTATTGATGGTAGAACGCTTGCCAGTGTCGGACTTTATGAAGACATCATTCGGCTTTGGGATGTTGCCACAGGTGAACCGTTACCAACAATCAAAGGACATACTTCCGGAATTACAAACCTTGCTTTCAGTCCTGATGGAAATTCCTTGGTAACTCTTAGTTCAGATGGTACAGCCTTAATTTGGGATTGGACAGAAAGAGATGTAAACCGAGAAATTCAATATACATTAGAAGATGTTAACCGTGATGGTGTTATAGACATTCAGGATCTAATATATGTTGCATCTCAATTTGGTACAACAGATAAAGAAAGTGTAGCAGATGTTAACCAAGATGGTATTGTTGATATTGCAGATATTATATTAATTACTAATTCATTAGAGAATGAAAATGCTGCACCATTAAGTACTTCCTCCCAAACTAATCTACTCTCAATTAAAAAAGTCAAGAGTTGGATTGAACAAGCACAAGAATATAGGAATGCCTCTATTGAATTCCAGAAGGGTATTACTGTACTCGAACATCTTCTAACTGCATTAACCCCAAAAAGTAGTGCACTCCTAAATAACTATCCCAACCCATTCAATCCTGAAACTTGGATTCCATACCAGTTATCAAAACCAGCAAATGTTAGTGTTTACATCTATTCATCTGATGGTCTCTTAATACGAACTCTGAGTATGGGGAATCAATCTACAGGTGTGTATCTTAGTCGTAATAAAGCAGTATATTGGGATGGGAAGAATGAAATCGGAGAAAGTGTTGCCAGTGGTATATATTTCTATACGCTCTCAGCAGGAGAGTTTTCCGCTACACGACGAATGGTCATACAGAAATAATACCATTTCTAAATAAAAATGTCTCTCTTTGTAGCATAAACTTTCAGTTTGTGCCACATTTCGCTTCATTTCTGACAATAGGTAATGGGACAAAAAATAATAGAAATGGTATAACTTGAATTTCAGTAGTATGGCGCTACCAGAATAATTGCTTCAACTTCGTCATTTAGAACAAATCGAGGATTATATATGAAATCAAGAACATACTTACAGATAATTGCACTGCTTTTTATAGTTTATTTGTTGCCAACGGGTTATGCAGAAGATTATATGAGATGGCATTTACCGGATGGCGGGAAACTTAGAATTGGTAAAGGTAGAATATCTGGAGGTATAGCAATTTCTCCAGACAATTCCATGCTTGCAGTTGCAACTACAATTGGAATCTGGTTATATGATGTCCAGGCGGGAACTGAATTAGACCTATTGAGTATGCATTCACCTAGTAATTTGAGTATATATTCATCCAGTATTGTTGGTCTTACCTTTAGTCCGGATGGGAATACTCTCGTAAGTGCGACTTCCGAAAAATCATTATTATTATGGGATGTTAACAATAGAGAAATTAAAGCTGAATTTAGAGGACACACCGGTAATATTCAAAGTTTAGTATTTAGTCCTGATGGAAAAACCATCGCAACTTCTGCTGGTTGGAACGATAAAACTGTAAGAATTTGGGATGTAGAATCCGGAGAAGTAATTTCTATCCTTATTGATGGCACAGAAGAAATCTCAAGTCTTGCTTTTAGTCCTGATGGAAAAACTCTTGCAACTGGTGCAAAATCGGAGGATTCCTTGATCAAGTTATGGGATGTTGCTACTGGTACACTAAAAACCACTTACATTGGACATACTAGTGATATTAAGGATCTTGCTTTTAGTCCTGACGGAAGATTCCTGGTAAGTTGTGCGGGGTTTTTAGATTACACAATTCGTGTATGGGATACTGTTAAAGAAGAATTGGTTACCACAATTACTGGACATACACGAAGTCTTAGATATTTAGAAGGTGTTAATAGTATTTCATTCAGTAGGGATGGTCAGACGCTTGTAAGTGGCGGTACAGATGGAACAGTAGTAGTATGGGATGTTCCATCCTATAAGTACAAGACAACATTGCTTGAACATTCTGATTCAGTTATAAGTGTTGCTTTTAGTTCGGATGGTAAGACTCTTGTTAGTGGTAGTTGGGATGGCACAGTCATAATTCGGGATGCTGGTAGTCTACAACCTAAGAAGATTATCACAGGACATTATCCAAATGTATCGAGTTTTGCATTAAATCCTAATAATAATACGCTTGTATCAGGCGGTTGGGATAGGAAAGTACGGATATTTGATTCTGTTACAGGTGAAGGAATATATACGCTTACTGGACATATCGATAGCATTAAATCGGTTGATTTTAGTCCTAATGGTAGGACGGTAGTTAGTGGTAGCAGCTATGATGATCCAACAGTACGATTGTGGGATGCTGAAAATGGAAGATTAAGCAAAATAGTTCTTGGATATACAAATGTGATAAATAAAGTTACATTCAGTCCTGATGGTAAAATCCTTGCATCTGCTGGTGACAGTGACGACATATATTTATATAACACTGTCACAGGTAATAATTATGCAACACTAACCGATTATACTAACAATAAACACAATGATCCTATTTTAAGTCTTGCTTTCAGTCCTGATGGTTATATGTTGGCATCAGGAAACAGTCATGGAAAAATCCGACTATGGAGTCTCATAAATTTCAGACAGATTGAAGAATATACAGTTCATTCAAATAGGGTCAATGCACTTGCGTTCAGTCCCAATGGAAAAACACTGGCAAGTGGTGGAACATCCCATAAAGTTATATTATGGGATGTCGCCTCTGGGGAACAGAAAATCCTACCAGACAGTCCGGAAGTTGTCAGTAGTATTACATTCAGTCCTGATGGTCAGACCGTGATTGCGGGTGGAAATATCGCTAATCCGTCATTATATTTATGGGATGTAAAAAGTGGTGAACTAAAACATACCTTATCAGGACACACGAATGAGATTGTTGATGTTTCAATAAGTCCTGATGGAGAAACACTTGTATCCGGGAGTAAAGATGGTACTATTCTATTATGGGAATACAATTCGTTTGAAACTCCGACATACTTAGAAACAGATGTAAATAGGGATGGTGTTGTGGATGTCTACGATTTAATTGTGGTTGCTGCAAACTTCGGTAAGACAGGACCGAATATAGCAGACGTTAATGGTGATGGTATCGTAAACATAGCGGATCTCATAATGATTGCAGCAGAATTAGGAAATGCAGCAGCTCCATCAATCTCTTTCCGGAATCTTAATCTACACATGACATCTGCTGATGTGGAACAGTGGCTTACACAAGCTCAATCACTGAATTCAAATGATACAACATACAAAAATGGTATTCTGTTTTTGGAGCAACTTTTGATAGTCCTAATACCTAAGAAGACCGTCCTCTTACCAAACTATCCAAATCCATTTAATCCTGAAACGTGGATTCCCTATCAACTCTCTGAACCGTCAGATGTAACAATCCGAATTTATTCAGCAGATGGTCTATTGATAAAGAATATTTCATTAGGACATAAACAACCTGGGTTATACCAAGATCGTACTCGCGCTGGGTATTGGGATGGTAAGAATGAATTAGGTGAACCTGTGGCAAGTGGTATATATTTCTATGAATTTACAGCTGGTAATTATTCTGCTACAAAAAGAATGTTAATACGAAAATAGGAGTCATCAGATGAAGGTGTTACAATTTAACATATTATCTCTGTTCCTCATTTCAATTCTTTTTCTGCACAACGGAATCGCTCAGAATTATCATCAGTGGGATTTACCCGATGGTGCTATATCTCGTATTGGGAAAGGGACCGTGAGAAATATCGCATTCTCACATGATAATAAACGTCTCATTGTAGACTCAGGTATAGGACTTTGGAGTTATGATGTCAGCACTGGAACAGAGCTTGACTTTATCGCAGAATACTCATCTCAGATTCTTAGTGTGAGTCCATATACAAATGCGTATGTTATATCTGATTCATCTAAGCTACTCTATTTGCGTGATTTAGCTGATCCAAATTTCAATGTGCCATTAGCCGGTGATACAGAGGGAGTTCGTGAGGTGGTGTTCAGTCCGGATAGAAAAATACTTGCGGGTATATTTAGGGAGAAGATCTATTTATGGGATACTATCACAGGAAAACAGACGACAGTAATTGAGATGCCAAATGGTGGGTTAAGGACAATCGTCTTTAATTCCGATGGAAGCATGATCGCTACTATAAGTTATGATAGAAACATAAGGATATGGGATTTAGCTACTGGAACCGAAACAAACAAAATTTCAAGATACAATTATGGAAGTCAGACTATTGCTTTTACACCTGATAGTAACACGCTTATTACTTCAAACCGGAATGATTCGGTTGAATTCTGGGATATCGCATCTGGAAAAGTCAGACTGAAGATAGATACTAAGTCTCTACAGTGCTTGGCTCTGAGTCCAGATGGCAAAACCTTAGCTGTCGGAGGGTATAACGGATTATACCTATTTGATGCGATTACTGGGGCATACATTGCTGAACTTGGGGGGATTATTAGAGGTGTTGTTAGAGTCACCTTTAGTCCGGATGGTTCAACTATTGCAAGCAGTGGCGCTGAAGAATTATTCATTTGGGACACAGAAAGTAAAAGACGGTTGGTATCTATTGATGGTCATATCGGGGTATGGGGAATGGCGATCAGTCCTGATGGAAATACACTGGCAACCTCTAATCGTGAAAAAATAAACTTTTGGGATTTAAATAATGGTCAAAATAAGGCACTGATTTTTGCAGGACATCATTCAATTTATAGGGATTTAGCTTTTAGTCCAGACGGTTCAACACTCGCATGTAATGATTCTATTATCGTTTTATGGGATTTATCAAATTATGTGTTTTTAAGTACTCTTTATGGTATTGATGAAACCCTACAACCCAATACTTCTTTAAGAGGATATAGATCAATTTCATATAGTACTGATGGTAAATACCTTGCTGGAGGAAATAGAAACCGGAATATACATCTATTTTATCAAGGACGTACATTTGCTACAACATTAAGGGGACATACAGACGAGGTGACATCTATTGCCTTCAGTCAAGATACAACCATCCTTGCCAGTGGTAGCAAAGATTATACAGTCCGTCTATGGAATGTTGACACTGCAACTGAAATACATACCTGTAAGGGGCATACGGATAATGTAAACTATGTGGTAATTAATCACGATGGAAGTATTATTGCAAGCGGAAGTGATGATACAACCATTATTCTATGGGATACCATCACTGGACTTCCAATATCCATGTTGAACGGGCATACTCACGGAATTCAAAGCCTTGCTTTCAGTCATGATGGAAAAACACTTGTGAGTTGTGCTGGGGCAGAAGATCCGACAATTAGACTCTGGGATGTAGCAACCGGTGAACAACAGATACTGAATGGACATAGGTTAGGTCCACGATTTGCATATTTCAGTCCAGATGGGAATACATTTGTTACAGCAAATTTGGCTGGAGAGATATTGATATGGGATTATAAGGCAATAATAGGAGAGGAAAGTCAACCAGTAATCATTGCCGAAGATGTAAATATAGATGGAGTAGTAGATGTGCAAGATCTCATTTATGTTGCATCTCAATTTGGGAATTCAGATACAGAAAACCAAGCGGATATTAATAAGGATGGTGTTGTGAATTTCGCGGATATTTTGTTAGTTGCAGCTGCTATTACAAATAAGAATGCAGCACCTGTAAAACTAACGCAAGCGCAAGGTTTTCTTACCCACGAAAAAGTACAGGAGTGGATCAATCAAGCGACCCCATTATATCTTACTACCTCAGAATCTCATCAAGGTTTGATTTACCTCAAACAGCTTCTGGTTCACTTAACACCTAATCAGACGCTTCTATTGACAAACTATCCGAATCCTTTCAATCCAGAAACATGGATCCCATATCAGTTGGCAACTACAACAAATGTAAAAATTAGTATTTATTCAGCCAATGGAGTATTGATACGCACACTGGAGTTGGGTTATAAACCTGCCGGTGTTTATCAGGACAAAAGTCGTGCAGCCTATTGGGATGGAAAAAATCAACACGGTGAACCTGTTGCAAGTGGTGTATATTTTTACAATCTAACTGCTGGGAAATTCATGGCAACAAAACGCATGGTTATAAGAAAATAGGTAAATACCCATGAAAACACAACGGTTTCTGCTTTACATATTATTTGTTATATCAATAACATTTTTACCTACTGCATTCTCACAGGATTATACACTATGGGGACTTCCAGATGGTGCAAAGAGACGAATCGGAAAAGGTTATATAACAGGGAATATAGTGTTTTCTCCTGATAGTACACACCTCGCTGTACCAAGTTCTATTGGGATCTGGATATATAATGGTCGTACAGGTGAGGAATTAGACCTACTTACTAATAATACGGGATTCATTGGTTCAATTGCATATTCTCCAGATAACAAAACAGTTGTGGGGTGTAGTGCTTCCGAATTTTATTTATGGGATGTTGAATCAGGAAAATTAAAAGTAACTATATCTGCTCATGCAGATGACATTTCGGATCTTGCAATCAGTCCTGATGGCAACCTAATAGCAACTTGTGGCAACTACAAGGATGGGTCAATTAAGTTGTGGGATAGTGTTACTGGTAGGTTTATAAACAAATTGTTAGGGCATTCAGATGATGTCTGTAATATTGCATTCAGTCCCGATGGTAGGATATTGGCTTCAGGTGGAGAAGATGAAGATATAGATACTGTGAAATTATGGGATGTTAATACTGGCGAACTTAAGGCAACCTATAATTGTGGAAAGGATGCGTCTGAGATTTTTGTTGTTTTCAGTCCGGATGGAAAAACATTAGGAATCAGTAAAGGTAGATGGGACCCCAAGATAAAATTGTGGGATGTTACATCTGCATCACTACGAGAGACACTTATTGGACACATAGGTGGTATTGGAAGTATTGCTTTTACTCCTGATGGTGAGAATCTTGTAAGTGGTGGCATTGATAGAACTATCTGTTTATGGGATGTAAATAACGGAAGTTATCTGACAACATTCGTAGAACATACAGATGAAGTTGTGAGTGTGGCATTTAGTCCTGATGGAAACACTCTTGCAACAGGGAGTATGGATGGAACAATTGTATTGTGGGATACTCAAAACTTTCAAACGATCTCCAGAATAACAGGACATAATAATTGGATAAATGAATTTGCATTCACTCCAGATGGAAAGACTATTGTGAGTGGTTGTAATGATAGAACAGTTCGATTATGGGATACAGAAACGGGTACAAATCTAAATACATTTATTGGACATAATAGTCCTGTTGTAAGTATCGCAATTAGTCCTGATGGTCAAACCATTGCCAGTGGAGGTGATTTAGGACCTTCAATAAATGGTTGGTACTCTGATGACTTTGCAATAAAACTATGGGATGTTGCTTCAGGAAAAAATAAGAAGACATTGATTGGTCATTATTCTGCAATCTATAATTTGTCATTTAGCCTGGATGGAAGAATCCTTACAAGCACATCTGATTGGGATAGCATTCTTTGGGATGTAAAAACAGGGAACCCACTTTGGACACTTGGCGGAGATAGAGATAATCCTATGGGTAGCATTACATTCAGTCCGGACGGTAATACCTTCATTACTGGAGGAAAATCAGGAATCCAGTTCTGGGACCTTAATACAATGCAACCAATTCCATTATATACCGGTCTACCTGAAGGATATGCCTATGGGATATACAGTCCTGATGGACGCACACTTGCAGTATCAGGTATGACTCCTGATGTACATCTATTGAATATATCGACTGGTATTTATAAAACTATACAAACAGGACATAGCAGTAGGTTTACTATTTCTGCTTTTAGTGTGGATGGGAAAACACTTGCCACGGTAGGTTATCCTCATCACTATACAATTCGGTTTTGGGATCTTGAGAGTTTGGAACTTAAATATGTTATCAACAGTAATCCAGATGATGTATGGCAGCTCATATTTAGTCCAGATGGTAAAACTTTCGCAACAATAGGTTTTGGTGGCGTAATATACTTGTGGAATTACCCATTTGCCATTGAACGACCCACACATATCGCAGATATTAATAAGGATAGGGTCGTAGATATCAACGATTTGGTGTTGGTTGCAGCTAATTTCGGAAAAACAGGAGAAAACCTTGCTGATGTTAATGGAGATGGTGTTGTAAATATCGCAGATTTAATAGCTGTTGCTGCAGCTATTAACAATAACAATGCTGCCCCATACATACCAGTAACAATATCAAGTCTAAATGTTGAAACTATTCAACAATGGATAACTAACGCACAACATTTAAAGAAAAATGACCCAGTTACACAAAAGGGGCTATACTTTCTTGAACAACTATTGAAGTCATTTACGCCTAAAATGACAACTCTCCTACCAAACTACCCTAATCCGTTTAATCCTGAAACGTGGATACCGTATCAACTCTCTGAACCATCAGATGTAACTATCCGAATCTATTCATCAAATGGTCAATTGATTCGGAATATATCATTAGGACATCAACAACCAGGACTATACCATTCTCGTTCACGCGCTGCCCATTGGGATGGAAAAAATGAACTGGGTGAACCCGTCGCGAGTGGGATGTACTTCTATGAATTTACTGCAGGAAAATTCAGTGCCACACGGCAAATGGTAATACAAAAATAGATAATATAATATGAAGATTTCTTTGGCTTCCATCATTCTAATACTTTTGAATTTAATCCATTTTCTATCACTGTGTTATGCCCAGGATTATATGCAGTGGGATTTACCAGAGGGTGCAAAAAATCGCGTCGGAAAGGGGAATATAGTCGGTGTAAAATTTACATCTGATGGAAATCGACTAATTGTAGATACGGCTATCGGGTTATGGATCTATGATATTCACACTGGGGTTGAAATAGATTTTATACAAGAAAATCGATCGTATAACTTTAGGTTGGGTTCCAGTTTAGGTGTAAGTCAAAATGATGAAATGTATGTAACTATTGATAATGAAAGCACATTCACAGTTCGAAATTTAAGAGATAGCAGTCCAATTTATAAATTTCATGAACAAACTGATAATATCAGACAAGTCGTTTTTAGTCCTGAAGGAAATATACTTGCTGTTTGTAATAATAATTTAATTAACCTATGGGATCTTAATACTGGAATTAAAAAACAGACTCTTTTAGGTCATATAGGTTGGATTCGGGAAATCGCTTTTAGTCCTAATGGCTTGACTCTTGCCTGCGTAGATTCTGAAAAGGTTCTCCAATTATGGGACGTTGATACGGGTAAACCGATAAAGATTATGTCAAAATATATCTATAGAGTTGATGGTCTTGCATTTACTTCAGATGGGGAAAACCTCCTTCTCAGTTCGCAAGGTTTTCTTCAGTCCTGGAATGTATCCACTGGTTTAAGGAATTATAATATACATGCTGATTCAGTGCATGGGATTGCTTTCAGTCCTAATGGAAATACTATAGCTACTATTGGAGGTAAAGGTCTGTATCTGTGGAAAGGGACATCTGGAGAATTTATAACTGAACTTGGTGACTATGATTGGGGGAACAATTCAATCGCGTTCAGTCCTGATGGAAATACTCTTGTTTGTGGTGGTACAGACGGATTGACATTGTGGGATACTATATCATGGGAACCTAAATTGTCAATTGCCGGACATAATATCTTTATGAAAGAAATTGATCTTCATCCTAATAGGAGTATCATGGCGTCAATTAGTTTAAAAAGAATACATTTTTGGGATACAACAACTTGGCACCTGGAAAATGAACTTCAAATAGAACGTTTCTCTCAACTATGGGATTTAGATTTCAATCCAGATGGTACTACACTTGCAACAATAGTACATGGAGAAATCTTAGTATGGGAGATATCAAGTGGCGCTCCATTAGCTGTATTAAATAGTGTCTATAACGATAATTGGACAGGGGGTGTTGGATTTACTTCTGTTGAATTCAGTTCAGATGGAAATATTCTTGCCGCTGGTAATTACAATACAACAATACAATTATGGTATAAAGGTCGTACACGGAAAGGGACTCTTAAGGGACATAAGTCAGGTGTTAATTCAATTGCATTTCATCCTAATAATCGTCTACTTGTAAGTGGAAGTTATGATAATACTGTAAAACTTTGGAATGTTGATACTGAATCTCAAATATTTACTCTAATTGGTCATTCCGATGTTGTCAATTCTGTTACTTTTAATCCTGATGGGACATACATAGCAAGTGGAAGTGCGGATAAATCAATCATACTATGGGATATTGATACAGGGGATTACAACAAAACCTTCATTTCAATTATTTGGCATTAAAATTGCTGTTGTAACACTAAATATAGTTAGAATCAGCATTTTCTATCAATTCTTAAAGGTGACATGTTAATAGGCATAAATATGAAAACTTTGAATAGAATGACTATCCTAAGAGAACTTTTCAGTGTTTCTGTTGGAATCCATTCCTTCATCATTCTTTTAATGATAACCACCTTTAACACAACAAACGTGATCGGAGAAGAGTTTTCTCAATGGAATTTACCTGATAAAGTAAAATATCGTTTGGGTAGAGGACGTATCCAAAAGGTTCTATATTCACCTAATGGAGAGTATATTGCAGTAGACAGTTCTATCGGTACATGGATTTATGATGCTAATACAGGTAAGACATTAAACCTGTTTCCTAATGAGAATTCACTGAGAGATATGATAACATTCAGTACTGATGGAAGTATACTCTTCTTTTTTGATAGATCTCATTTTGTCCATATGATCGACACTTCAACATGGAAAATAGTTAAGAGTATTCCACTATATGAGAGTTCAATACGATCTGTTGTATTTAATCAGGAGAGAAATACAATATTAACTGCAAATTCAGACTATTCCAAAAAGGACTATATTATAACTTTATGGGATATTAACACAGGAGAACTGAAAACCACTTTTAAAGGACACACGAGTAGTATTACATCAATGGCTTTTAGTTCAGATGGAAAAACACTCGTAACTGGGAGTTGGGATAGGTCTGTACGTATATGGGATGTGGCTACAGGAGAAAACAGGTATACCTTTAAACAACACACCGATGGAGTGGCACGAATAATACTCAATCCTCATAGTAACATCTTTGCAGCGGTGGGTTACAATAGAAGTGGGGTATATAAATGGGATATAAAAACCGGTAGTTTTCTTGGAAAGGTCTCTATACCTATTACCAGAATTTCTACTTTGAGCTCAGATGGCACATTAATTGCTATTGCCGATCACAGTAATCTTTCCTTATGGGATTTTCAATCTGAGGAGAAACTATTTGAACTGACATCACATACGAAATACATCTACACACTCACATTCAGTCCTGATGGTCGAACATTAGTCAGTGGAGGACACGGAGAACTATTCTTCTGGGATGTGACAACAGGTACTCAGAAGCTATCAATTCCTGGACATAATTCTGATTTATCAGGGCTTGCCATATCACCAAATAATCGTATAGTTGCTACAAGTGGTCGAGAATTTATTCATTTTTGGGATATTTCTACTGGGGAATATCGGAAAACATTTTATGAATTCAATGAAAGGGTCGGGGCAATGGCTTTCAGTCCTGATGGTCAAATACTTGCGAGTGATATTGGATGGTCTATCCGTTTATGGAATCATAATCACGGAATTTCCATTGCAACTCTCAGGACTTATTTCGGTAATGCAGGACCAAGTTATGGTAATACATCAATTGCCTATAGTCCTGATGGTAGATATTTGGTAGGCACAAGTCTTGCCGGTAGTGTGCATTTATGGCATTTAGGTCGTACATATATAAGAACACCTGATTTAAGAAGTGGAGGATCTTATTCTATTGCATTCAGTCCTGATAGTCGTTATCTGGTAGGTGGAAGTCGAGATAATACCGTAGGATTTTGGGATATTGAAAATGATGAATTAACTACAACATTCAGTGGACATACTGATGATGTGATGAGTGTGTCTTACAATCCCAAAGGTGATATTGTTGCCAGTGGAAGTAGAGATCAGACTGTGATCTTATGGGATGTCAACACGGGTAATCTAATGAGACAACTATTTGGTCATTCCAGTGAAGTTACGTGTGTTGCTTTCAGTCCTGATGGAGAGATTTTGGCAAGTGTCGGTTATAGAGATGACCTTATTCGTTTATGGGATGTCTCTACGGGTGAACCACTTCCATCACTCTATGGTCATTACTCAAGTATTAATGGAATTTCTTTCACCAGTGACGGTGCCAACCTTGTCAGTATTAGTGCCGATGGAACAGCATTAGTTTGGGATTGGCATTCTATTAACGGTATTCAAGAAATGACGATAATTCCTGAAGATATTAATAGTGATGGTGTAGTGGATATTCAAGACCTAATCTATGTGGCATCCCAATTTGGCAAGATTGGAGCAAAGAATATTGCAGATGTTAACAACGATGGAGTAGTAGATGTTACAGATATTGTGCTGGTGGCAGGTGCAATTGGGAATATAGATAGTGCACCAATTGTGGTTTCTAAGTCTGACAATATACTCTCTGCTGAAACGGTTAGAATGTGGTTAAAACAGGCACAGAATTCAAATATTGCGACTGACAAATACGTTAGAGGAGTTGCTATACTTGAACAACTCTTGGTAGGACTAATACCAGAAGAGACTGCTCTCTTATCAAATTTTCCCAACCCCTTCAACCCAGAAACCTGGATTCCATTCCAGTTGGCTAAACCGACAGATGTTTCCATACAAATCTATACATCCAATGGTCATTTAGTAAGACATATAGACTTAGGGTATAGACCTGCCGGCAAGTATATTAATAGAGACGAAGCAATATATTGGGATGGAATGAATGAAGCAGGTGAACCTGCTGCAAGTGGTGTTTACTTATGTACTATGTCTGCAGGAGAATATACTGCAACCCAACGTATGTTAATTATCAAGTAACCTAAGACATAATATATCACCTAACTTGCCACCAATATACAACTTCTGTTTAACATCGTTTTGAGGGCGTAAATAAAATAATTTCGAATAAAAAGATAGCGACTTATTTGATGATTGTCATAGAGAAGCAATTAAGACATACCTACTATTTTTCAGGTATATTATGAAAAAAATACGATATTTTTCCTTCATCTTTCTAATGATAATAGCATTACCATTCTCTTTAAATGCACAAGATTATATGAGATGGAATTTACCGGAACGTGCAAAATTAAGAATCGGAAAAGGTAATTTATATGGAGATATTGCAGTTTCACCTGATAGCAAAAGACTTGCAGTTTCAACTCCTATCGGGACATGGATTTATGATGTGTATTCAGGGAAAGAACTCAATTTGCTCTTTGGACATCAAGAAGGTGATGCAAGTGTAGCCTACAGTCCAGACGGGAAGATGATGGCAATTGGGAGTTTGGAAGGAAAATTATCACTCTGGGATGTCTCCACAGGAAAAGTCATCAGGAGATTTATGGGACATCAAGATGAAATCAGTGGTGTCGCATTTAGTCCTGATGGGAGTATACTTGCCAGTTGTGGACGGTGGTCTGACGAATCAGTGATATTATGGGATGTCAAAAGTGGTGTGTCTTTAAAAATATTCACGGAACATTCGGATGGAGTAATAGATGTGAAATTTAGTCCTGATGGAAAAACTCTTGCAAGTTGCACAGAATATGAAAATGAGGTGATTCTGTGGGATGTTGATACACTCAAATTAAAAAAGACTATCATTGGAAATAAATATGGTGTCAAGAGTGTAGCATTTAGTCCTGATGGAAGCATACTTGCGGGGGTAGGTAGTGCTTGGTCAGATAACACCATTCGTTTATGGAATACTGACACAGGAGAACTGATTAACTCCCTTTCTGGACATTCAAAACGTGTTAACAGTGTATCTTTTAGTCCAGATGGGAAAACTATTGCAAGTGGAGGTGATGATGGAACAGTCCTATTATGGGATGCGCGCAGTGGAACATACAAGACAACTCTCTTTGACCATACATACTATATAGAGAATATTCTTTATAGTCCGGATGGCAACCTTTTAGTAAGTAGTAGTCTTGATGGAACGATACGCATCAGAAATGCTGCGACTTTAGATACCATTACTAAGATTTCAGGTCATTTAACAGGGTTCGATAGTATCGATATGAGTTCTAATGGAGATCTATTAGTTGGAAGTAGTTGGGATGACAAGTTACACCTTTGGAATACAGAAACTGGTAAAAAAATAAATACATTATTCGGTCATATAGATTATATTCATTCAATTGACATAAGTACAGATGGTAAAACAATCGCAAGTAGTGGCAGTTTTTATGATAGGTCAGTCCGATTATGGGATGTAGAAACTGGAGAAACTAAACGGATTCTAATGGGACATAATGGTAACATCTATGTTGTAAGATTCAGTCCAGATGGAAAGATGCTTGCCACAGGAGGTAGAGATAAAAATGTGTGTCTATGGGATACACAGACAGGACATCATATTGCTACCTTAACTGGACATACAGATTCTCCAGTTTGTTTAGCATTTAGTCCGGATGGTCAAATGTTGGCATCTGGAAGTGTTGGTATATTACTGTTATGGGATATATCAAGTAGACGGAAGATAAGAAGATTCAATCGTACTCCTTTTAGTATGAGGTCATTGACATTCAGTCCGAATGGAAATACGCTTGCAGTTGTAGGTATCCCAAATTTTGTGAGTTTATGGGATGTGGAAACGGGAACTCTCAAGAGAGAACTCATCAAGTCTGGTGTTAAATTCAGGGGAATCACCTATAGTCCAAATGGAAAGTTCCTAATTAGTCTAACTAATTCTGATGGTGGCACTATATCATTCTGGGATCTTGGAACTGCAGAAATAGTACATGAAATTACTGGGTTACCTGCTGGCTTAGCTCACATACGGATCAGCAAAGATGGGAGTACAGTCGCTACTGCCAGTGATGGTGGAGTGATATACTTATGGGATTTTGAATCTATAATAAAGCACCATTCATTCGCTGAAGATGTAAATGGAGACGGCATTGTTGATATTGAAGATTTGATTGTAGTTGCTACAAACTTCAATAAAACAGGTCCACATGCAGCTGATGTAAATGGGGATAATGTTGTTGATATAACGGATCTTATCTTGGTAGCCGCTGCTATTAATAGGGATGCCGCATCTCCATCAGATGTCTCATATACCAATTATCTAAATATAAGTTCGGTCAAGGAGTGGTTGAGACAAGCGCAAACACAAAACATTACAGACCAAGTATTTCAAAAGGGAATATACTTCCTTGAACAACTCTTGAAAAATATGTATCCTGAAAAAACCACAATACTTCCAAATTACCCCAACCCTTTCAATCCTGAAACGTGGATACCGTATCAACTTTCTGAACCTTCTGATGTGACAATCCGAATTTATTCAACAAATGGTCAATTGATTCGCCAATTACAATTAGGACATCAACAACAAGGACTGTACCATTCACGTTCCCGTGCTGCATACTGGGATGGGAAAAACGAACTGGGTGAATCTGTTTCAAGTGGAATATATTTCTATGAATTCACTGAAGGTAAATTCAGTGCCACACGACAAATGGTAATACAAAAATAGGAATGAACATGAAAAGAAAAAAACAGATACTTATTTTATTACAATTATTACTACTTTTCCTACCTATTTCTTTTTCAAATGCATATATGAAGTGGGATTTACCTGATGGGGCAAAACTAAGAATTGGTAAGGGAGAAGTGAGTAATCTTACTTATTCACCAAATGGTAGAAGGCTGATTGTTGAATGCTATAATGGTATTTGGACTTATGATGCATTAACTGGCGTTGAATTAAGTTTTATTTCAACCTATGGTAGAGACCTACTTGGGGTTAGTGCTAATGGAGAGATGTATGTATCTATAGACAGTGAAAATAGCTATCATATTCGATCAATAGATGATGGAAGTCTAATAACAGAAATCGAAGGAGACACAACACATAGACGAACTGCTATAATTAGTCCGGATGGAAAGACCTTTGCTGCAGGAATTGGCAAGACAATAGTATTATGGGATATTGCTTCTGGTGAGAAGATAATGACACTGACAGGTCATACAGGTAGTGTAAATTCACTCGCATTCAGTCCTGATGGGAACACTCTTGTAAGTGGAAATTGGAATGATACTGTACGATTGTGGGATGTTGCAACCGCTACACAGAAGAAAGCCCTTACTAACCATCGAAATAGCATATCAAAAGTCATCTTTAGTCCTGACGGAAGTAAAGTAGCAAGTATAAGTATCAATCAGAATAGAGTTAATATATCGGATGTTATTTCTGATAGAAATCATTCAATTCAATTAGAAGATAAGATATCTGGAATTGCTTTTAGTCCTGACGGAAGTACTATTGCTATTGGCAGTAGATATGGTAGGTTATATCTAATGAATGTTGAAACTCGAGAACATATCACAGATTTTTTTGGACATAAAAAGGAGAGTGTATATGCCATAGCGTTCAGTCCTGACGGTGCGAGACTTACAAGTGGAAGTTCAGATAGTTTATTCATCTGGGATGCAAATTCTGGTGAACATGTTTTTTCAATTAAAGGACATACAACTGGAATTCAAGCCGTAGCATTCAGTCCAGATGGAGACATTCTTGCGACTGGAGGTCGTTATGAAATAAATCTGTGGAATACTTCTTCTACCGAACGAGTTGGACACTTTTATGTGAATGATTGGTATAATCTCTTTTCCGGATTGGTATTCAGTCCAGATGGTAATACCCTTGCAAGTCAAGATGGTAGGAGTACACATATTTGGGATGTTAACCATCAAACACATCTTGCAATACTTACAGGAAATGGCGGTGAGGGTCTAAATTCAAGTGCATCTTTAGTTGGTTTAGAATATAGTCCTGATGGTCAACTCCTTGCTGGCGGTTATGAATTCAATACTGCTGTACATATATGGTATGCAGGTCGTACACATATTGATGCTTTTATTGGTCATACTGCAGGGGTTACTTCAGTTAAATTTAGTCCACATGGAAATATTCTTGCAAGTAGTAGCAATGACAAAACAGTACGAATTTGGGATGTATCAACTGGATCCAACATTACTACTCTATATGGACATCTTGATAGGGTACATTGTGTTGATTTTAATGAGGATGCCAGTATTCTTGCAAGTTGTAGTAAGGATAACTCAATAATGTTCTGGGATATGTCAAGCGGAGATTCAACGGTAATTCATTCAGCACATAGAGAAGAAGTAAGAAAAATAGCATTTAGTAAAGATGGGAAATATCTCGTGAGTTGTGGAGGATGGGACGATAACAATGTTAAGGTTTGGGATGTAAAAACCCGTGAGATAAGAAAAACACTTATTGGACATAGCTACGGTGTGCATGATGTAACCTTTAGTGCTGATGGACAAACTTTGGCAAGTGGTAGTATGGACGGTACAGTGTTGCTATGGGATTACGCTGCAATTCTGGATACGAAAGATGAACAAGAACAAGTGGTTGAGGATGTAAATTCTGATGGTGTAGTTGATTTACAAGATCTGATATATGTCGTTCTACAATTTGGGAAAACAGGAACAGAAAAAAGTGCCGACCTTAACAGTGATGGCGTAGTTAACATTAAAGATCTATTATTAGTTGCCGCTGCACTTGAAAATGTTAATAGTGCCCCACGAAAATTCATAGATGCAAAAAATATTTTGAACCCCACAATGGTTCAACAATGGTTAACCCAATCTCAAATGATTCCTAATAAAACACCAATACAACAAAAAGGTATTGCTGTACTTGAAAATATCTTATTGCAATTTACTCCTGAAGATACAATGCTATTACCAAATTATCCTAATCCTGCAAACCCAGAAACGTGGATACCATATCAACTCAATACACCTTCAGATGTATCAATTCGTATATATACTGCTCACGGTAAGTTAGTTCGGACGATTGAAATTGGACTACAACAAGCTGGAATCTATCACTCCCGAACCCGTGCAGCATATTGGGATGGAAAAAATGAACTGGGTGAAATTGTAGCAAGTGGTAGTTATTTTTATACCCTCTCTTCAGGACAGTTTAATGCTACCAGACGATTACTAATAAGGAAATAGGAGAACAAAAATGAAAATAATCCAACTATCTATCTCTGTCTTGATTTGGTTGTTATCCCTTTTACCACTAACCATATTTGCTCAGGATTATACAGAATGGGAACTTCCAGATGGTGCATATAAACGTATTGGAAAAGGAGAGATTACTGGAAATATTATCTTTTCACCCGATAATTCAATCGTTGCTGTATCAAGTTCAATTGGGGTTTGGATATATAACGCTAAGACTGGTGAGGAACAAAGTCTATTTACAAATCATTCAGGACGAGTCAATAGTGTATCATTCAGTCCAGATGGGAATACATTGGCAAGTAGTAGTTCTGGAGAATTCTTATTATGGGATGTACACACAGGTGAACTCATAACGGTTCTCTCTGCTCACGCAGAGGAGATTTCTGATCTGGAATTTAGTCCAGATGGAAAAATCCTAGCTACATGTAGTTGGTACAAGGATTCATCTGTGAAACTATGGGATGTGGATACTGGATCTATTATCACAACCCTCGAAGGACATGAGGATGATGTGACCTGTCTCGAATTCAGTCCAGATGGAAAAACCCTGGCTACTGGTGGTTATGATAACAAGAACACTATTAAACTATGGGATGTTATTAATGGTTCACTTATTAGGACGATTCCTACATTTAGTCCGTATGGTTCCTTTGGGGTACCGGATATTTCATTTAGTCCTGATGGTAAAACCCTAGCAAGTTGTGAAGGTCGTTGGAATACTTCCATACATCTATGGGATATAGAAAAGGGTACACTAATACAGACTCTATTGGGACACATGCTGGGTGTTAATAGTATAGATTACAATGAAGATGGTAGTATCCTTTCCAGTGTTAGTGATGATGGGATTTTATGTCTATGGGATATGAATACAATGCGTCATATGAATACACTCATTGCACATACTTCTTCCGCTATTAGTGTGGCATTTAGTCCTGATGGACACACGTTGGTCAGTGGTAGTATGGACGGAACAATTCATCTATGGGATACTCAATCACTTGAGAAGAAAAAGACGATAAATAATCATCTTGCTTTATGGTCTGAAATTGACTTTAGTCCAGATGGTGAAACAATCGCATCAATTGGTAATGATAACACACTTCGTCTTTTGGATATTACATCTGGAAAACTCATCAGTACTGGGCATGGTCAATTTGATCCTTTAATATCAGTCTCTTATAGTCCCGATGGTCAGACCATAGCTACCGGTTCATATACATATCCATTATTTAAATCTATATGGAGTGCAAATGAAAACTGTTTGAGGTTATGGGATGTCTCAACTGGAAAAACAAAAGCAACACTATATGGTCATCAAAGTAATGTCAGTTCTGTTGCATTCCATCCATACGAACCCATCGTTGCTGCGTCTGTTAATAAAGGGACGGTAGTTTTGTGGGATACAATATCCTATAAACAGTTATGGACTATTCCATCAGAAATAACACAGACGAAGAAGGTCGCGTATAGTCCTAATGGGAGAATCCTCGTCACAGGTGCTCCATATGAAATTAAATTATGGGATTTATCAAGAAGAGAACTTATTACAGAAATACCTCAGCCGTCTGCCATTGGCACAAATATAGTTTTTAGTCCAGACGGAAGATTGATTGCTTCTGTAAGTGAATCCGAACAGTTGCATATATGGAATATATATACTGAAGAACGAACGATAATTAACACAGGACATACATATAGATATGTTAAAATTACTTTCAGTCCAGATGGGAAAACTCTCATTTCTGCTGGAAATAGAAGAGATGGTACAATTCGATTTTGGAATCCAACAAATGGAGAACTAAAAACTATTCTACAAGGTATGGCGAATGGAATTGATGATTTAAAGTTTAGTCCTGATGGGAATACGCTCGCAACATTAGGAGTAGATGGAACAATACTGTTCTGGGATTATCCTGCATTATTCACTCCTACCCCTATTAATGAAGACGTAAATAATGATGGAGTTGTAGATGTTGAAGATTTAGTCGTTATTGCCGCAAATTTTGGACAGACTGGTGAAAATGCAGCAGATGTAAATGGGGATGATGTTGTTGACATTGCTGATCTTATCAAGGTTGCAGGAGTATTGAATGAAGGTAATGGTGCCCCTGTAAAATATAGTAAGAGTATGAATCTTACTGCAGAAAATATACATGTTTGGTTGATACAAGCTCAACAACTTAATTTATCAGATCCGATTACTCAGAAAGGGATTCATTTTCTGGAACAGTTTCTACTTCTGCTAAAACCAACTACGACAACGCTCCTACCCAATTACCCGAATCCATTCAACCCAGAAACGTGGATACCGTATCAGCTATCTGAACCATCAGATGTTTCAATACAGATTTATAGTACTGATGGAACATTAATTCGGACACTAACAATTGGACAACAATCAGCGGGTGCTTATCTCCAACGAAATCGGGCGATGTATTGGGATGGTAAGAATGAAATTGGTGAATATGTTGCCAGTGGTATCTACTTTTATACACTGACAGCAGGTAGGTATACTGCTACACGCAAGATGATTATACGCAAATAGGATCATAGAAATGGTATAAGATCAGGGAAAGAATTTACCACGTTCACCTTTTGAAAAATCATATTCTGCTTTCATAGTTACATTTCTCATACCTGACAATCTGAATATGGAGAATGTAATATATTCGTTTATTCGTATCACATTAATGCTGAAGGGTTTGAGATATAAATAACTTTGTCCGTTCATGTTTAGGATTATCGAAGAATTCTGCTGGTGCAGCGTCTTCAACTATCATCCCCTCATCAAAAAACAGGATTCTATCGGCAACCTCGCGAGCAAATCCCATCTCATGGGTAACAACTAACATCGTCATACCGGAATTCGCGAGTTCACGCATCACATCCAATACCTCTGAAATCATTTCAGGATCAAGCGCACTTGTCGGTTCATCAAACAACATAACCTTCGGTTCCATAGCTAATGCTCTTGCGATGGCTACACGTTGCTGTTGTCCACCGGAGATCTCTGATGGAAATTTATTTGCTTGATCCGCTATATCCATTCGTTCCAAAAGTGCTAATGCTTCTGTTTCCGCTTGACGTTTTGCCATCTTTCTAACTCGAATCGGTCCTAATGTAATATTCTGCAGGTTGGTCAAATGTGGGAATAGGTTGAACTGCTGGAACACCATACCCACTTCTTGACGTATGAGATTTATATTACGTAGATCGTTTGTTAACTCAATACCTTCTACAATAATCCTGCCCTGTTGATGTTCTTCAAGTCTATTGATGGTACGGATAAATGTGGATTTTCCTGATCCGGAGGGTCCACAAATTACGGCTTTTTCACCAGTTTGAAATGAAGTGGTAATCCCCTTAAGGACGTGAAAATCGTCAAACCATTTATGTATATCTTCACAGACAATAATTGGATCGTTTGCCACGTTTTCTTGATTCTCCATTTTAATTTCCTTATGGACGTATGGTATTAGTTGTTATGCATTTCCAACACCGAGAGATGTTTCAACTTCCGTGCTAATATAAGACATTGAATAACTAAACACAAAATAGATAACTGCTGCGAATAGATATACCTCCGCTTGGAGTCCTAACCATTCCCGATTTGCAGTTATACTCTTTGCTACCCCTAACAGGTCAATCAGTCCAATAATTGACACTAATGAAGTGTCCTTAAATAGTGATATGAATTGTCCTACAATCGCTGGAATTACGGATCGAAGTGCTTGTGGTAATACTATAAAGAACATTGTCTTCGGATAGTTAAGTCCTAATGCTTGTGCTGCTTCATGTTGACCCCGTGGGATTGCCTGAAGTCCTCCTCTGACATTCTCAGCCATATATGCAGCGGAGAAAAAGGTAATACCGATCATCATCCGTACCACTTGGTCAATATTTATATCCGGCATAAATATCGGTATTAGAACGCTACCCATGAACAGGATAGTTATCAACGGCACACCACGGACAGTCTCAATATAGGTGGTCGAAATCCATCGAATTGCTGGGAGTTTACTTTGACGACAGAGCGCTAAGAATACACCGAGTGGAAAGGATGCGAATATTCCAACTATTGCCAATATTAGGGTTAGGAGCACTCCACCCCAGTTGCTTGTGAGAACAGCATTTTCGCCGATTCCGCGAAGGACTATCATTGTAATAGGAAAGGAGAGAAGCCATCCAACAACTATCCAACGATGCCACTTGGTTTTATTCAGTGCTAAAAAATAAAAGACTACTACTGATAATACTATCCCGATAAACCAGCCACGCGTTGATAGCTGAAGTTGAAATGGTAGAATGGCACATAATAACCAAACACCGCCAAGTATTATAGCAAACTTTCTGACGATGCCACCCCATATACCAGCACTCATCGCTAAAAGAACACTTAAAAGATATATTACTGCCCATACACGCCATATTTGGTCACGTGGGTAAGATCCGATGAGTATGAGCTGAAGGTTCGCAGGAATCACACCCCATTTCGCTTCTGTAAACGCCCAGGTTAATATCCCATTAAATACAAAAAATATAAAGCCAAGGGATGCCAGTGTAAGAATGACGTTATACCAAGTATTAAAAAGGTTTTGACGTAGCCATTCCCGTGGACTGTGAACGTTTCTTGGGGGTTGGGGTGATTGTACAATTTCTTGTGATTCCACGATCTTTTATCCTTTAGTTGTGGTCTATGATTGTCCTCTTCGGTTAACCCAACTATTATACCAATTCATTAGTGCTGATGTCGTTAAACTTATCGTTAGATAACTCACCATAACCATAGCAAAAACAGGGATGGATTGTCCTGTTTGAGATAATATGGTATTACCGATAGCGAACATATCCGGAAAACCCATTGCAACAGCCAAGCTTGAGTTCTTTGCCAAGTTTAGGTATTGACTGGTGAGGGGTGGAATAATAATCGGTACTGCTTGTGGGAGTATTATTAAACGCAAGGTCTGCGCTCCATTTAACCCAATTGCTCTTGATGCTTCGCGTTGTCCTTTTGATACGGCTTGTATTCCACTTCTCACGATCTCTGCAATGTATGCTCCCGTGTAGGCTGAGAGACCTATTAACACCGCTGAAAACTCAGGGGTAAGACGTACACCTCCACTGAAGTTGAAGACACCGAGTACGGGAATTTCTGTTGTCAAAGGTTTCCCAGGTGTTAGAAACCATCCACAAATTGCAACGATAACAAATGCTGGAAGTGCCCACTTTGCTCGAAAACCGGGAATATCCATCTGTTTGAGTTGTCGCCATCGAACAATATATAGAATGATTGCTATAATAAATCCTACAAACACAAAAGCAATCCAAGTTGAAAAACCTGAGGAAGGTTCAAATGCAGGTAAATAGATTCCACGGTTGTTGATGTAAATGGAATCAAAAAATGAAAAACTCTCTTTGACTAATGGAAATCTTAGTATAGCAGCATACCAAAACAGTATCTGGAGTAGGAGTGGGATATTACGAAAACATTCTACATAGACGGTTGCTATTTTCCGTACTAACCAGTTGCTGGATAATCGGGCAATACCGAAAAACAGTCCGAGTAGTGTCGCACAGACAACACCGATGAGACTTACACGTATCGTGTTCATGACACCAACCCAAAATGCTTTTAGGTATGTATCAGCTGGGTCATAATCTATACCTTCAGATATAAGAAATCCTGCTTCATTCTCTACAAAACCCAAGCTAAGTTCTAGATTGAGATTCTTTAACCCTCTCTGCATGTTGGTGTAGAGTAATCCTGCTAAAAGGATGACTCCTACGAGAAAGAGGATTTGGAATAAAATGCGTAATACTCGAATATCACGCCAGAAGGGTATGTTTGATGTGTCTTGTGCCATTATATTAGATGATTCTATTTATAGTTGTCTGAATCTGATAGTGTATAATATAAGATTATACTACATTTGGACAAGAGGTATTCATAAATTTATGCATAAAAACGTATTCTAAATGTTGAAAGTGAAATTTGTCGGGAATCGGAGTTCCCATAGTCGTCAATTTAGTGAGATTAGTATATTTTTTAAAATTGTTTGTGTTGTCTGAACCACAGATTACACAGATTACACAGATTACACGGAGAAGAAAGGTTATTGTCTGCAAGATTTCTTTCAATGCTGGAACTACAAATCAAGAAATCAACGGTATGAATGACATTAGGTCATTCCTCGAGTATGAATGCCTTAGGGCATTCCCCGCAGTTAGAAACCGAGCCTACCAAGGGTGAACAGGATCTTGAAGAATCGGGGATCGGAATCCCTCTTACAAAAGAAAATACAGAAGAAATGTAAGAATCAGGAATCGGAATCTTCATACAAAAGAAAATACATCTAATCCCTTGTTTGTACGGTAGTGTTCATTTGGTCACGATAGGCACCGTAGAGAAATGTTTTGATGGATTTATTAATTTCTGGTTCCGATAGTTTATTATATAGATCTAACCTGTTGTTGACAAGTTCTAATAATATGACCTCAAATACCTCATCAAACTTATACCTTATGTTTTCTTCAGTATTATTCCCTTCGAATACCTGTCGAAGCTCTTCGTTTTCGTGGACTTTTTGTTGTAGGGTCTGAATATCTACCTTGTCTTCATTGGTAAATTCTGTTTGATGTGCTTCGTTCAAGGATTTCAGGATACTTGAGAGGAGATCAAGTTCTGGATCTCTAATTGTACCAACCCCGCTGGTAATCCCGTCTACCTCGGTATCCTCCGCTTCAAGTGTAATTTGTAGACTCTCATACGTTTTCTGTATTCTTAAGGAGTCTAAATCTACAGATGATAAAAGATCCGTCATGTCTTCCTGTTCACGTTTATCAAGTTTCTTATTAAGATTATGAGCAAAGATATAGAGTTTTTCTAACTCAATATCATCGTAGGTAATCAGTTGTGTGATGTATGCGTAAAGCCTGATATAACTTTGTAATGTGGAACGAAATTCCTCACGCTGATCTCTATCCAATTCTTTCCATTTCTCTACGACAGGATCAAGAATAGGCTGTAACAAGTCATTTTCCTTACTCTCATCGTAAAATACATGACAGAATTCATTGATGGTATGGTCATTATATAGTTCAAAACCTTCCAGCAGACTTTGTTTATCATACAACAGATTCGGGTCTGTTTCTTCCGCAAGGGTTGTCATCTGATAGTACTCCTGGAATGCTTTCTGTACACGTTCATGGTCATTCACAAAATCGAGAACTAATGTATCTGTCTTACCAGAGGCAACACGATTTAGTCTACTCAAGGTTTGCACACACTGGAGACCATCCAATTTCTTATCTACATACATAGTATGTAGCATAGGTTCATCGAACCCCGTTTGGAATTTGTTTGCGACAACCAGAATTCGATATTCAGGACTCTTGAATGCATCGGCAATGGAAGTATTTTGCGGTAATTCATTCATGCTGTTTTCAATATAGTCCACACCACTGTCGGTATCGTGAATAGTGTCACTAAATGCTACCAGACACCCGTAAGGTAATTGCATCTCCCGCATCTGTTTATCAAACTCTATTTTGTATTTAACGCAGTGGAGTCGGGAACGTGTGACCAACATTGCACGACCCTTTCCACCAATTGTTTTTTCTGTCCGATCCTTAAAGTGTGTAAGGATAATACGCGTTTTTTCTTCAATACTACGGGGTTGTAGGTCTACAAAGTTGGTGAGAATACGTAATGTACTCGATTTTTCATACTCTTTATCTTCCTGCACACTTTTGACCAATTGGAAATATCTCTTATATGTGGTGTAGTTCTGCAGTACGTCGAGGGTATAACCTTCGCTGATACTCTGACGCATTGAATAGAGGTGAAACGGGATAAATTTACCTTCATCATCTCTATGTCCAAACAGTTCTAAGGTCTTGTTCTTGGGTGTACCGGTAAACCCGAAATAAGAGATATGATCCTGCATTCTACGTTGTTGCATCTGTTCAAGTATTTTCGCATCAATATCTGATGCTTCTTCTATCTCATCATCGTCGTCCTGATCTTCGTTCTCCCTTCCTTGGGAGAGGGAAAATCTAAGATTCTTCGCGGATTCACCACTTTGTGAGGAGTGTGCTTCGTCTATTATTACAGCAAAAGACTTACTATTGAGTTGACCTATAGTTTGAGCAATCACGGTGAACTTTTGGATGGTTGAGACGATAATACTTTTCCCAGATTCAAGAAATTCTCTGAGTTGTGCGGAGTTTTTATCGACTGCATGCACAACACCCTCGACCTGTCCAACCTGTTTAATTGTGTTCTGTAGTTGTTTATCCAGTAGCCGTCGGTCTGTTACGACAATAATCGAATCGAAAATGCGATTCTTATCTGATGGGTTTTGGTATAAATGGGTGAGTAGGTGTGCTAACCATGCAATGGAATTCGATTTTCCGCTACCCGTGGTGTGTTGAATGAGATATTTACCACCAACCCCATCGGCAACGACTGCTTGTTTCAATTTACGAATTACATTTAGTTGATGGTATCGAGGAAAAATAAGTATTTTCCGCTTTTCATCTCTCACCTCGCCACTTTTTGGATCATAGACCTTTTCAGTGGTTTCCTGTTCATGGACATAGTTTTGAATTAACTCCATCAGGTTGTTGGGTTGTAGAATGTCTTCCCACAGGTATGCAGTTTTGTGTCCGTTTGGATTCACAGGATTTTCTATGTTTGTATTAAAGGGAAAGAATCTTGTATCTTGTCCTTTCAGGTGGGTCGTCATTGATACCTTCTCGTTACCGACTGCAAAGTGTACCAAACAACGTTTGAATTGGAATAAGGGTTCTCTCGGATTTCTATCCGTCCTATACTGTTTTTCCGCATCAGTGAAAACTTGTCCAGTGAGACTATTTTTCAACTCCATTGTAACCAATGGTAGACCGTTGAGGAACAACACCATATCCAGTGATTTCTCATTGTGTTGTGAATACCTGAGTTGCCGAATTACCGAGAATCGATTCTGACTGTATAGTTCCTGATGGGTTGGGTTCATACCACTTGGCGGAAGGAAGTAGGTCAGTTTAAAGTTACAACCCCTATCCTTAACCCCGTTCCGAAGCACATCCAGTACACCCCGTTTTTCAATTTGATTGCTGATACGGTCAAGGAGTTTCTGTGGTGTATCTTGTCCATATTGGCGTTCTATTCTCTTATATGTATTGGACTGTGTATCCCGTATAAACTGTAGTATCTCAGTTGGCATCAAGCAGAGGGATTTATCATAACTGGTAAATTCTGAAGATCTGTACCCCGAACGATTCATGTGTCTTTCAATATGATCTTCAAAATTTTCTTCAGTATATGTTTGCATGCACTATACCTCGTTTCGGACGTCTATCTTACCTGTCACTGCTTCTGAGATAAGGGATTGTCGGTATTCTTTGAGGAGTTCTATTTTTCGGTGTTCTGTGGTAATCATTTCGTCTATCTGTTCAGTTTTTTGGTCAAGGAAGTTGGCGATTTTGTGTTGTTCAAGTTCAGTAGGTAATGGGATCTGGAAATTCTCAACAAATACTGTTGGTACTCGTTTCAGTCCGACTGCACTGGTCATGTAATTTTTTCCGATTTTACGAAGTGGAGAATTGTAAAGGATATAATACAAAAAAAGCGGAAACACCTTTTGTAAATCAGGACGTATGACAATGAATTCTGTTGATCCAAAACCAATAGAAGAAGACAAATTCTTTATATAAGTGATTTTACCATTCTCAAAACAAGGGGTTACTTTTGCTATGAGAATATCACCTTCCTCAAAGTAAGTATATCCGTTTTTTAGTTGAGAATAAGGGAGTCTCATTTCTTGGTCAATTGTTCCATCAGTATGAACCCGTTCCATAGGGAGAAATACCACAAATTCATCCTTAAGATGTGTGGTCTTGGAACTGTTCTTAGTAGGATTACTTGAACCAACTTGTTTCACTTTTAGAATCTTCCAATGCTTTGGTATCTTTCCAATCCACTCCACACCTGATGGTTTCATTTCCACATGTGGGTCAAGTCCTTTTGTTACAGCATGATTTATCAGTGCTGTGCGTTGTTCTTGTAGGAGTTCTATCTTTTGTTCTTTGATGCGGATGAGTTCGTCTATCTGTTCGGTTTTTCGGTCGAGGAAGTTTGCGATTTTGGTTTGTTCGGACAAAGACGGATAGAGAACAACAATATCCTTAAAATCCTGAAATCGTAGCTCCCATTGACCTATTCTCACCCCATAGGATAATCTGTTAAACTCCTGAATGTAACCCTGAGACCTAAGTAAATAATGTATATATTTTCCATAAAAACATCTCTTAGGTTTACAGACAGTATAAGCCGGACTGACAATTCCTCTATATTCCGAAACACCTAAAGAACCTTGCCAACACTTCATTTTGTTAAACACAAAATCTCCGGGATCAACGAGTTTATAGTTTGATATATCCTCTGATACTCTATTGTAATTATCGTCTCTACTGTCTCGTTTTATGACTCCGTATTCTCTGTAAACAGATAAATTGATTTCTCCCGATGTGTTTTTTCTATGTTTAATTTCAAACAAATGAGCACACCTTATCGTATTCCAACCCGTCGGCATCTCACTAATCCATTCCACACCACTCTCTTTATATTCAGGATAACGTTTCATAATTCCAACTTACTTTTTGTCTGAATCGCGGATTACACGGACTACATAAAATCACGACACAAGTCACTGGAATCAAAAGCATATATGTATCTCTAATATCTAATACCATTACTAAATAATGTTGACATTAGACATGCTTAATAAATATCCCCACGATTGTCAATTTGTATTATACGGATCGTTCTTTTTTCTCTATTGACTCGGTAAATGAAACGAATTTCCCCTATCCGGTAGCGATATCGTTCCCTTTTTATTCCACGCAGTTGTTTAATTATTGTTGGATTTTTGTGCCGAAACGGAGAGTGCAGGATATACTCAAAAGCGTCATTAATTCGTTGCTGCGTTCTCTGATCTCGCCTTTGAATAAAATTTACGACTTTTTTTGGTAGTGATTCAAGCGTATATGGCTGATGATTCACAGACCAATTTCCTTCTTGACCTGTTCCCAGGGTATTCCTCCGCCAGCATCCAATTCCTTTTCAGATTCAGCCATATCTGCCAAGACATCTGGCTCTGTATTGATTAAGGCGGTTTCCCGCCATTCGGAGAGAAAAATAGAAAGTGTTTCAGCGTCTTTTTTGCCTTCTGAGATTCGCGTTAGCAGCTTGAACAATTCAGCAAAAAATTCTACAAGTTCTTCTGTCTCTAACCATTTGAGCCAATCAAAAGACTTTGAGGTTGCAACAGATTGGACGAGTATTTGATCGTTCGTGAGATGTCCAACGACAAGTTTTGGCTTTTTCATTTCGGTCCTCTGTTCAGTGAAGGCTGATCAAGATTGAAAATATTTAACTCTAAGATATAATATGGTATAAGGACTTTTTTCGTAGGGCATTCTAATTCTTTATTCCAAAATGTATTTACTATCGTATTGTTTCGTCATTATGAGGAGGTTTACATCGCTCCTATCCGTGCCATTTTTTGCCTTCTTTTACCTTGGCTGTTAATTTAGCTTTCTTGTCTATACGAAACTATTATTGTCTACGAGATGTGTAATCACTTCTAAACCTTTTCGCTGCATCTCTACAGAACTTCCTTGATGCTTCATACACATCCTCTTGAGATTTGCTATGAACTTTAACGATACCAGATACAAGACGTGTCGTATTCTCACGGGTTTCAGGTTCAACAATAAACAGCCATTCGTTCTGAGATTTCTTTGCCATCTCTTTCACGGTCATTTTTTCGGTAGACATTGTAATTCTCCTTTAGTTTATAGCTTCGTCAGACGTTTCAGGAAATGTGACGCGCCCATATATTTCCAGCAAAGGTAATTCGCACTGGAGAGATGTTAGCGGAAGGTGCTGCTCAATTCCTTCAAAGAAAGTGTAACTCCAGTCATCACTTTTTCGCTGAAAACGTTCAACGTTCACGTTATCTTGTGAAACAAGAATATATTCTTTCAAGGAATTGAGTTGTCTGTAGCGCGAGAACTTTTCACCTCTGTCATATCCTTCAGTACTCGGTGAGAGTACCTCTACAATAACAATTGGGTTCAGGAGTGTGTCAAAAACATCGTCTTCAAAACACGGTTCATCACAAACAACGCCTACATCAGGATAAAAGTAGGATTTAGCTGAAGGGATACCGACACGCATTTCATTCGCAAAAACGACACAACTGCTTTCTATTAATCGATTGTGAAGTTGAACAAAGATATTCCCTTTAATAAGATTATGTGTAAAACTTGCACCGGACATAGCGTAAATCTCACCTTGGATGTATTCGTTTCTGACTGTGTTCGCGTCAGGTTTGGCTTTACGTTCTAGAGTGATGTATTCTTCAGGACTAAGGTATGTTTGGACAACACTTATCGCCATAATGTTCTCCGTTTATATCTAGTAAAGTTGATCAAGAATAATAGTTTTAAACCTTGATACATTATGCCACATATTCTACTATCTACCAAGTAAATTACGGATCCCTATCTATTTTGTTCCTTTGTATTATGCGGATCGTTCTTTTCTCTCTATCGACTCGATAAATGAAACAAATTTCCCTTATCCGGTACCGATAACGTTCCCTTTTTGTTCTACGGAGATGTTTAATTATTGTTGCATTTTTGTGCCGAAACGGAGAACGAAGGATGTATTCAAAAGCGTCATTAATTCGTTGCTGCGTTACGTGATCTTGCCTTTGGATAAAATTTACGACTTTCTTGGTAGTGATTCAAGGGTATATGGTTGATGATTCACAGACCAAATAAATTACTATAACGTTAATTTATTTGGTCTGTGAATCTCTTTTCAAGAGTTTCGATTCATAATTTTAGAATGTGTCGAAAAATGGGAAAATGTTACACTTTTTGTCACATCGTGTGTCATTTATTTTCGATATAATTATGGCTTTCCCACCAGTGCTGAACTGGGTTTATCTCCTTAAATATTGAAAAAAGTAAAATTTTAAATACTCTCATTTTTGTGTTATTTCTCTGATCTCTTTTTTTTTTGCATATATTTCACAAGTGTTAATATATAACTGGTTGGCAGTTATTAGAAAAACTTGAAAACTGTGTTCTTGGGTCCATCTGCTATAAACGGAGTATGGTAAAGGGATTGTATAGTATTGCTGGATATTTGTCATTTTAGATTTGAAATTATACTTATTCATAACATAATATACCTTTATTGCTTATATATCCTATTATACACAAACCTATTCTAACATAATATATGGAGTTTTGCAACTATATTTTTTCACGTATGTGATTTTAAATATAA
>CAZZBB010000116.1:0-37247 GCA_964652195.1 uncultured bacterium | reverse complement strand
GACACAGCAGGAAATCGAAACGAATAATACCATTGAAGGTATACATTTCACATCTCCAGTGACCGGCTGGGCAGCAGGTGGTGGTGGAACTTTACTCCATACAATTGATGGGGGAAATAATTGGGATTTCCAGACAAGTGCTACTGTCAATACCCTGGATGCCATTTCAATGCTTGACGGAACTACCGGTTGGGCAGTTGGTGCAGGTGGCGCAGTAGTTTCTACAAAAGACGGTATGAATTGGACCGTACAACAAAGCAATGTACCAAATTCAAACGGAATGCCAGAACCCATTTGGGATGTTCACTTTGCTGATATGTCTACTGGAATTGCTGCCGCGGAATTTGGGGTGATCCTCATTACACAGGATGGTGGAATAACATGGAAACCATATCCTGAAAGACCAGTTGCAGCACGTTTACAAGGCGTTCACATGATTAGTCCTACAGAGTGTTGGATAGTCGGTGATAAAGCAACCATCCTCCACACACAAGATGGTGGTGTAACATGGGATGTTATTTCAAATGCAAACGAATTACGAGCAGTACACTTTTATAATGATAACCTCGGTTGGGCAGTCGGATTAGCTGGAAGTGTTATTCATACAGACGATGGTGGTAAGACTTGGAGACCCCAAAATAGTGGCGATGTATTTGAACTTTTTGGTGTTAATTTTGTCAATGAAAATAAAGGGTATATTGTCGGTAGTAATGCAGCACTGCTTGAAACATTAGATGGTGGCAACACTTGGCATAGTGTTAGTGATCCGGGAGACGAAGGGCATGGAACAGCCAAAAGAATAAAGTTCACCGGTACATTCAGTTTCAAGAGTGCAATGGCATCGTACGCTATGAGTTTCGGAACAGATAAAGATGGATGGGCAGTCGGTGAAACTGGTAAAGTCATGAATACTGATGATGGTGGGGAAACTTGGTACGGCGTGGATATTGACCCCGGGTATTTAGGTGCAGGTTTTAATAATCTATTCGGTGTTCATTTCATCAGTAAGGATATTGGTTGGATAGTTGGTTTTGCTGGAACAATCGCAATGACCACAGATGCTGGACAAAACTGGGGAATATCATTTGGTTCATCTGAATTACAAGATGTTTTCGGTATTAATCCCACTACTGCATGGGTTGCTGGTAGTCAAGGAACAATTCAAGTAACCACAGATGGAGGAGCAACTTGGATTGATCAAACTGTTCCAACAAATGAAAATTTAAATGCTATACTTTTTATCGATGAAAAAATAGGTTGGGCTGCTGGGGACAAAGGTATAATTTTACATACAACTGATGGTGGTGTAACATGGTTAGAATATCCTTCACCCACAAACAACAATCTTAGAGATATAGTTAAAACTTCAGATGGTACATTGTGGATCGTAGGGGATTCTACGACAATACTCCGATATTAAGACACCTGTCATTTATAGAAAGAAATTCTAACATACTACCTTTTGGAGGATTAATTTATGAATCCAATTAGGTTCCGTTACTCAATTTGTGTAGGAACCTTTTTATCATTTATAGTATCAATCTCAATTCAAGCACAAGAATACAGAGAATTGACACTTGAAGATTGTCTGCAAATTGCACAAAAGGATAATTTATCTATTCAGGCTGCAGAACAAAAACTTATCGCTGTAAAGACTCAAGTAGATTTGGCACGTTCAGCGTTATTACCAAGACTTTCAGGAAATGGAAATTACACATATTTTAAAGACATTCAGAAATCCGTTATTCAGGCTGAAGGAGGATTTGGATTTCCTACCCCAGGACAAGAAATGAATCAGATGTCCACGCCAGATCCTGATTATGAGGCTGAGTTAATTGAATTAGAATTTGGTGCGCATCATAATGTACAAGGAACTGTAAATTTAACCCAACCAATTTTTGCATGGGGACGGATCTATAATAACTACAAAGCAGCAACAATCGGATATACGGCAGCAGAAGAAGAGTTGTCATCTGCTTATGAATATCTCCGATTAACTGTCTATGAAGCTTTCTATAGTGTTCTGATTGCACAAGAATTTGTTGAAGTCGCTAAACAAAGTGTCGAATTAGTTAAACTACAACTTGAAATCGCGGAGAATTCTTTTAGTATAGGTAAAACAACACAATTTGATGTCTTACGTGCTAAAGTTCAGCTTGCAAATGCAGAGTCACAGTTGATTCAGGCAACAAATAGAGTCAAGATTGCAAAAGATTCATTCAAAAATATATTAAACATACCTCTTAATGAAGAAATTTCTGTAAAGGGTTCGTTTCAAATTCAACAGACTGAGAAAAAACTTGATGAGTTAATCTCAATTGCCATGGCTCATCGTCCAGAAGTAAAACAATCTAACCTAAATGAACAAATTGGACAAAAACAACTCTCTGTTGCTAAAACACAAAACCTACCTGATCTCGCTTTTTTCTCTAATTATCAAATATCCCATAGTGAAAGACTTACTCAGATGAATAGAATATGGAGCTTAGGTCTACAAATTAATGTTCCTATATTCGACGGTTTTGCTTCACGAGCAGGTGTCAAACAATCTGAGTCTTCACTTAGACAGTTGGAATTATCTTCAAAACAGATTAAATCTTCTGTTGAGTTTGAAGTAAGATCTTCATATCTCGCATTACTTGAAGCCAAAACCCTAATTGATGTTCAAAAGGAAACTGTGGCTCAAGCTGAAGCGAGTGTAGATATAGCAAACATACAATTTCAATCTGGAATTATTACCGCCATTGAACTTATGGATGCACAACTTGCGTTATTACAGGCAAGAGTTAATCGACTCATGGCACAACACGATTATGTTGTAGGCTTTGCAAGATTAGAGAAAGCAATTGGACAAAGGATACAGTGATATATTAAAACCTTGAATATTCAAATTCACGGATAAATTATTTTTAAAACATACATAATACATAATTACCAAAGGAATTTATAAATAACCCAAGTTGCTACTAACGGATTCTGATCGTTTCCTCACTGATTTTCAGACACTTTCCTCACCCAAGAGAGGTGGTATGTCTATAGAAAAAGGTATATATCAACATCCTGCACTCCAGTGGAGTGTTATGTAAGTAAATAGATGGCAACTTGTGGAATAAATAATATTACTGGCAAGGAGACATAAATAGTGAAAAAATTCTGGATTGTTATCATAATAATTGCAGTAGCGGCAGTTATTTTTGCAATGTTTAGAGGCATAGGACCTGAATCAGTAATTGCAATATTCAGAGGCATAGGGCCTGAAACTGAGCAAGTCGCTGACACACCTGTAGCTAAACCGGTAGAAATATCCAAAGCTAAGCGCGGAGAAATTAGGTCTGAACTACAATTGTCAGGGACGATCGAAGCACAGGCACAAGTCAATGTATTCCCAAAAATAGCTGGAAGAATTATCACGCTTTCAATTGAAAAGGGAGAAAAGGTTACTGCTGGACAATCCCTCGCTGTAGTAGAACATGAAGAATTTAAGTTGGCTGTTCAACAGGCTGAAGCGGTTTTAGATTCTGCCAAAGCTGCATATTCACAAACTGAACAACTCGCTGAAGTTCGCGTAATTACACAGGTTTCCCAAGCAAGTGCACAACTACATGCAGCTGAAATAACTTTGAAACAGGTTAAGGATCTTGCAGAAATACGAACTGTGACGCAGATAGACCAAGCTAAGGCTGGATTAAAATCTCTTGAAGCAAATTTAGATAAAATTAAATCTGGTGCAAGAGATGAAGACCGTAGACAAGCTGAAGCAGGTTTGAACCAAGCAAAATCAAATCTATTAAATGCAGAAAACAACTATGCTCGCATAGAAAATCTATATAAGAATGGGGCAATTAGTCAGCAATCCTTTGAAAATACCAAAACACAATTAGACATTACATCAGCACAACATAAGATTGCTGCTGAACAACTTCAACTCATAACCAGTGGTGCACGTGAAGAAGATATAACTGCCATGGAAGCACAGGTCGAACAGGCTGTCGCAGCTTTAAAACTTGCTCAAACACAAGCAGAAACAAAAACATGGCAAAAGGACATCGCACTCGCGCAGTCACAAGTTGAGTCCGCTCAAGCCGGATTGACATCCGCACAATCCTTAGTTAAAGCAAAAAGTTGGAAAGCCGAAATTACAGCTGCCAAAACATCCCTGACACAAGCAGAGATCGCTCTACAACTTGCGATAAAGAAACTTAAAGACGCAACCATCGAAGCACCTATTTCAGGGATAATCTCACAACGTTTCTTGGATTTAGGCGGAATGGCGGCACCTACTGCCCCCTTATTCGAAATTGTAGTTGTTGACACTGTAAAGGCTACAGTAGATTTGATTGAATCACAACTTAGTCGTATTAGATTAGACCAACAAGCGGAAATTACAATTGATGGCATTAACACCCCAATTACCGGTGAAATTTCATACATTAGTCCTACTTTACAACCTGTAAGACGGACTGCTACTGTAGAATTTAGTATTCAAAACACTGAAGGTATTCTTAAACCAGGTATGTTTGCAAAAGTCACACTACCTGTTGAAATACGTCCCGATGCTGTTCTTATCCCACGGGTATCACTTATTGAAGATGCATTGACAAAAAAACGAAATGTCTTCATAGTAGAAGCAGGTTTCTCAATACAACTTCCCGTGGAGGTTGGTCTCACAAGTGGTGGAGAGGTAGAAATTCTCGAAGGCTTAAATGGTGGAGAATCTGTAATTGTTGCTGGACAACATTCCCTAAAAGTTGGGGATAGTGTGACGGTAGTAAACCCATAGAGGATATATGCGATAATCCTTTTCCATAATATTGGTAAACTAAACAATTTATTGTCTATATATCTATTGGAATTTCTTAGATTTTGAAGGAGGGAACTCTGATTCCCGACTATATAATAACCTAAGTTGCTACTAACGGATTTTGATCGTTTCAACACAGTTTTCAAACACTTTCCTTACCCCAGAGGGGTGATATGTCTATAGAAAAGGTATATCAACATCCTGCCCTCCAGCGGAGTGCTATGTAGCATAACATACCGTAAAATATGAAAGTGGAACAACTGCATGGACCTGCAGTAAAACCGTCTCAAGTTGTTGAACTGGAATATCTTATACAATGCGATTCCCCTGAAGTTTTTGGATTACATGGATTACAGCAAGAGGGGAGTGTCATAGTAACACGAGCGCCCGCGCGACTTGACATTATGGGTGGTATAGCAGATTATTCTGGGTCAAATGTCTTTGAGATGACATTAAACCGGGCAGCTGTGGTCGCTTGTCAATCAAGAGAGGATAATAACCTAAGAGCATTAACTATTCAACAAGTAGGAGTATTAAGACCATATTTACAAATCACACTTGATGATTTTTACACTGATGGTTCATTGAAATCTTATTCTGAAATTAGCAATTTATTTAATGATGATCCTAAAACATCATGGAGTGGGTACATACTTGGTTGTTTCTACACATTACTTAAAGAAAATATAGTACAGGATTTTCAACATGGGGCAGCGATAGTAATCAAAAGTGACATCCCAATGGGTGCAGGAATAGCATCTTCAGCAGCAATTGAAGTCGCAACTTTATGTGCTATCAATCAACTTTACGATCTAAAGTTAGATGGAATTGAGATATCCAGACTCGCTCAAATTGTCGAAAATAAAATTGTAGGTGCACCTTGTGGAATAATGGATCAATTGACATCTGCTGTTGGAACTCAAGGGAAGATTCTATCTATTCTTTGTCAGCCTGATAAGATACTCGAATCTATAGAAATACCACATCAAGTTAGTTTTATAGGTATTCATACAAAAGTTCCTCGTAGTACAAAAAGTTCTGCTTATATTGATACACGAACAGCAGCCTTCATGGGATTACGTATCTTAAAAGATGAACTTAACTGGGATAAATTAGAGGATAATTATCTATGTCATATAACTGTGCAAGAATTTCAGGAACACTGTTTACCGTTATTACCAAATGAAATGAAAGGGAGTGATTTTCTGAAAAAATATAATGGGACAGACGATAAGGTGACAGAAGTAGACCCTGATAAAGTTTATGAAGTTAAAGATCGTGTTAAACATCCAATATATGAAAATGAACGTGTTAGACAATTTATCCAGGCAATAAAAAATACAATAAAATATCCTCATAATGCAACTAAGTATTTATCAGAAGCTGGTACATTAATGTATGAATCTAATGATAGCTATAGGGATTTAGCAGGACTTGGTTCACAGGAAATTGATGGACTTGTTAACATAGCAAAAAAAATAGGTGAAGATGCAGGAATATATGGAGCAAAAATTACTGGTGGTGGTGGGGGTGGTACAGTTGCCATACTATGTTATGGAGATGTTTCAATGGCATTGACACAGATCGTCTCTGCGTATAAATTGGCATGGGGAATCGAAACAGAAATTTTTGTTGGATCTACATACGGAGCAGGTGAATTTGGACATATATTATGGGAGTTAAAAGAAAGCGAACCACCAACTCACTTCTAACATGTTATACACACTTCCCTTGTGCGTTTGGTTTCTAATAACACCAATTCAGATTATTCCAAAAACAGAAATACCTTTACATGCTAAAATAATCACAGATAATCAATTAAATTAAACCAAGTTGATCCTAACGGATTTTGATCTTTTCGACACAGGTTTTCAGACACTTTCCTCACCCCCGAGGGGTGATATGTCTATAGAAAAAGGTATATCAACATCCTGCACTCCAGCGGAGTGCAATGTATATAAATTGGTGGTAACTTGGGCTAAATTAAGAGCAGCTATACAGAATTACATCATGATTTCATAACAAAAGCATCCATGATGAACATTACAACATTCGATACAACTATAGATGGAATCCTCAGTAGATAAGTTTAATCAACAAAATAGAGTAAAAGATTTTGGCGTCACATGGCGTGCCATTATAATCGCTATCTTCCTAATTCCACCAAATGTATTTTGGGTAATTGAAGTTGAGTGTGTTTGGCATTCAGGACATCCTACCACGATTTCTCTGTTTTGGAACGTTGTCCTGAATATCTTTTTCCTAATTCTTATCAATCTTTTCATAAAAAAAGTAGCCCCAAACTCCGCATTAAAACAGGGAGAATTGATAACCATTTATGCCATGCTTTCTATCGCATCTGGTTTAGCCGGACACGATATGTTAGCACTAACTATCCCCGCCCTACCACATGCCTTTTGGTTTGCAACCATAGAAAATGACTGGGCAGATACTTTTCATGCATACATTCCACAACATCTTGTCGTTTCCGATAAAGAAATTATTCGAGGTTTTTATGAAGGAGATACACCCTTTTATAATCTCCAAGTAGGTGGTGCATGGATCATGCCAACCTTATGGTGGACATCCTTTATTTTGGCTTTGGGTGTAATCATGATCTGTATCAATGTCCTCATTCGAAAACAGTGGACAGAACATGAAAAACTGGCATATCCCATTATCCAACTTCCTATGGCTATTACTGAAGGGGGTGGCAGGGCACAACTCTTTAAAAATCGGATCTTGTGGTATGGTTTCATCATTGCAGCAGTTGTGAATATATGGCACGGATTAGCACACTTCTTTCCAATACTACCAGACTTTAGTGTCCGACATAATTCCCGCAATTTGGGAGCATTCTTCACAGAAAAACCGTGGAACGCTGTCGGAAATATACCTGTTCCACTATATCCCTTTGTCATCGGGTTAGGATTCTTATTACCACTTGATCTCTCCTTCTCATTATGGTTCTTTTATCTCTTTGAAATGATACAACGTGTTATGGGGAGTGCTCTTGGAATCCCTGCCCCCTTCCCATATAGTAGCGAACAATCCATTGGTGGATGGATGGCTATCTTTCTCATAGCCTTAATCGTCACACGTAAACATATTATGAATGTGATACGTACAATCTTCGGTATGAAGGGCGCTATTGACGATGCCGATGAACCAATTCGGTACAGGACAGCCTTCTTGTTAATTATCATTGCCACTTTATATATAATATGGTTCTGTATCAAAGCAGGGATGACATTACCTATAATCCTCCCGTTTTTCGTTTTTTTCTATGCAATTTCTATCGGTATAACCCGTGTCCGTGCAGAGCTGGGACCACCAGCTCATGAAATGGCTGGCATGTGTAATGCGCAACAATTCTTAGTCAATATACTTGGTACACGGCGAATCGGTCCAAACAATCTAACTGTATTCCCATACTTTTGGTTCTTTAGTGGAAGAGGCTACCGTGAACATATAATGCCACATCAACTTGAGGCCTTTAAAATGGCTGAACGAGCCAATATGAATACCAAGAGATTGGTATTTGCAATGATTATTGCCGTCGTACTCGGTTCACTCTCCGCTTTTTGGGCAACTCTATCTGAACTCTATCGTCTTGGTGGCGCGGTAACAGGGGCTGGTGGTGGAATTGGACCATCCGTTGGACATATCGGACAATTTGGTTGGTTAGCAGGATTATTTGCTTTCCCACGAGATCCAAATGTACCGGCTATGAGTTTCATGGCTGGCGGAATGGGGATAACATTCTTACTAATGTTGATGCGAATGCGCTTTATTTGGTGGCCCCTGCACCCAGCTGGATATCCTATATCAATGACATTTGGTGTAGGTTATTTTTGGAGTTGTCTTGTTATTAGTACATTTTTAAAATGGATGGCATTAAGATTTGGTGGTCCTACAACATATCGAAAGATGATATTCTTCTTCTTTGGTGTAATTCTCGGCGAATACTGTGTAGGAGCATTCTGGAGTGTCTTAAGTGTTATTATACGCGAACCTATCTACGATTTCGCACCGGGGTAAATATATAATGAAATTGAATTACTTCTTACTAACTATATTGATGCTTAGTTTATACCTATCACAAACAACTTTCGCTGCGGATGAAGGATCACATGCAGCAGAATTCCTCAGCCACGGTGTCGGTGCAAGAGCACTCGGTATGGGAAGTGCATTTGTCGCTATCGCAGATGATTCCACAGCAACATATTGGAATCCCGCTGGATTGACAGATGTAGAAAACCACAGTTTTTCAGCAATGTATTCTGATACATTTGGATCAAGTGATGGCAGTTTTATTACAAATGGTCTGGTCAATTATAATTTTGTTAACTACGTTCACCAAATTGAAGGTATAGGGAGTCTCGGTCTCAGTTGGATTCGACTCGGAGTTGATGATATTCCACGTACAACATTTATTGATATTGACAATAACGGTAGACTCGGTGATTATCAGGATATTAATGGAAATGGGGAAAAAGATACGGGTGAACCTTACATTGATAGACCTACAGTTGCGGGATATTTTAGTAATACAGATAACGCGCTTTTGATTTCTTATGCACGTAATATCCAATCCGCAATCTCAGTTGGCGGAAGTGTGAAACTTCTGAAACAATCAATATTCGATTATAGTGGCAGCGGTTTCGGTATTGACTTAGGTTTTATATTTACCCCATATAAAGGACTAAGATTGGGGACAATGTTACTCGATGCAACTGGAACTCAAATTCGATGGGATACTGCTGACAATCCAATTTTCACACGAGGGAGAAGATTAAGGATCGGTGGAGCATATCAATTTGCTTTCAATCGATTGGGTAACGGATCAATAAGTGCAGACATTGAAACTGACCAAGCAGATTTTGCAGAAGGCACAGACTCAGGTGGTGGCATTATCTATCGAACTGGTGTGGAATTTTGGTTATTTAACACACTTGCATTACGGACTGGTTGGAACGGACATGGTCTATCAATAGGATCGGGTTTACAGTTAAGAGTCAGCAGTATGACCTTCTTTGTAGATTATGCCTTTAATTCACATACCCTCGGCGGTTCACAACGTATCTCAGTTTCTGGACAATTTTAAAAATAATATTTTCAATAAATTATCTTTTTAAAAGAATTACACTCTGTAGTAGTTTCGATCCACGATTCTTATATTTCTGATAATTTAAGGTCCCTTAAATGTAGCATAAACTTACAGTTTGTCCAGTATTTCAAGCCATGCTTTACAACTGTTCATAGGATAAACATTTATAGAATGGTATCGAATGAAAACCAAAGATGTATTTCGTTCACTCTTAGGTTTTATTAATATTAACGTATGTGATTCACGGATAATTGGTATACCTTAAATTATAAACCCTTATAGAATAAGGGTTCGTAAAATTGCTCCGTGAAGGTTTCCGTGAAAGTGCACTCATCTCAGAGCAATAAAAATTAACTCATTTTTAATTTACAACGCATCCAGACAGTTAAATTAACTTGACTAACACAACTATATTCTATATACTTTCTATTTTAATGAAACTATTCATAAATTATTTAGAATCTAAGCGTATATTAAGCAGTTAGTAATCATTTACGACAAAGAACTATCCTATACAACCTTAACAGAATATTAAGGCAATAAGGAGTAAACAATGGCAATTGAGAGCGCGGTAGCTTATGATGTCTCTGCTATCCCACCAGATGTTGCTCGCGAAATTGAAATATATGAAATTAGACTTGGCAGAGCGCAAGCAGGTCAAGGTGAGGAAAAAATCTTTACGGAATTTAGACTTCGTCATGGAGTTTATGGGCAACGTGATGATAGATCACAGATGATACGGGTAAAAATTCCATTTGGTGGACTTACCGCAGACCAACTTGAAATGTTAGCCGATGTCGCTGAAGAATTTTCCGATAATATCATTCACATTACAACACGACAAGATGTTCAATACCATTATGTAGATATCAATCACACCCCAGAACTCATGAGACGTCTGGCAAGTGTTGGTATAACAACCAAGGAAGCTTGTGGAAATGTCGTACGAAACGTTACCGCATGTCCATTAAGTGGTGTGTGTCATGATGAATCTTTCGATGTCACCCCTTATTCGAAAGCTCTTTCCGCATTTCTATTGGGACATGAGGATGCAAAAGATTTTGGACGTAAATTCAAAATTGCATTTTCTGGTTGTGAAGAACACCCATGCGGATTGGCAAATATGCACGATATCGGGGCAGTTGCAGCTGTCAAAGAGGTTGATGGGGAAGTTAAGAAGGGTTTTAAACTCTATGTTGGTGGTGGACTTGGCGCTGTCCCTCATCAGGCTAAAATCTTTGATGAATTTCTTCCAGCAGAAGAACTCCTGCCTATTTCTCAATCCATCTGCAGAGTTTTCACACGATTGGGTGAACGGAAAAACCGGAATAAGGCACGATTGAAATTTGTCATTGCAAAATACGGTATTGAAGAATTCCGTAAGCTTGTCCTTGAAGACAGGGAAACATTACGATATGATCCAGCTTGGACAGATTACCTGGATAATCTGGATGCCTATGATGAAACACCCCTTAAGCCACCTACACAACTCAACGGGGCATCAAATCCTGAAGGTTTTGATGAATGGTATCAATCAAATGTACGTTTACAACGTCAACCCGGATATGCCTTTGTAACGATTACACTCCCCTTGGGTGATCTTACTGCAGACCAAACACGATCTTTAGCTGACATTTCACGTAAGTATGTTAAAGATACAATACGGGCTACTGTGGAACAGAACATTGTATTACGATGGGTTACAATGACAGATCTACCCGCACTTTATAAAGAACTAACCGAGGTAGGTTTGGGTGATCCGGGTGCTGAATCACTTGTGGATATTACTGCATGCCCCGGGACAGATTCATGTAAACTTGGTGTATCTTCTTCTCGTGGTTTGGCTGCACACCTCCGTGGACATTTCATTGAAACAGGACACAAAGAAGATATTAAAGATTTCCGTATCAAAATTAGTGGATGTCCAAATTCCTGCGGACAACACCATATCGCAAATATCGGTTTCTTCGGTTCATCAAGACGAATTGGTGAACATATCGCTCCGTACTATCAAGTACTACTCGGTGGACACATGATTGAGAATGCCAGTTCTTACGGACTTGCCACTGGAAAAATCCACGGGAAGTACATTCCAGAGTTCATTGAGGAATTAACTGGTAAATATTCTGAGGAGAAAATTGAGGAAGAAACCTTTACTGATTACGTCGCTCGCCTCGGTAAAGCGGAAATTAAGGAAATCTTATCAAAGTATGATAAAATTCCTACTTATGAAGAAGCACCTGAATTCTATGTAGACACCGGGGACACCAAAGATTACCAGCTCAAAACTGGTGTCGGTGAGTGTGCAGGAGAAGTCGTCGCACTTGTTTCTATGAAGTTAGATGAAGCCGATAGATTGATATATGAATCCGGTTTAGACTTAGAAAAGGGTAAATATCAAAAATCTGCTGAATTGGCTTTTAGTGCAATGATTAGAGCCGCAGACGGTCTCCTAACAACGGTTGGCTTACAATATATTGATGATGGAACCACCGTAAATGAATTCCGTACACACTTCTTTGAAGGTGGGAACTTTTTCCCAGGTTATGGTGCACATATATTCAAGGCAACGGAAGAGGATGCATCTACGTTTAACCAAGAATTGTCACACCGTCGTGTTGAGGAAGCTACTCTCTTTGTGGAAGAATCGCATAACGTGTATAATCGTATGCGGATTAAACAGGAAGAAGAGGAAGCAAGTCGGAAGAAAACTCGGAAATCCCGTACTGCCGCTAAACCGATGGTCGTTAAAGAAACAAAGAAAGTTGAAGAAATCGCTGACAGCCTTGATCTCAAAGGTGTTGCATGCCCCTTCAACTATGTTCAGGCTAAAGTTCGGTTGGAAACTATGGATGTCGGTCAATTATTAGAAATCACCATTGACGATGGTGAACCAATTGAGAATGTACCTGTCAGTCTCTCTAATGATGGTCATGAGGTCCTTGATACAAAGAAAATTGGAAAACACTATCGTCTGACAATTAAGAAAGGTGAATAGCTCACTTTCAGTTGGAGGTTTTTCTACACAAATTTCAAGCGATTACCTACTAATCTAATAGATAGGTAATCGCTTTTTTCATGAAAGTATGAAAAACAGACAATCGTAAGAATTCCAGAGTAATTAATTCCTATTGCATGAAATATTCATTTATGTCTTATATAGTTTCTCAACCTTGAAATATATCTATATAAGATAAACTAAAACTTAATACAAAACAAACTGAGGAAATTATGCAAGAAAACCAAGATTCAACCACTCAGAATAATATTGAAACAGCAACACAGAATTTGCAGCCGATGGGATTATCAGACATACTTGATGGAATGTTTACGTTGTATAGGAATCATATTAGTCTATATATAAGAATCGTTATCGTATTCTTCGCAATATCTTATGTTACAGATAAATTGTTAATGTTTTCTCTACTAAACTCCGTGTCAGCAGGGAATTTAGGCGCGGTCTTTTTATTATCCATCGTATCCATATTGTTATCCTTATATATCGTTGGAGTTTTGTCTTATGCGACTGCCCATGTCTTTTTAGGACAAAATATCTCCGCTGGAAATGCATTTTTACATACTTTACGTCTTTTCGCAAAATTACTTGGATGTGGTATTATCTATTTCTTAGTCCTTGGAGGATTATCTATTACTATAATCGGTATTCCTTTTGCTATTTATTTCTTTATTCGATGGGGATTCTCTACACTACCTCTCTTGTTAGAAGAAAAAACGATTATGGGTTCATTAAAACGTAGTTCGGAATTGGTAAAAGGAACTTGGTTACGAGTATTCGGTATTACGATACTTATTATTCTTATAGTTCAAATGATTCAGACCATATTTTCTACCTCTATAGGTATGGTCTTTTCCTTATTTCCTGCAACATATGAAATACAGGCCGTTGGCATTGTTGAAAACTTTAGAAGATTATTCGCTCCATCACCTGTAGATATCGGTTGGCCAATATATTTGATACGAAGCTTTATTACAATGGGAATCCATTCAATCCTATTACCAATTGGCTCAATCGGTGGAACGCTACTATATTTCGACTTACGTATTCGAAAAGAAGCGTATGACCTTGAAATGCAGGTTACAAATTAGGAATGTTATCTCCCAAATACTATTACGATAATGGAAAACCCTAAACGCACGAAACTTCCTTCTTTAATCCTTTCCCTCTATAAGAACAATCTTGGTTTGTTTCTACGGATCATGCTACCTGTTGTAATCATAGCAATTATTCTTGATATCTCAGTATATTATCGTACCGTAGGTGATTTTAAACAATACATCAATTCCAGAAATGAAGTAACTGGTAATCATAATACTCCATCTCAAACTGAGCTAAGAAATCCTGTCAGATTAAAAATCAGCCCTCCAGTGTTCCTAAATACCTCTGGTAGAGGAACTCTATTTCCGACATCTCAATTCACTGCTGATATGTTTCAAGATTTAGAACCATGGACTCCAGGCATGTCAATTCGTGAAATGACCGAATTTACAAACCTACCAAAAGTGTCTTGGAGATTATTTCCTATTCCATCTATCAGCCTGAGGCACCAATTAATCCATACATGGAATTGGTCATTAAACTTCAGAACATACGAGTATACTCCTTTGATACTCCTTATATTTACACTATGTCCATTATCATTAGTTGTAGCACGACAATATCCAGATTCACGATTATATGATCAAACACCAGAAATATCTACACATAACGCACGTTCTGTATGGAAAGATATAAGTAGTAAAGCAGTGAAAGTGTTGATCATTACTATATTGTTTTTAGTAATTATCGATATCTCTCAGAATATCAGTACTTTTCTTACTTTTATATATCCAAAAATAGTATATATTGTTCCAATTTCGATATTGTTCTATTTAATATTAATTCCGAAAATATATGTAATGATAACCTTTAGTCTATATAATCAATGTACAATTTTCGAGAATAAGTCAATAATAGATATTTTCAAGAGGAGTTATTCACTTGTAAAAGGTGTAAGACTGAAGTTCCTATTGATTTACTCATTGACTGCATGGATAGCAGCCATTGTATCCTCAGTCCTTATGGGGTCTTCATTATTTGTTCTGTCTTTTTTCTTTACAGAACTTGCTCCAATCCGAGATGCATTAACCCCACTCAGATTTCTATCTCACTTTATTGGAGGTAATGTTGGTGTAATCCTACCAGATAAGTTGGATTTCCTTCCTACAGTTTCAATTCTAATAGTTAAAGGGATTGTTTTTATGCTATTGGTACCACTCTGGGCAATAGTCACTACACACGTATATAATGAGAGAATAGGTATGACACCAAAGGTTATTGAGGCATAATGAGAGTAGGATTTCCGTTTACAAGTCATGTATTAATAATTCTTCTAAGCCTACACTTATATATGCCAGTTGCTTCTCAAGAGAAGTCGATACGTGATGAATTTAGATATACCCAATCAAATCATAAAGTATCCTATGAGCAATACCAAAAGGAACTAACGAAAATTCTGGAACCTGATCCAGAAATATCCTTCAACATTGATTACATAATCCTACCAATTGCAATCATAGCCATAGGAATAGTTGTCCTATATTTTGTAAGACAGATTCGGATGAATTATATCTTTGAAGCAAGAAATGAGGAATCAGATCCACATGATGACAATGTGGAGACAGAAAAGAGTGCACTTGCCCGTGCAGAAACTGCAGTTGAAGCAAACGATTTTCGAGGAGCCCTGAGATTCCTATATATCTCTGCTGTTCTGCACTTACAGGAACGTGGTATACTTCCATACGACAAGAGTATAACAAACCGAGAATACTTAAGATTATCGCATACAGATCTTGATCTACAGAAGATATTGGAACCAGTAATAACGACCTTTGATGAGGTATGGTATGGTTATAAACACTGTGACGAACAGACAGTGGAGAATTTTAGAGATATTTTGAAGGAAGTATATGCAAGTAGGGCATGACAAAATACTTCGTGCCATTATTACACTATCTATTTAAATATATATGAGACAATTCCTACGTAATTTCACTCCAATTATAATAATACTGTTGTTCACAAGTTTTCTTTATTCATGTGATTATTTAGAGACTGGAAATACATTCACTCGGATCTTAAGAAAGCTAAAGTTTCGAGTTACTGAAATATCTAATAAATATCCTTCTCGGTTAAAGAAATATGATGTGCTGTTTCTTCAGGATCTAAAAACTGCACCTATAGAAAACGAAATCATAAAAATTCAAGACTTTGTAAAAAAAGGCGGCATCTTAGTCGTATGTAGCGGAGATGATAAAGCGATAAATGGATTGATTGAAACATACGGTTTGAAATTACATAATTTACCGAATAGTTTAGAATTCGTCAATAGAATGAATCCTTACCCCAATTTCCATGAGCAACCTCTGGATGAAATCCGTCCGCGCACATACTATGTTATTGATTCTTTAGGAAGAGATATTACCATACTCTACGGTTCAGAAAATAAAGGAGTGGTTGTGACTTTCGATGATAGTGAGGGTACGGTATTCTTTATTACATCCTCGTATATTTTTGATGAGAATGGTCTTCGGACAGAAGAAAATGCAACGCTTCTATACAATCTTACCTCTACATTTCCCCGATCTGCACATATCGGATTAGCAGTAGATCGTTATGTCTCTCTTGAAACGAAACCACCAAATACCATTGTAACATTAGTGTTGAAAACACCTATTGGACTCGCATGTGTTTATCTTTGTATCTTATGTTTCCTATTCTTAACTCTACAAGGTAGACGTTTTGGTAAGCCATTGGATATTTATGAGGAGAACAGACGATTGAGTTCTGAATATGTGAATGCAATGACTGCACTCTATCAAAAAAATAATACTCGAATGGATATATTACAACATATACGAGAGAAGTTCAGGTATGATTTGGGTATACGATGGCGTGTAAATCCAAATTTAAAAACTGCCATTTTTATTGATGAGTTAAACTCCCATGGAGTTATAGATGAAGAAGGGGATCTTTCAAATTTATTGATCCATTTGGATTCCACCAATATATCAGAATCCCAACTCCTTGACATAGCAAAAAAAGTTGATACATTTCGTGAATTATCTAAGTTGACAACCAATAAGTGAAATCCTATTTATAATTACCCTATAAAAAGATTAGTGTAAAGAGAAATAAAAAATAATGGAAAATAATATACAAACAATTTTTGATAAAATGAAGACAGAAGTGCAAAAAGCTGTTGTTGGACAAACAGAACTTTTTGAGCTGATTGTCGTAGGTCTATTTTCGGGTGGACATATACTCTTGGAAGGTGTCCCCGGCACAGCCAAAACGCTTATTGCCAAGACTTTAGCAAAGGTAGTCTCAGGAGAATTCAGTCGTGTACAGTTTACTCCTGATTTAATGCCTTCCGATATATTAGGCACAAGTGTATATGATTCAAATACGAACCAATTTAATTTGAAACGTGGACCTGTATTCACAAATGTATTGTTAGCCGATGAAATTAATCGCGCACCAGCAAAGACGCAATCCGCACTCTTAGAATGTATGGAAGAACGCCAGGTAAGTATAGATGGTATACGTCATGAACTTCAATCACCTTTTATAGTAATAGCAACACAAAACCCAATTGAATATGAAGGAACATATCCATTACCTGAAGCTCAACTTGACCGTTTTATTTTTAAATTACTCGTTGATTATCCCGGACAAGAGGTAGAAAACCAGATTCTGCTGAATTATCATGAAGGGTTTGATCCTACGCGTTTAGAATCAATAGGTATACAAGGTGTCTTTGACACTATCTCTCTACAAGATTATAAGAATGCAATCCAGCAAGTCACTGTGGAGGCTTCAATCATCAACTATATTGTTAGTTTAGCTGAGGCATCCCGTACATCCAATGAGTTAATATTAGGTGGAAGTCCACGCGCATCAGTTGCTCTTCTCCTAACAAGTAAAACCTATGCAGCATTAAAAGGCAGGGATTATATTATACCTGATGACGTAAAATATCTAATGCCACATGTTTATCGTCATAGAATAATATTGAAACCTGAAGCAGAAATCGAAGGTCTAACCCCGGATAATGTGGTTGATCGATTGCTGGCAGAAGTAGAAATCCCAAGATAAAAGTAATGCATCTTAGCAAACGACTTCTCTACCTCCTGATTCCATTAGCTATTCCAATCATACTCGTCAAGACCGTACCAATATTATTATATATTGGTGGTTTATATCTACTCTTTTTATTATATGTTAGTGTGGTTGATTATGTAAAGAATCCGTTTATAAAAGGTATTGAAATCTACCGTGAGGTAAACTCAAAATTCTCATTAGGCGTTGAAAACAGTGTTATCTTAAATATAATCAACCGAACCCAAAACCGTACGAAGTTAAACCTTAAGGATGATTTTCCAGATGAATTCATCTATAAAGAGGTAATACATCAGTGTTCTGTGCAGCCATCAGATGCAACACAGCTAACATATCATCTGACACCCTTACGACGTGGGATTTACCAATTTGGAGATATACATGTTCGTTGTTTGGGTAAATTAGGATTAGTTGTTCGTCAGTATAAAGTGGCTGCCAGCACTGAGGTAAAGGTCTACCCTAATCTGCAGGCAATACGAGAATATGAACTATTGATAAAACGTGGAATGCTTCAACAGATAGGTTTAAAAAGTTCACGCTTGTTTGGTGAAGGCACGGAAATGGAAAGGTTAAGAGACTATACACCTGATGATGACTATAGACGAATAGATTGGAAAGCTACAGCAAGACATAGGAAACCCATCGTAAGAGAATATGAGACTGAAAAAAGCCAAGATGTTATAATCATGTTAGATACTGGTAGATTGATGGCTACCCCCGTAAGGTTATCTAAACCTGATTTACTTATTGATGAGGATAGTTTAAAATATTACATGTTGAAGTTGGACTATGCTATTAATACCACGCTTATGACCGCCTATGTTTCTATGCTCAGAGGGGATAAGGTGGGTTTACTTGCTTTTGCTGATAATGTTCACCAATACTTATCCCCGAAACCTGGGAAAAAGCAATTCTTAACATTGTTAGAATCGACTTATGCTTTACCTGTGGTTCCAGTAGAACCAGATTTTGAATCCGCGTTTACCTACCTATCTACAAAACAGCGAAAACGGGCTCTTATCATTCTTTTTACTGATATATTGGATAAGGACTCTGCGGAAGGTATTGCAAAATACGTTGCACAATTTTCCAGACATCATCTTGTTGTATGTGTAACATTAGCAGATTCAGGTATCATAGAAATATCAGAGAAAAAAGCCACTGATTCAAAATCTGTTTATCAAAAGGCAATCGCAGAAAGATTGCTACAAGAAAAGCATGTTATATTAGAAGTGTTAAGACGCCAAGGTGTTATTGCAATTGATGTTCCTGCTCATCAATTAACAATGACAGTTATTAATAAGTATTTAGAGTTAAAGGGAAAGTCAATGATCTGACTAAAATTGGTCAAGTAGGAGAAGGATGACTTACTTATTTCCTTTGACACACCAGAGAATAAACCTTATAATATTGTTGATAACACGACAGAATACCTAAGATTTGGATCATAAATGCCCTCTCGTAGACAATCCCGCATCCTCGCGATGCAAATCCTATATCAATCCCATCAAACAAACGCTCCTATCAATACAATCATTGAAGATTTTTGGAAAAATCAAGAGTCGGATGTCGCACTCCATCCTTTTAGCGAAAAACTGGTGAAAGGGACAACTGAAAATCTTGAGAATATTGATGCTGAAATTGATGCTTCATCTAAAAACTGGAAAATGCATCGTTTACCTATTGTTGATTTAACTATTCTAAGGATTGCCACCTATGAAATACTTTATGTGGATGAAATTGATGCTGCCACATCAATTAATGAAGCAATAGAGATATCCAAATCGTATAGCACACAAGAATCACCAAAATTTATTAACGGTGTACTTGATAACATCCGTAAAATACACGAGAATGCCAAATTGGACTAACATATCTATAGTCAAAATATGCAACGCAATATATTACCTGTATACTAAATGCCTATTCAAAAATCATTCATTATTGCATTACTAATTTTACTCCCTGTCAATCTCTTTGCAGTACAAGAGTACACTTTCTTATATGAATTCGGTGAAAAAGGTGAAGGTGAAGGACAATTTTCCAAAAAATTGTTCACTGCATTTGATAACGATGGTAGTATTTATATTACGGATACAGAGAATTATAAGATTTTAAAGTTTAGTGAAACTGGAGGATTCCTATCTGAGATCAAGGTTACAGAATCATCTGATTTTCGGTTTATCAATCCTACATCTATCACTATAGGTCTTGACAAATCAATTTATGTTATGGATTGGACTCTCATACATATTATAGGGACAAATACCCCTAAGATATTTAACTACGGACCGTGTATCCATAAATTCGATGGGAATGGAGTTTATATTACTACTATTCCAGTACAGGATTTAAGCCAAAGGCTTGATAAACTTGAGGCTGCTGCTCCTTGTTTAGATGATGAAGGGAAATACGCACTTATAATACCAGATGGCGACACAAAACGGAACTTTCTACTCACAATAGATTCTCAAGATAACCTATATATCTGTGATAATGGTATTATATATAAACTTGATTCAGAAGGTTCACTGATAGGTAAATTCACTATTTCTCAACCAGGGGTTGGTCAGGTAATAAAACCTACTGATCTGACTATAGATAAATCCGATAATTTATATATTATAGATGAGGCGGGACACAGAGTTATAAAATATGATTCATCAGGAAAATTCATTAAGTCAATCGGGGAATATGGGGATGAAATTGGACAGTTTATAGAACCGTTTAAGATTGCAACCTTACAGGATGGTTCATTACTAATCGCAGACAAAGCCAAATATCTAAAGGACTTTTTATCTACTTTACCTAAACGACTACATGATCCAACGCCTCGATATGATGGGTTTTCAAGATCGTTTCGATACCGCATTCGTAGAATACAAAGAATTAACACAAATGGTGAATTCACCCAGCAGATTTTGATCCCATTTCAAAGAGAATCTGAAGAAGATGTAGGACTTAAACTAAAAGGTATTGATAATACTGGAGGCTTATATTATTTAAACATAGAGAAATTACATTTTAGGAAATATACACCAGAATCCTCTTTGTTTTCTTCTATGTTTCAAACAGAACTAAAACTACGATATACACGAGATATTCAGGATGTTGAAATAGACAATCAAGATGATCTGGATGCTGATCTATACACAAAGTCTGATTTTGATGAACAGATCATACAGGATGCTGCAGATTTACATCTTACTTTTTCTTATGACTTCAACGAGGACTTTCGAATGGGAGTATCCAATCAACTGACATTACTAAGAATGACAGATACCAGTTATTATAGATCACGAGATTTTGAAGATTTCCGAGGTATATTCAATCAAGATGATAAGTCTACAGAAACCTCCTTGGATAACAGAATTCAGTTTGAATTAGTATGGGTTAGAGATCACAGCATCTACAGATATCGTGAAGCACGTTTATACGGTTATTTCAGTACAATCCGCCTTGATTTTATCAATGACGCATTAGATCGTAGTAATTACAGATTTTTCGATTTCTTCGCCAAACTGTCTGATTGGGGTGGTGGAATCAAATATGATCTAAACAGGACATTTAGATTAAATTTCGAAATTACACATTTCTTTGGCAAGAATAGATACACTTATATTGATGAAACCAAAGAACTCTATGCTACAGGATTTCAGGAAGCAGATACAATTAGAGCTGTTCTATATTTATATGGTTTCTTTTAAGTAGGGATGAATTGACAATAACATTCTTCTAATATCTAATCACTCATTTCTTGAAAACAGTAATAGCAAATAAAAACTTGCAATTAGAATTAAAATAACGTATTCTTATACTCAAATAAAATGTGGCGGTATTCTTTACTATTCTGAGTTTCTATCTATTGAATGTGAATTTTCATATCTGAAACTGAATGAAAATGGACATAGATTAAACTCTTGGATCATTGGAATTTTCTATGCAACCTATTGGAACAGGCGCTTACAAGTATGAAGTGATTGAAGGTTGGGGGATGATACCTCAACTTGGACTCGTCTCTGGTGTTGCCTGCGACTCGAATGACCGAGTATATGTTTACAATCGAAGTCCCATTCCTGCTATGCTTGTTTTTGATCCTGATGGTACATTCGTTGCAGAATGGGGAAAGGATATATTCAAAAAGCCACACGGTATCTGGATTAGTCCAGATGATGAAATTTATACTACCGATACAATTGATCACACCGTACGTAAGTTCTCACTTGATGGTAAATTGTTACAGACATTCGGCACCGTAGATCAACTTGGAACCCCAGGAACACCCTTTAATCAACCTACACGCGCAGTACTTTCCGCATCTGGGGAGATGTATGTCTCAGATGGTTACGGACAATCACGCGTACATCGAATGACGCCAGAGGGTGATGTTATAGTATCTTGGGGAGCACCCGGAACCGGACCGGGAGAATTCAACCTACCACATGATGTCACTGTAGATAAGAAGGATCGTGTATATATACTTGACAGAGGTAATCTCCGATGTCAGATTTTTAATAATGAAGGTGAATTTCTTACTGAGTGGACTGACCTTGGTTCACCAAACGACTTATTTATTGATGCGGACGAAATTATACATATTGCAGAAGCACGCCAAAGTATCTGTATTATGACTCTTGACGGTGAGATAATTGGGAGATGGGGAGAAAAAGGGACGAATCCCGGTCAATTTAGCGATTCCCCACACGGAATATGGATAGATTCAAATGGAGACATCTACGTCAGTGAAGTAATTGCTGAAAGACGTTTCCAAAAGTTTGTGAGGATTTAACTGTTTTGAAGAAACATTCTGTTGCTATTTTCAGTCTTATTCTTATTACAATCTTAGCATGTACCATTGCCTATGCTGGACCAGATCACGAACATTCAGGTGATCATCTAAAGAAATTTTTCACTCAGAACATCACAATACAATTCGCAATTGTAGCCTTAATTGTATCTTTTGTTTTAGGCGGGTTACATGCTCTAACGCCCGGACATGGGAAGGCAGTTGTTGCCGCATATCTTGTAGGGTCAAAAGGTAGAGTCATTGATGCCGTATTTCTTGGTTTAGTTGTGACCTTCACACACACATTTAGCGTTATTGCTCTTGGTTTGATTCTGTTGTTAGCTAAGAATCGTATACAGCATGAATCTGTTGTGATGTGGTTAAGTCTGGTTTCTGGTGTTCTTATCGTTGGTATTGGGGCATGGTTATTGGGAAGAAATATTAAGCAATACTCTGCCAGTAGACAGGAGCATAGTCACGGACAGAGTCATAGTCACGGACATGGACACGATCACAGTCATGGACATAGCCATGATCACTCTCACGGACACACACACAGCCACGGTGGAGGACTTTCACATAGTCACGTCCCATCTGACAGAACAGGTTTCTGGGGTATATTAACACTCGGTATATCAGGAGGAATTGTACCATGTGTGGATGCTCTTCTGGGACTCTTGTTTGCAATCAGTTTAAACAAACTTACTTGGGGAGTGATAATCCTTTGTGCATTCTCGTTAGGACTTGCTGCTGTGTTAGTTGCAATTGGTGTTCTAATGGTATTAGCAAAACCGATGATTGAACGTTTTACAGGAGAAGGTATTTGGTTAAAACGAATGCCGATTATCAGTGCAAGTGTTGTTATTTTACTTGGGGCTGTCTTGGTCTTCAAAGCACTTACCGACGTTGGTGGTCATATTTAAACCTAACAGGATCATATTTATTCCAGTATACCAATAGCTTAATCAAGTTGCTTGAATCCCACTGTCGGCGTGTCTATATTGCGCGCCGATTTTGGTTTTAAGTTCAACCAATTTTCTAATACGAACATAAACATAGAGGAAATTCAAAGTGAATACTATAGGCATCTATAGTCCGGGTGATATGGGACATACCGTCGGTGAAGTATTACACAAAAATGGTCTACGTGTAATCACCTGTCTTAAAGGTAGAAGTAAACGTACACAGGAACTCTCTGAAAAAGCAGGTATCAAGAATGTAGAATCCTATACAAATTTTGTAAATGAATCAGATTTAATCTTATCAATTATGGTCCCTGCACAGGCATCTCAAGCCGCAAAAAAAATAGCCGAAGCATTATTACAGACCAATACTACATTAGCTTATGCTGATTGCAATGCGATTGCGCCACAGACTGTACGAAAAATAGGAGAGAAGATAGATTCCGCGGGTGGTAGATTCATAGATGCTTCCATAATTGGACCTCCACCCCGTACTCCTGGTAGAACCCGATTCTATGTTTCTGGTAAAAACCTTGATCCATTTATCATATTAAATAATTACGGTTTAGATGTTCGCCCCCTTGGTGAGGATGTCGGTCTGGCATCGGCAATTAAAATGTGCTACGCTTCTTTGACAAAAGGGTTAACCGCCCTTTGTACGGAATTACTGACTGCAGCGGAGAAACTTGGTGTTTCTGATGCACTTTCGGCTGAGTTTAAACTCAGTCAATCAGCACTCTATGAGAGAATGGAGAATGGTCTTCCAGGAATGTCACCAAAGGCAAGACGTTGGATCGGGGAGATGGAGGAGATTTCTGCTACATTTGAACATGTAGGGCTAACACCCCATATATTAGCGGGTGCAGCGGACATGTACCGATTGGTAAGTGAAACACCTCTGGCAGATCTTTCACCAGAAGATCGAGAGAAGTTTCCTACATTGGCAGAATTGGTAGAGACATTGGCGAAACAATCAGACAGTAATTAGAGTTGTATTGCCTGTATGGATTTGGTAAGTGTCTCTCAAATCTCTGTTGAATCATCAATTAGTGTATAAAAGATGTTGGAAATATTAGTGTCGTGTTCTTATACCATTCTATAAATGATTCTCCCGTGATTGGGTGCTATTTATGTCTTGAAATACTACACAAACTGACAGTTTGTGCTACATTAAAGAGATTATACTAATGGGACTTTAATTACCAGAAATAGTATTATATGTTATGATTGTATCACATGTATATTTTTCCTAAGAGATACTTTACTATTTATTTTTCCTCTTGTGATCCCTCCGGTTCTAATATTTCAAAAGGTTCTACAATCCATTTTCTAAATGAAACATCATCCTCAAAAAAGGAACGCATTAAAGCAAATTCATCTGGTGTTGCAATTGCACTATACAATATCCCTTCTTGTTCACCATAAGTTCTAATTCGAGATTGCCATGCATTATGGAAAAGCTCCGTATCATTAATCATCATTGCTGAAATCATACCCATTTGAACTGTTTTCACTGAGAATCCAGTATTAGTGTGTTTCATCAAAGGATCTACTAACTCTTTCGTAAGCAGATTTTGGAATTCCTTCCTATTGTTTAATTGATTCTTTCCAGACTTGCTCCAGTCTCGTATTGTAAAATAGAAATCTACCCATGTATTTTCTTCCTCTTCCCTAATTTCAGTATCCAAGACCTTAAGAAGTCTTTCGAGTAAAATCATTCTATGGTTTGTATCCGGCATGGAATTAATATAGGAAATATAATCTGTATGTTCAGAGTTATACTTATCGTTAATATAGGTAAGGTATTTTTCTGTAGATAATGTTTCATCTAAGCTACTTGATTCTTGAGTAGATGGGTTTTCACCTACAGTGGTAAGCAGTTGTGAAAGTAAAGTGTCCTGTTCTAAAGTCAACGGCTGGTATGCATATTGTCTGAGTTCCCGTTTATATTCGGCTTGTTTATCTATGATTTCTCCCATTTCAGCATACATTTTCTTAAACATTGGGACAAAGACAACTATTCCACCAACCAGAAGCAGTACACCTAACCCTAGTAGTAGGAAAAAAATCGGTTTTTTCATTTTATCACTCCGTTTTTTCTTATATATTACCACTGTTTATAGGGTGATGCAATACATTATAAGTAATCACAGACCCAATTCCTGAAGGGCTCAGCGTTTGTAGCAATGATATTCGTAAAGAGATTTTATTAATGGGACCATAATTACCAGAAATGGTATAATATCAAAATTGTCTTACAAAACAACCTATATTAAGACATACTACAATATACAATACAAACTTTTTTCATCTGTGTAAGTCTCCATATTAGTCAATGGCTGTTTCGAGAACCGAGAGAATCACAACAGAGAATAGCAATGTACCCCAATAAAGCGCTGACACCTTTTTGCTCTTTCGATCTATCTGATCACGATAGCCTGCTGCAAACCCTTTTTGATAATCTTCATACATGTTTGCAATGGTTTTTTCCATAAAAGATGGTACATTTTTCGACAAACCTCTCCAAACACTTTCAGTCTTTGCGAATGCGCTTCCATCTTCATAACCATGCCTGAACTCATCAAGATCAAGTGAAAACTTAGTCATCATATATTCTTGTGTCGTTGTTCCACTACATCCAGATAAAATTGTCATCAAACAAAAGAAGCAGCAGATGTAGTTTAACCTAATGGAAGTCTTTCTATTTTCTTTTACCTTTTCCATGAATGTGAGTTTCCTTATTTTATTTTGAAGCGTTTCTTCTTGAGGGTTTTACACGACTCATGATTTGAACAGGTTTTACATAACCCTCTGAATCGTACAACTTGCTCCCTACTTTAATTATTCTAACCTAAGTTTCCACCTACAAGATTTTAGACTTGGAAACACCATCTTAAAAAAATACTGATAAATAGTCTAATTTGTAGCGTAAACTTCCCAGTTTCCGCTATTGTGACACCATTGGAAGAGTGGGCTACTTAGGTGGCAACTTGGGTTATTCTAACATATATATAAAGCGTTTTGCAACTTTATTTTTCACGTATGTGATTTTAGATGTAGGTGTATAGATTTTTCTTCAATATTTTTCTTTAATTTTATGTGAATGTCAGATTTCTGATGTCAGCCACTTTTTCTCCAATTTCAAGGGGGATTAATAATACAAGCGTAGTTATATGTCTTCCCTTCTGTGTCTTTTTTACAACTTCTCCAGATCGCAAGGCAAGTTTTTAAATGACTCAATCGAGTTATTCAGTTGAAAACATCATACCTAAGAACTGAAAAAGGGATTTGAAATCACCAAGGGAAATCATGAGTTTGGTATTTATACCTCCCGCTTCAGCCTTTGCAGAGAATCCAACACTGTAATTATTTGGAAGAGTTTCGAACATAACTGAATAAGCATGCATCGAATCAGCCGCAGGCATATCCAATTTTGCCAATAACGGCATTATATTTTTAACCGCGATAATTGGAGAAAAGAACAAATGAATGTTGTTTTCGGCACCCAAATTATCAATAAGTTTCTGCTTACTCTCACTGACTGACTTTTCTATATCTGGCATTGCATTTCTATCCAATGCTAGTTTAAGCATCTTTGGATTACTTGCCATAGAAAAGTACAATTTCCCATTTTTAAACGCGTAATACCAATTCCATTCAAGTGGTAATGCCTTAGCTTGGTTTGGCTCTTTTTGTGCAATTGCTGGAATTAGATTTGGAAAAACATAGCTATGTATATCTACTCCGTTGTGAATGATTGGTTCACCTTTTTGAGCACCATAAACACCAGAGATCGCTTCATTAAAATCCACATTCATAAAAGTCTTTGCCTTTTCCTGATCCTTCAGATCATATATGAAAAGATAATCTGGTAAAAAGGATTCTTCAAAGTTAACGGAACCCTGAACACCAGTTACCATTGATCTATGAAAATGTTGTAGTTCCTGTTGGAAATGTCCTAAGCTATCACTGTGTTCTGGAGTATCTTTTGGGAAATTATATAATAGTAAATTACTTATCTTACCAATTAATTCTGGACTACCCTGAATCGAACCCTTAAGAATTGGTATATCAGGTAATTGAGAGTAACCTAATTCTCCCATCATAATAATTCCATCAGTTTCAAGAAATTCACTTTTATCTTTTAACTGTATAAAATGTTTAAGAATAATATCGGTTTTCTCAAACTGGATAGATCCGCTAATAGATTGAAACTGTTCGTTTAAGTATGTTCCTACACTACGAAATAATGATTCATAGATCTGATCGAACACTTGATCATTCTGTCCATCAATAGTATCTTTAAATGATTCTAAATCATCCATAAGAGATCTACTTTGGGATGCTCTAATACCTTTAGAATCATAATAGTAACTTATATCATTAGTGTGCCTTAGAATATCTGAAACAAATGTCTCATAATCTTGATTAGGTTTCTTAGCCTCTATAGTTCCACTACTTATATCTATCATGTTTATAAAGACATCAATTTGTTGAGAAAAAAGAAAAAAGTCATCCAATATAGCGATATTCTTCATCCCATCGGTAGTACTCCAATATGTTGCTCCTTTATAGGTATGGGATGGTAGGTCTTGAGCTTCGGATGTTATTAATTCTTTCATTATTTCTGGATCTTTTAAATGAAGAACAGTAGATATTTGCATAGGATTAAAACTTGTAAAAAAAACTACTACATCATTATCAAAATCAAGACCCAACTCTTCTAAAGCATCTAACCTTTCAAAATCCAGACCAATCACATAAGCAAGAATTTTTGCCAGAATTTCTGCTTGACTTTCTTCCTGTGACATCAATTCATTTACCATAATATTAAGCTTATTATTTAACGTCTTCAGACTTGGACAATAAACAAGCGCCAATGTGTTATTTGGAATGAGTTGTAGTACACTATTCTTGGGAATAGTAATAGACTTCGTCTCATTTGTTCTATTCAAAATGTCTGTTTTTGAAATATCATTATCTGCTTTTAATGCTGTAGGCAGAAACAAAGATAATACGATTAATATAAGAAAGGGAATTGCTAACTGTCTAAATATCATCATTTTTCTCCATTTAAATTAAGTTTTTTATTCCGATTTTGGTTAATCTTTGTGTTCATGAAATCAATATAAGTTGGAATAACAAATTCAATAACAAAATCTGTAATACTTTGTAATTCTATAGCTATTTCTTTTTCTTCTTTCTGCATAATCTGAACCGGATCTTCATTACTCTTTACAGAATCCGGACTTATAATTATATCTAATCTGTTATTTAAGGTATTGATAATAGACAACCCTAATATTGTCATGATACTAATGTATAATACACCTAAAATTATACTATTTCTCATTTATCTATCCTCAATGTAATTGGTTATTTTACTTCAATTATGTAATTCAACTGGAATGGTAAACATACCACGTCGTTCAGTTACAACAAAAAACTTACCATTATGAATTACTATATCATTTACGGTGTCTGGGAGTTCTGGAGAAATCCTTTCCCACACACCATTATTCATATAATAAATTCCAGATTTACTTGCACCATAGACTGTAGAGTTGATATTCTTTATAGTATCCATGACAATTATGTTTTCTTTCTTATCTTTAATTACATGCCATTCAGTAACTGAATCCTTCATCAGCACACCTGAATCCGTTCCGATATAGACTGTTGTTCCTGAAAATGCAATCCCTTTAAATCGATTAATTGTCAGAGTTAGATTACTTGTGATATTGTTCCAACTTTCTCCAGCATCCAATGATTGGAATAGTTGTCCATCCTCTCTTGCCACATAGACTGTCTGACCAGAAGCATTTAAACTAAATCCCCTATTTGAACGCGTTTCCCTAATAGGCAAACCTGTATCCTTCCATTTGGAATCCCCCAGTGTCAGTTTAAGCAATTTCTGGTTATAGGTTACATAGAAAGTCTTATCGCTGAATGCTAATCCTCCTGTTTTAGCAGTACCTATCATTTCTTCAACTAAACGGACTCTATTGGGTAGATCGGTTGATTCAGTTAGAATTGTATTTGACGCCACATTTCTTACATTAATTGCTGGCAAAGCTTCAATAGGTATAAGTTTATTCTCACTCTCTGAAAATTGACAGATACGGATACTATTCAACCCTTTATCATAGATAACACCGATTAATGAATTGTCTATGACGATAAATAAAGGATTAAGAGGAAACATACTAATGATTTTATTTGGATTGGTGTCGAAAATCTCCCATGTATCCCCATCGTCAGAAGATTGATATATTCCATGTGGTGAATATCCATACAGTTTATTGTTGAAGGAGGTTAATTTCTTAATTCCTGTTCCTACTATCCCGCTCATAAATAAATTCCATGATTCACCGGCATCATTGGAACGGTGTATACCTTTGTAACCATGTGTATAGAATGTCTCTTTATTCACTGCCAATGTTGTCTTATCAATATAGCTAATCGACCCAAAGTCAAGTCTAAGGTTTTCCCAAGTTATTCCGTTATCTATTGAACGGTAGATATTACTTCCAATGACTAATATGGTATTATCTGAAACCATCACGTTTACACCAAATGGCAATCTTTCTAATACGCTTCTACCACTTGGCGTAATTTTTGTCCAGGTCCCGCCTAAATCATTAGAGCGATAAAGTTCCCACTGTTTTGAATTTTCACCATGTAACATCTCTCTTACTAATTTTCTTTTTCTTTCGGCGGGGGTAACTTCGAAATCAACTGGAACCATTGCAAGGTAAACTGTATTCTCCGATATTAACAGAGTAGTGACCTTTCTATATTTACCAATGGTTAATTGTTCCCATGTATCAGATTGTAATTGAAAAAGCCCTTGCTCTGTACCGACAAAGACTACATTCCCAATGGAAGCTGCTGCAGTAATTTCTGTATCTTCTAATCCATTGTTATATAGACTCCAGAATTTACCCTTGTCTAATGACCTATATATCTCATCATCCAAAACTAAATAAAATGCCATCTCAGTAATCAGTAATTTTATTACGCTACCGATAGGACGACGACCAATAGTAACCCAAGTGATTCCATCATCGCTTGAAGCATATATTTTATCAGTAGAAACGAGATAGAGAGTATTGTTGTCTTCTGCCATTACCATATTAAAATAATTTTCAATAGGCACAGTGTCGTTTAGAAGCATCCATTCATCTGCATCCTCTTTCACTTGATAGATTCCTGTGGGTGCAATAGCTAATACTTTTCCATTTGATGTCTGAAATAGTTCATGGACACGTCCATCTTGTGGACCTTGGCTTTGGGTCCAATGTTGCGATAAAATTGATGGATTATCTGATGCATCCACCTGATTCTGAGTTGATTGAATAGGATCTGATCGTTCATCATCTGTTCCATTGCTCTTATTTGCAAGAACTACATTGCCAATTCTCCGTTTTGGTTCAGGTGTGAACTGAACATCTATTGGTATTGCTGAATCAAAAATCTCAATTTCAGTTAGTGTATCTGCATCAAGACTATAAGGTTTTTGAAAATTGGAAAGAAATTGACCTCCTACACCTATAAGTAGCATGACTAAAATAGCTGCAGTTCCAAAAGCAGCTATAGGAATTAATGGTTTGATATTTGAAGGTGGAGTTGGATTAATGGTTGTGATTTTCTCCATAATATTCTCAGTAAAATCAACGGGTAGTGCGACTGTGCCAAATGTTTCACGTATCATGGGTTCTTCCTCTTGTAACCGTTTCCGAGCTCTCCTTAGCCGGCTCTTAATAGTATTCACCGAAACCCCTAAGAACTTACTAATTGCTTCAGATGTCATTTCCCCAAGGTAGAAAAGGGTTACGACTGTACGTTCACTTTCTGGTAGTTTATTTAGAAGGTTTTTGACAATTTCACGACGACGTTCAGTTGCTGCCTTCTCCCGTTGTTCTGCAACATAACTTTCATACGATGTTCTATCAATACTTCCTTTATTGGTGGCTTCTAAAGATTGCATAGTGGGTTTTTTCCTTCTGTGCCAATCCGAGCATAGGTTACTGGCTATTACATAAAGCCATCCTGCGAATTGTGTTCGATTCTTTAGTGTAGCAAGTTTTTGGTATGCTTGGAGAAATGTGTCCTGTGCGATTTCTTCTGCAACTTGAAAATCGCCTGTCTTCCGCCAAATCAAGGCGTGAATACTCTTTTTATACTTGTTAACTATTTCACTGAAGGCTGTATCGTCACCTGTTAAGATACTATCTATCAGTACAACATCATCTTTTTCCATTGGAGATCTCCACATAATTTCGGTTTACGATAATAAGTGACGTATTTTTTATAGTAAAAGGGTGCATAATCTGCATTAATTACAAAAAATTTATAGTTTTCTGTAAATAGTATTCAATGTCAGAATATAGAATGTAAAATTGTTGGTCTATCAATTAGTAAATGGATTACTTGTATATCTGTTTTCACTTGACACATACTTGATAAGTCTATATATTTATACACATCATGAGACTGTTATCCATAAACGTATCAAAACCGAAACCTATTAGCCATGAAGGAAAAATAGTCTATACAGGCATTTTTAAAGAACCAGTCCCCGGAACTGTCATGCTTAGAGAAATGAATATTGATGGAGATGGACAAGGTGATTTAAAAGTACATGGTGGTACCTATATGGCAATTTACGGATACCCTATTGAACATTATACACATTGGCAACAAGAATTAGAAAGAGATGATTTGTCTTTTGGACAGTTTGGTGAGAATCTAACTGTGGAAGGTATGCTTGAAAATGAAGTACATATAGGTGATATATTCAAAATTGGATCCACCGTTAGACTTCAAATTACACAACCCCGTGTACCTTGTTACAAATTAGGTCATAAGATGGGTTCCGCAGAATTTCCAAAGATTTTCCTACAAAGTAAACGGGTTGGTTTCTATTTTCGAGTTCTTGAGAAAGGTGAGATAACAGCACATGATGAGATTGAACGTGTAGAAGTTTCACATGAACCGATGAGTGTCACAGATATCCTTTCCCTACGATATTTTGATACAAACAACCACGTAGGAATAACTAAGGCTATCAAACAACCAGCACTTAGTCCAAGTTGGAAAAAAGATTTTAATAGGCTTCTAAACCTATGAATGTATTTAAAGCATCCTCAAAACTGGAAACAAGCAAAGCAGCCGCTGAAGCAGCAAGTACGAAACTATGTGACGCTATAGAGGCAAATGGACAGGCAAGTTTCATTGTCGCAACAGGTGCATCACAATTTGATTTTCTGGGATCGCTTACATCTGATGATGCAATTGACTGGTCAAAAACAACAATGTTTCATCTTGATGAATATATAGGGATACCCGATACACATCCTGCAAGTTTTTGCAAATATCTTCAAGAGCGGTTAGTAGATGTTGTTCATCCAGGAACTGTTCATTTTCTAAGTGGTATTGCGGATAATCCTCAAGCTGAATGCGATAGACTCAATCAACTTATTTTAGAACATAAAATCGATGTTGCATTTGTTGGAATCGGTGAAAATGGACATCTGGCATTTAATGATCCACCCGCCGATTTTGAAACTGAGGATCCGTATATCGTTGTAGAATTAGATGAAGCATGTAGACTACAGCAAGTTGGGGAAGGTTGGTTCAATGGGTTAGAAGATGTTCCAACACACGCTATTTCAATGTCTATAAATCACATCATGAAATCCAAGTCGATAATATGTACTGTTCCTGATGAACGGAAAGCAGAAGCGGTACGAAATTGTATACGGGGTGATATAACTCCCATGCATCCAGCATCAATATTACAAAATCATAACGATTGTACTGTATATCTGGATAATGGATCTGCATCACTACTATAATCACACTCTTCACGGAGATTCTAAATGGATACCAAACAGAACTCTGGAAACTTACAATCAGTAGGACTCACAGAAGAACAGAAACAACAATTTCATGATGACGGTTTCTTACTCATCAGAAATGTATTGCCGAACGAAGCACTCCAACCATTAACTGATGAGTTAACAGAAATGGTTGAAAATGGCGTTAAAGCAGCAGTAGAACAAGGTATTCTTGATCCATCAAAAACCTATGATGACGAACCATTCGATACACGATTAGGATTGGTATCTCATGCGTCATCCGATCTTAACTGGATCTGGCGTAAGAGTTTTAGTAATCAGAAAATTCGTACTGCTGGCATGTTCATACTTCGAACTGCTCCTGATTTGTTGGATGTCGTAGGATCACTTATTGGTCAAGAGATATTTGCACATCCTCAGTTTAATTTCCGTGCGAAACTACCTAAACAAGCCATAACTGTGATTCCTTGGCATCAGGATTTAGCGTATCTCAACCCGGAAGAGGCTGGGGATACGTTGGTTGTGAATGTGTGGTTACCACTGGCAAGAGCCTATGAAGAGAATGGATGTATGCAGGTAATCCGTGGGTCACACAAGTTCGATCTTATTGCACACAACTTTCATGAACAAACTCCTGGACATACAGGTGGAAAAGGTATAAGTGATCAAGAATTACCACCGGGGGATATTATAACTACTGAACTTGATGTGGGTGATATCTTACTTACGAGTGAACGTGTTGTTCACCGAGGTCTTCCTAACACAAGTGAGACAGTCAGATGGAGTGTTGATACACGTTACAGTCAAATTGGTCTTCCCACAGGTCGTGAAAGTGTTCCTGGTTTTATTGCTCGGAGTCAGAAGAATCCAGAATCGGTTGCAGAATCACACCATGATTGGAACAGAGAATTTGTATGATTGTTAATCATAAGTCTTTAATTTAAAATTTATTAATTTGGAGGTTTGTATGTATAAAGTTATATTGTCTTTACTCGCCATTACAGGTCTTTTCCTGATTTCTTTTCATGCATCAGCATTTAAAATTAAAGATAAAGAACTGCTGATTTATTTCTCCTTCGACGGTGATAAGGGACAAGCAGTAGAAGATTTAGGACCAAACAAGAACGATGGAGAAGTAGTTGGTAAGGTTGAATTTGTAGAAGGGAAAGTTGGAAATGCTGCCAAGTTTAGTCAAGCTGGAGAAATCAAAGCACCCCATGTTCCAATAAATGACAAGAGTTTTACAGTTACATTGTGGGCAAAACCTGAGTTGACAGGGGGTGATCAACAGTGTGTTTTTACACAGACACAAGTTAATGCTACTAACACAAGCTTACACTATCGGATTTACAACAACGGTACAGTCCGTATGGGGTTCTATGGTAATGACCTTGATGCCCCTGCTGCTGTAAAAGCAAAAGAATGGTCCCATATCTGTTTCTGGTTAGATGCAGATGAGAAAACCCGTAGAATCTTTATAAACGGCGAACAAAAGGCCGAAGATAAAGATAGATCTCTATATAAAGGTACTGCAGGTAATACGATGGTTGGTTCATGGGGAAATACTGGTCAGAAATTCAACGGTCTTATTGACGAAGTAATGGTTTGGGATAAAGCTTTATCTGAAAGAGAGATCGAACTTAGTATGGATCCAAATGCTGCAGCTGTTGATCCTCATGGTAAACTTGCAACAACTTGGGCACGTGTAAAGAGGTAAGTTGAAATTGATTCAAACTATTCTGAGAAAATGAAACAACACCGTTATTAGTATACTGCAATGTATATTAATAACGGTGGTATTCATTAATTACAATATTGATTTTAACTCCATACGGATACTACAAAGACCCATCACCAAACTGTTTCTTAAATAATTCTATGGTATTGTGGTCTGGATGATTCGGTAGTTCTGCTGGGGATTCCCAATCCTCCTCAACTTCAGTCAATTTCACAGGTTTCCCATCGTTTTCTAATACTGACTTCCATCCTGCAAGAAATACATTGGTTTTGTGCATTAACTGTCCAAAGGTCTGTGACATTTCGTTGTGTAATGCCATATTTTGGAAGGACCAAATAGTCGGCAACCATATTTCAGTCTTATCGTACGGATAACCAGTACCGGTATGTATTCTAAAGTTCTCTCCGCCATAGGCTTCAGAAGTGTGTATTTGAACTGTACCCCATGATCCGCTTACCTGATGTAATGTACCATAAAATTGATGTCCATCGCTATTGACATGTTCAAAGGTGATGACACCTGGTGGACTGTACCAACTATCAGCTCGATAGGCTACGGATACCACAGGATTTCCTGCCTCTACTATTGCTTTGCATACCATATAAACCCCATGAATGCCGTGGGTTGGATAGTCATCAAAAGAATTCGTTGCGGTATAACAGACAATCTGCTTGTCGGTTGCCCATGCCTTAGCTCGAGAAATAGCATCGTTATGTTCATGACTTGATGGGGCAAGGATTGTTGCCCCACTCTTTTCTGCGAGTTCAACCATTTTCCGTGCTTTTGCAAGGGAATTAGCAAATGGACGATTAATAAGGTTTGGTAATCCTGCCTCAAGATATGGTTCATGAAGGATATGGTTCCATGGATGATTATAATAGCCACCCGAAATTATACCATCCACCTTTCCTAACATATCATCAAAATTCTTTACTACCTCACAACCGTATGAATCTGCTATTGCTTTCGCTTTATCATATTCGATATCCCAACAGTGGGTAACCCGCATTCCAGTAAACGGTGTATCTTTCTGTCCTGATCGGGGATTAATATGTGGTGCCCACAAAGGCATGTGTGAATAGGAGTCACAGTTTAGAAATCCAACGCGAAAAGGTTCATGAGTAGATGTTTGCATGATTCCCCCAATATATTCACTATGTAAGTTAAAATGCTTGGTAAAATGATTGATGTTATCAAATAAATTTCATATACCTCAAAAATTGAGTATAATTTATATGACATATATTCAAATGTCAACAGTATAACAACCTTAATGCAATATTGGAAGGAAATAAGGTGGAAACGCCAATATACGGATTAACCGTACGAGATGTAATAAAACACTTTAAACGGTCGAAAAAACCAGAACATAAACTACGTTTCACTGAAAAGATTAAGAATATCCTAAAACCTGAAAAAGAGATTATTCGAGCAGTGGATGGTATATCTTTGGATGTTAATATCGGGGAGATCTACGGAATTCTTGGGGCTAATGGATCAGGTAAATCCACATTAATCCGACTCATATCAACACTTCTACTCCCTGATTCTGGGACAATACAAGTTTTTGGGGACGATGTAGTTTCGAATAGTATGAAGGTAAGACGTGTTATGAATCGTGTATCTGTAGAAGCATCCTTTTTTAAACGTCTTTCATCCGCAGAAAATCTAGTGCTAAGTCATGTGCTAATAGATGGATATAGTCGTTTGAGTTTTATACGCGCATTGTCTGTTGTAAATCTCCAACTCATACTTGCTCGGTGTTCATTTCTTCGGGTTTGCCAAGCGTGGATCTCCTGTTTTAGTGT
>CAZZBB010000115.1:0-4410 GCA_964652195.1 uncultured bacterium | reverse complement strand
TATCCTTCAGTCCAAATGGAAATTACTGGATTGTGGATGTGAAAATGTGTGGGTGAAGAAATGGATGCAATAATAGTGTGGGATGTTGGATCAAGGAGTCAACTGAGTATATTGAAAGGATGGGAGTAAATTGGTGAGTGGAAGTGCGGATCGAACTATATTAGTCTGGAAGATTCCAATACTATAAAATGATTCTAAAGGTAAAACAGATAGTGGTGATGTAAAGTTGAATTTGATACCGCGTGAGTGTAGGAAAGATCCATGCGAATGCTTTATGCGTATAAGCGATGGCGTAAGATTAGAGCGGTAATAATTGACCGTTGTCCCTGAAGAGGGGAAGCCAGCGGTGCATATCGCGTGGCGGAAGAGTGCCGTGTTCGGCAATCTTATCCGCCATCCACTGGTAAAGGAAAGCATCATTTTCTGTAAATTGACCTGCAGGGAGATGCTCTACACCTTGGATACGTATCCCAAAAGTGAGAAACATGAGGTATAAAAGCAGGGAACAGACGAGGATTTTTCGCAGATAAACAGGTAATTGCCACCTAATTTCAATTTTTCATGGATGGGTTCTGTAGCCGAATTCAATAGCGCAGTTATGGACAGGTTCCTGTCCGATGTGGTGCTATTCCACAAGTCATGGCAGCATTGCGAAATACAGCATTATCCGTAATTCTGTTCACAGGAGCTACCGTATCGCTGATATGATGAAATATTATGCTTCAAATCCTAAACTCGCAGTTAACATCATAAAATGAGAAGTCTTAAAACTAAATAACCCTGTAGAATGTGATTGTATCGGGTTCCCTCTGCTGCTATAATGTCATTTCATTTCAAACCTAATAATACGGACATCTCTCTACCTGTGGGAGATCCGTTTTTGGTGTTCTTAAATTGGGAACACAAATTCAACCTTTGTTCCCATCGCGACAGAAGTATAGTAGGAAATATCCAAAGTAGGCACTGTTAGGTGTCAATTTTAACCGTAAAAGGCAGATACCCAATAATGGATACCTGCCTGTGAATGAAGAATAAGGGTATTACTCTACAGAAACACTTGATGAATCTATAGAAGAAGTCGGAGAATTAACATCTTCGTACCACACAGTGATCTTTACAGTAAAGTTCCTGCCCGATTCCCCTGAGTCATACGTTTTACTCAAGGTCAATTCACTACCAGAAGCGTAAGCGGTTACGGTTCCACCATCTATATCCATTGTTGCTACATCGAGATTGTGCTACATAGGTGGTAACTTGGGTTATTCGAGTTCCTTTATTAACGAAAAACCTGCACTATTTTGATCATTATCGTATGTTTCAAAATCTAAGTTAATCCTGCCTTCTATACCGTTATGGTTTACAGTTTCTGCTCTCTCCCAGTATATAGCAGCATCCGCATAACCTGATATGTGATCCAAGGCTTTAATATTAGCTGCATTGGGACTATAAGCCGTATACCCATCCGAGTCATAGGCACCACCCGTAACATCCTTGCACCATTTTTCTGGAGGTGTTTCTCTGACAAAGTTAGGGGAATCAGCATAATGTTCTACAAGCGATACATATAAATCGTAACTGGTGGATGCCAGTTCCTGTCCCATATATGTAACACCGGGGGAAACAACAGTCCCAGTGGCGTAAGCCATCCATCCTGTTAGGTTTGTATCGATTGTATCCGATTCGACCTTATCCGCCCTTGCTATTGCAGTGGCTACATGATGTGAATGCACCTTATATGCAAACCCTATTATAAAAAAAGCAACGAAAATAAAAGCGAGTAAAAAAACAACTTTCTTTTGCATTGTAAACTCCTCATTGGTTGAGATTTAGGAACTGATAAGGATTAATCCCTCCAGTTTCCCTGTCTATGATACGCATTCCTTCAGGAATGACTTTTTTAGGAATAAGTTGAACAGGTTGTCCTGAAAGTCCGGATCTATGCACCCAGATCAGGCCAGAAGGGCTTATTTCTGTCTTTTCCGTTAAATATATGACATTTCTATAGGTAGGATAAACCTTACCGTTCTCAAAAACAGCACCTATAACATCTCGATCTCCTTCGTTCCATAGTTTGATGAGAACTCGATGCATAAGTTCAAAGTTACGTCGACTCTTCATAGATGATTTAACATATTTTTCCTCATCCTGCAGCCAAATAGGGATACCAAGAGATTCAATAAAACTTGATGGCACTTCAGGATAAGGACCGAAGCCATGAGGTGAAACACGCCTCTTCTCAAAGGCTTCCACTTCCTGCATGGATTTGGAAACAGTGAATACTGTCTCGCCTGTGTTTGCGTCCGATTCTGAAAATACAATAGGTGTTCTGATTATAGACTTCTCTGCGGCTGCCTGTTCTGTCGATTTGGCAGTCGGTGCCATGCGTTGCTTTTCAGATTGAAGTCTGATCCGATCAAGTTCGGCTGTGTTTTCTCTATACGGAGCTGTCGTGTAGTGGTAATAAAGATAACACAATCCTGCAAAGATAACGAGAAAGACGATACCGCCGAGTGTCCATTTGTTAGTGAAGATATCGTGAAGCATCTAACACCTCCTTTTATCGGTTATGTCACACGTGATCAGCGTGCAACGTCATCAGTGATTATCGGGTCCCTGTCTTAAAATGTATTTTTTATTTTCTTTTCCTTCTTTTCTAACTTCCGTTCAGGAAGTTAGTGATAGTAGAAGGAGAAAATGCAATTTGCAAATGCTATCCGAATCGTGCTTCCATTTTACGCTTATTGCGAACAGTGTTTTGCAAATTATACCATTTCTCCCACAATTTATTGAATAAAATTAATCAATTATTCTCCTGCTAAACTGTAAATTAAAAATGATATAACACGGATTCAAATCCTTAGATTAAACGCCAATCCCATCCTCTAAATGTACTGTAAATTTTCAGTTTACGGTATATATTCTGCATCTCCTTCAGTTTATCATTAAAAATAAATACAAAGTTTTGTGAATAAACCATCTTTATATTACAACAGAATAATAGACCGAGAATTTCTAATCTTAAATTCAGAAATATCATTAAATATCGGTAATAAGCGCAATTATATAAATAAATTGAAGAAAAACATATATTATTACAACTATGTTACACATTATTTCACATTGTCCTTGACTTTATACAAAAATAAAGTTATACTAATAATTAGCAATAGTAATTCTCTTACCAGTAATAGATGAAATGAGAATTACTATACTTAACCATAATGTATTTTTAAGAGATGAGATTCTCAACTCTGAATACTATCAATTATAATCGAGGTATATTATGCGACTTACAGAGGAACACAAACAATTCGTAGTCGAATGTTACGCTAAATTCATGAAACGCGCTGACATCGTAGAAGAATTCGTTGAGAAGTTTTCGGATGATATCGAACAGATCTGTCTTGAATATCACAAACCAAGAGACGAACATATTCAGAATCAGTTAAAATCCTCTCTTAAATGGCGATTTTCAGAGGATGAACGAATAGAAGAATTTAATGAACAATATGACGAATATATCGAACCTATCATTAGACATACTAAACGGAAACTTTCAACCCAGTTTAGAAGGTTACATATTGAACACCCACAATTTCCTAAAAAATATAGTGAGCTGTTTCATAAGACACGTGAGGAACATCTTAAGAAGGATGCAGAAATTAGTTCGGACGGGATACAAGATTCTTTGGCAGAATTAGAAGATCTATACAACTACGTAAAAAGGATGATTTATGTGGAAAATCAAATTTCTCAACTACCTTTAGCTCATCATCTCCTTAGGACAATCATCACATGCCAACTTATGGACGACAAACAAGAGATTATAGATATTACACCTACAGAAACTAAGAAAATTGAAAGTAATTCCAATAAAGAAAGCAATTTGGCTATACCAGAAATACCAAAAAATGATCCGAATCACAGTAATCAGAACTGAAAGGAATTCAGTAATTTTTAAAATTCTTGTATTTTAGTTTCGAACCCTAATAAACCCAGTCTATATATAGGTTTATAGCCATATTTTAAGCTGTTTTTAATGTCACAACATGTGACTAAAAGTGTAACATTTTAAGGAGAATTACCAATGCAATTACAGGAACATCATAAGAAATTTGTTGTCAAAGGATTCGCACAATTCATGGATCTTTCAGGGATAGTTGAAGAGTTCATCCTGACATTTCCGGACGATATCAAAGCAATCTGTGGTATCTCATATAACGATGAAGCGAAATACCTGGATGCCTATGTCAAACGACTTCGGAAAGAGGAAGCGAACGATGAGCATGAATGGATTCTCGACTATGATGAACACCTTACAGAAGGTGAAAAACTTTTCTCAAAGGAAAAAGAACTAAAAAACGAAAGAATACATGATATGCTTTCGAATCGGTTCCGTAGGTTAAATAT
>CAZZBB010000114.1:0-32138 GCA_964652195.1 uncultured bacterium | reverse complement strand
ATCTGCCAAACCAATGCCGCATGAGGTTATTATTACGCTCAATACGATGTGTCTCTTTTTTACTCTGCACTAACAACTTTTCCGGTATAACAGCTTTATACGCATGCCAATCGTCTGTATAATATAACTTTACTTGCCATGGGGATAACTTGCTGAGAAGTTTATTCAACGTTGCTTTATCCCGATCACCACATTCCCAAGCGACGAGTTCTCCTGTATCACGACACAAAACTTTCCAAATCCACAACTTTTGTTTTTTTTTAGATAGTGCCACATCTCATCAAGTTCTAAAACAACAGCAGTATCTTGTGCTGGTTGTGGGGGTTGTGCGTGTTGCATCCCAAACTGACGTATCCATCGTAAAATAGTAGGCGTGGAAACAGATAGCATTTTCGCAATCGCATTCATTGACAACCCGTGGCAATATAGAAATACAGATAAAACACGCATTTGAAGCGGATATCCTTTTGGGGTAATTCGTGTAAATTGGAATCCGCAACTTTTACATTTATGTCGTTGTTTTCCTTCAACCTTACCATTTTTGACACAATGTTCATGTTTACAACGAGGACAGGACATTTAAATAACCTCTCTTTACAATGTCTTAGATAACAGAAGTAATTAAAAGACAAAAGACAACTTGATTTTTTTTGGCAAAATGTTATCATATATTAAAGTAAGGAGCAAGTTGTACGGTATAGAAGATTATCGTACAGTCTGTTCAAATCATTAGTCGTGTAAAACCCTCCCTATTATTAACACCTTCTGTTTTCGCGAGGTTAGCGGAAAATCACCATAAGGCGAAGATAATAGTGGATCATGATGAAAACCCACTTGTTTCAGCTTATGTATCCATTGATAGCTTTTCTTATAATGCAGGTAACGGCAGTGTCAATATCAGTGGCACTTTCTATGTTTACAACCTTAATCCCGATAGTGGCATAAGCTATGATGGTGAAATACGCCTTGAAATCTTCGACCTGAACGGTAATAATTATCTCCCTCATGTCGAAGAGGAGGTAGACGGTAATTTAGAAGAAAATGATGAGGACGCGAGTTGGTATGATGTTATCGATAGTGTATCTGAAAGCCTTACCTTACACCTCGATTGTCTATCACCAGTTGGTGATGCAGAACCCATAGTAGCAAATCAACAGTACAATGCGTCTGCTAATATAGTACTCAGGGTGTATGGTGACCGTAATAATGAAAGTTGGTCGACCCCCTACTCAACTAATTTTGACCACATACCAGAAATTGCTGTTGAGCAACTCGAAGGTATCGGACCGACAAAGGATGGCGAAACCTTTTCTGGCGATTGCACAGTCAACAGCAATGATGATGATGAACGGGCGAATTGGCAGTCACTGATATATACAGACACCCCATATCAGTCTGTGTATTGGTATGTCAAAGCGCATGGGGATAGTTATGGGAGCCAAGTGGGTGTATCTTGGGGGGACGGTGAAACCAGAAAGTCAACGATGACCACCAGCTTCCCTGACGATGTCGATGATCCGAATAAGGCAGGAAATCAGGAAGCCGTTTGGTATGAAATCACGGCAGATGTTTATACGTCGGATGGGCTGTACACATACTCCTACCCTGTCTGGGGGCAAGACGCAGACTGATAATTGCCTGAAGTGCTTGTAGCTTTATTTTGATAGGGAACAACGATAGGAAACCCGGTATACCAAACGGGTTTCCTATTGATACACGGTAAAAATGGAGGTGAATAATGGTCTTGCAACGTCTCACCTTATGTTGCTTATGCTTATTGTTGTACTTACTGTTACCCGCACTCACGCATGCAAAGATCGTTTTTCAGTCTGGCTCAGATATTTATGTGGTGGACGATGACGGGCATAACGCCAAAATGTTAGTCAAATGGGTAGACGGGAGAAGTGTCATATGGTCTGTTTGGTCTCCGGACGGGAAGCAGATCGCTTTTATGCGACGGCGACCGATTGTGCCAAAACAAACGCCAACCTTTGCTGTATTTATCATCAATATTGATGGTACAGGTGAATTTCGGGTTACCGATGGAGATGATAACGAATGGAGACCGTCGTGGTCGCCAGATGGGAAATACCTCGTATTCACAAGTGACCGGCTTGCCAAACCGGGAACTGGTCAAACAGATGCCTGGACAATAAATATCGCAACTAAAACGTTCCGGCGACTGACGCGCACAGTTTCATTAACAACAGCAGCGTCTTGGTCCCCTGATGGGAAATATATTGCGTATCAAGACAATATCCAATTGGCTCCCACAATCCATTTGATACGTGCCGATGGGAGTGGTCAACATGAACTTGTCAAGAGTCGCGTGGGACATGCGCGCAGATCTCCACGCTGGTCTGCTGATAGCCAATCTGTTGTATTATGAATGGAATGGTATTTCAACAAAATTTGTCATTCATAATATAAAAACTAACAATCGGCAAGTTGTAGATACACCTGATAACTGGATAGTCCATAGTGCCTGCTTTATGGACCGCAAATATCTGTTGATTTCAGCCAAACCTCCGAACGCAGAGAAGCATGACATTTACCGGTATCAACTCTTTACAGGTGAAATCGTCAACCTGACAAACACGCCTGCTGTAGATGATTACGGACCGGATTGGATAGACGATGATGTGCTGTCTGTAACCCTGAAAGGCAAAAAAAAAGTAACGTGGGGAGAGATAAAGCAGTAAAACCGTAATCTTTGGACGTCAGAATCTCTGTACTCTGTCTAAATAATTAACTTGCTTCATGATATAATACCATTTCTAAATGAATAGGTGTCATAAATATACATGCTATATTATATTCGGTGAATGCCTTATGAGGATTAAGTAAATATTTCGGTAATTATACTAAGAAATTCGAATCAACGGTATGAATGCCTAATGTCATTCATACCCGCTGATTGACTTAATGTCATACATACCGTTGATTTGGACACGTGTTGATTGGGTCTATCCTATCGGGTTTCGTGCTTCTACTCGAATTACCGAATAATGTTATATTATCAATTAGAAAAGGTATAAAACTGTAAACTATTAACTATAGACTATAAACTGTAATATACGAAAAGGTTGATTTTATGTACCTCAGTAACCCCAATTTAAGAAAGTCCTTTCGTCAGAAATATAGAAAAATTGCTTTATGTATTTCTTTAGTTATTCATGTAGTCATGATGGCAGTGTTCGTCCTCTTTTTTCTCAATAAAGAAGAAATCGAAGTCGACAAAATACTTGCCGAAATACTACCTGAGTTGTCGAGACAGACAGTCAATGAGCAAGAGACACTAAATCCAATATTTACTAAGCGAAATGAAGTTATATCGGTATCTCAAAAAAGGGAAATAACCATTGCTAAACCCAATCAATCCAAAGAGATTGCCAAGTTACCTGGCAACACAACACCATCCGCAGGTCAAGGGCAGTTATTGGCATCAGCAAACTTTGTTCCACATTTTGATGATCCTAACCTCTCAACTGATACCCTTTTAAAACCCAATGTCGAATCTATTATGTCACCAGAATTACCATCTGGTGTTATACATGGTACGGACTCTAAAGCTCGAAGTTTTAAAAATGAGGGAAATTCACAAAAAAATACCGGAAAAGGTGTCATCAAAACAGGATCAGGAAATAAAGACGGTAGTGGCACAGGTCATGGTAGTGGTGGCACAGGTCATGGTGAAGGCAACACTTCACTCAAAACCATTGAGAATCTGACAAATGATATTATAGAAAGCAGCGGTGGCAACCCCATAGATGTCGTCTTGGTCTTGGACAGATCCGGTAGTGTGAATGATAGTATAAAATCTTTGATAGAACATCTGTCTGATGTGAGTGATGCCTACAAAGCTTCAAAGATAGACCTGTTGTTCGGACTAACAATCTTCTATACCAAAAAATATTCTAAAAATAAAGAAAATATAATAAACACATTGCCACTCACGCGGAACATATCTGAATACAAACGGGAATTTTATTCAATTAGGATCGCAGGTGATGAAAACGTTTTAGATGCTATCTTTCATACAGTGAGAAAAATAAAGTTTAGAACAGATTCTATGAAACATCTTATCCTCCTCACTGATGAAATTGAGTTTACCAGCATAGATAGGCATACATTAGATAGTGTTATAAAACTTTGTCAAAAAAACAAGATCTCTGTGAATGTTTTCGGAGGAAATTTTACCGATCATAAAAGTATTACAAAAGAAACAGGTGGGAGTTGGTACAAAATACCTATACATGGAATAAAGTAAAGCTTAACTCCAACAAACCACAGATAGAATGGATTCCATTACCCCGATCTTATATTCTGTTGGATGGGATTCCGATCCACGATCTTATACCATTTCTAATAATTAAAATCTCTTTTATGTAGCATAAACTTTCAGTTTGTACAGTATTTCAAGACATTCATAACAACTATTCATAGGACAACATTTATAGAAATGGTATCATATCTCTATGATAATCTATGGTATTGGCTTAAAAGTTAGTACTGACACCAACCATGAATGTGGTCGTATGGATAGGTTCAAACTCTGACATTCCATCATCTGTTACAACGCGTCTGAACCTATATTCATTAACAACAATTGTTTCAACTGGAGGGAAAATGGCATAACGGATCTCAAGATTAAGGGCAGATTTCTCATCTAAATCAAAGAGATCTTGAAAAAAGTTGTTGTTACTATCATGTCCAATATTTCTCTTGGTGTAATAGGCACGGAAACCCAGACGTGGTATCAATCCAGATTCTGAAACACCTAAATATATTTTTGAAGTGTCATTATTATAATTTTCAAATGCGGTTAAAAAATAGAGTTGCTTCAGTGGATGCCAAATGAGTTGTGTGAAGAAACCGTGCCTTGCTTCAATATCCTTTTCTAATCCCCAAAATACAGGCATTCCAGTTTCATAAGTATAGTCGAAGACTCCTGGTATATATCCATCACTAAAAATACGGTACTCAATCTTGAAAAGTGCTTTTGTGTGTGCGAACCCGAAACCTACAGCATTACCCCATGCCAATTCTAAAGTTGATGATTCTTCATCTATATCGGAATTAGAAGACTGTTCTTCCTGTGCCTCTGTTTTAACTGGTTCTATGTCAAGATTCTCAGGATTTGGTGGTGGATTTAGAACAGCATAGTCATTATATAGATCTAATCTAAATGTACTTGATTCATAAATTGGGAATCCGATATCCGCTCCTACTGCGTTTAGGGGTTGTTCATTTTCTTGAGATGAATCAGGGTCAATATCAGTAAAATATGTTGCCCCCAGTTCAAACCGTGTTAAGAGATTGTTGTTTTCAGTCTGCAATATTGGTCTGACGAAACCCCGTCCTCCGAAGATTGTAGGATTACCGAGATCATTTACCATCGTTTCCATACCATACCTATTATCTGATTCTCTCAAATTCAGGTGTAATCCACGCCGATCATGATTCGCGTATCCGGACATAATTGATCCATGTCCGATTGTCAAATAATCGAATTCTCCTAAGCGAAAATAAAATGGGTCGTAAGGACCGGCATAACTGATATTCCGTATCAATCGTAGCCATGTGCTCGGACTATCCCACTTCTCCCCGTCTTCAGCAAGGAATTGGTCTTCCCCACTTTCAGCATAAGGATTGTAAAGTAAGACAAGGTCAAAGCCTAACCCAACTTTACCTAACGGAATTTCAGGTTGTAGTTGAAGTCGGACATAAGCATCGCCATTAATGAAAGTTAATCCGCCTCCATAGAATCCACTTGTTAAGAAATTTTGTTCAGCATAAGGTGTTAAACGATCTTGTGCTGATATCGACTGACTTAAGGATAAAATATAGATAAATGAAATGGCAACTATAGTTATGAAACGGGAAAACCTATTATCAATATTTAAGATGCAATTATCCTCCCATCTTTCATCTGTATCACTCTATCAGCGTTTTCTTTTAACCCTTCATGGTGGGTTACGATTGCTATAGTTGTTTGTTGTTCTTGTCGTATTTCCTGTATTAGGTTCATCATGTTATTGCTTTGACGACTGTCCAAATTAGCTGTTGGCTCATCAGCGAATATAATTTTGGGTCGGTTGGCAAGTGCTCGGGCAAAAGAGACGCGTTGTTTTTCACCACCCGACATTTGGGCTGGTCGATGATGTAGACGTTCACTTAAACCTACCCGTGTGAGTAATTCTATTGCACGATTTTCTGATTCAGTACGGCTTGTTTTTGTTATGTCCATAGCAACCATAACATTTTCAAGTGCAGTTAGGTAAGGTAATAGATGAAACAATTGAAAAACAAACCCTATTTTTTCGCGGCGGATTACACTCAAGTCTTGATTTTCTGGATCAATCACTTCACCGTCAATTCGTAACTCCCCAGAATCCGGTGTTAGAATACATCCAAGGAGGCTAATCAGTGTAGTCTTACCACACCCACTGTCTCCCATTATCATTACTAATTCACCTTCTTCTATTTGGATATCAACAGAATTAATTGCAGCAACAGCGGCATCTCCTATACCAAATTGTTTATTTAATCCAATTCCTTCTATAATAGTAGCCATAATTAATTCCTTATTGTATGGATCATGCATCCGAAAGTGCGAATGTCTGAACTTGAGGTGTATATCCCATATCAATTTCGCCACGAAATGCAATCATCGGATCAACGTCAATCGCCCTGCGTGCAGCAAGATAACCGCTACCACAGCAAACAATTATACTAATGACGGCAACAATGATTGACTCAGTAAAGTTTATTGCAACAAATATCGGAGCAGCTGCAGCGAAAATATATGAAAGGCAAAATCCTATTGAAACCCCGATTACTGAGATAATGGCTACCTGCTTGAGCAATAGTGACATTACGTATTGGTTGGATCCTCCTATAGCTTTTAAGACACCGATTTCTTGTGTCTTCTCAAGCATCGTTACATAGGTAATCATACCTATCAATAAACCTGAAGCTATCCACAACATAACTCGTAGGAATTGTACCGCTTTCATCGGTTCGTCAACATAATATCCTATAATATCATCAAGTGTTTGTTTTACAGTCCGTGCTTCAATGGCATCTGAAGCATCTAAATTTGCAGCAATTGTAGCAGCTTGATTGGTCTTTCCGGGAATCACACTTGGTTTTGATTTAGCAATCATCATGTTAACACGAGGATAGTTCCCAAGAAGAACTTTTTGTGCGACCCGAACATCCATAAAAAGTAAGGGTGTATCTAATACAAACATGAGACTCTTTGTTTTCCCAACGACTCTCAGAGTGTCTGTACCGATAGTAATTTGCTCCCCAATTTGAATCCCCATCTTTTCATCAACAATAACTTCATCAGGCACAGGATCTTCTGGTCGGTAGTCTTCAAATTTACTTGATTGGAACATTTTTCCTTCAACTACTCCGGTTGGACCACCAAGTTTGTCTGCCATATATCCAACAATAATTGCTTTAGTAGATTTCCCTCGTATCAAAGGACGCGCTTGTGCAAAAATCAATGGAGATACAGATCCTTGTACTAAATCTTGTGAAGCACTCAATGGTGCCATATTTTCTTCTATGAGTAGTGAAAATCCTATGAATGCCCCACCAGATCCTTCAGCAGAAATCCAGATGTCCGCGCCAGTTGATTTCACGTACTGTTGAGCTTGAATACGCATACCGTGCATAATACCACCTAACAGAAGTATGAGTGAAACCAACACAGTAATTCCTACAGATGTAAGTATCACACGGGTGCGTCGGTATCGCATATCTTTGAGGAATAGTGTATTCATTTATCTACCTTTATTATGAGGAAAGTCTTTCTGGCATAATCTGTCTTTTACGTCTGTGGAGTTGGACATGGTCATTGTATGTTCCTATATCAGCATCTGTACCGGATTCACGGTCTAAGAAAAGAGGAAATTCGGATGCAGGAGGTTTGGCATTATGGTAAGCGTGGTTATAACTTCGCATAATGATACGTTGTTCACGGTTGAGGGTATCTAACCATTCTGATGATGAATGAAACCGATCAGCGGGTGTTACCCAAGATGGACAATATGCAACAAAGATGTTGTAACGAACAACATCACTTTCATTCGTCTCTACGCGATGCCAAATACTGGAATGCATTACCGTCATTGTGCCTTTCTGTAGACAAACAATTTTTTCTCCAGGAATACTTTCATGTGTGTCGTAGCCTTCCATATACTGGTGGCGATGACTACCGGGTAATACTACAAGATTTCCCATCTTTTCTTCTGGAAGGTCTGTTAACCAATATCCTATTTTGATTTGTAAAGGTAATTGTGGTGAAAATACTCCGTAGGGAAGGGCACGCGCTCCATCTGGATGCCATTGGTTATACTGTTTTCCACCTGGTGGACGAAGAAAAAACTGACTCTGATGTAATTTCAGCAGTTCTCCAAACAAGTCGTAGGCATAACCAACATGACGTACATGGTCAATTAAATTTGAAAAAACTGGATGACGTTCGACGATATTTTCAAGATGGAGATATGCGCCAGGTCTATATTTCGGATTGTTGGCTGCTGTTCTATCTATTGTATCTTTATATATCTGGATATCTGTTTCAGAAATGGCGTTTTCAATGAAGATGATACCGTCTTCATTAAATGTTTCCCATTGCTCAGGAGTGAATCCTGGTGGTGCGATGCGAAATTTCTCTTGCTTATCCATAATATTTCTCCAGATGGGTTTTATTCTGTTTCTACTTCTGAATGTTTACAAATTATCAATAGGACATTTATATAATCACAATTCAAGGGTCGATATTTGAATGAATCACATTAGGTATGCTTCTGAAAATTGGAGAAACAAACATCCTAAGATCGGACTATAAGATAGCATACTTACTCTTCATTCAATACTAATTTCGGTGAACATAGGTATTACCTATAACCGGCAAGTAGTTCTTATTCAAACCAGAAACAGATTATCAGCATCCATATTGTAATTATTTACGAAACTAAATCTATGCAATCACATAATATCTTTGCTGTTTTCGTTGAATAAAAAAGCACACTATGAAACTGAATAAACCAGTTATGATGAACTTCTCAATTGACGGTTATAGGTTAAACTTATGATTTAGATAGATTCAACAGTAGATAGTGGTAATACAACATAATGTAAATACCGTACCGTACTGACTATTTAACAATGATATTATGGATTGAAACACTAAGGCATTCGTCAAAATCAATCAAGAATAAATAGCAAAATCTATGCCAGTCTAACTGTTATTGCCATAGCCATATTCTAAACAATATGTTCATATCTAACTGCCCTAATTGGTGCAGTATATCAATGGATTTGCACATCATAGGGCAGAGTCAGAATCCATTCAATAACTTAATACAAGTCTGCCAGTAGTCAGTATATAACTCTTTGGAAAATAATATGACTACATACTATGGACAGTTATTTTCCAAAATAACTGTTAACTGAGGGTGTATTTCTACTTCATACGGTTCAGAAATTATCAAACCTTTATGTGCTTCACGGAGTCTTGAGAGACCATTATTTGTCTGTTCTTGAATATCATTCAGGTGTGGGAAATTATATACCAAGTCTCCATCCTTGACAATTGGTATTAAGAGTGGTTCACCATCAGAAATAGATTCATCCCACAATGCTATACAGTCTTTACTATAAAACCCTTCAGTGTCAACATATCTATAGACTTGTTTTCTCCCAGGAAGAGTTGCTTTATCGGGTTCATCCAACGATAACTTGCCTACCGGAACACCATCCTTTTCAACTAATTTATACACACCACCAAGAGCAGCCACACCTCCTTTATGGACTTCGGATGTGTCACCTGTCGCAAGCCGTGTACCGACACCAAAACCATTTATTGGTGCACCAGCATGGAGTAGTGATTGAATGTGATATTCATCCAGTTCATGACTTACTATAATCTGGACATTATTCAATCCTTCACTGTCAAGAATACTCCGTACTTTTCTACTGAGTGATAATAAATCCCCACTATCTAATCTTACTGCACGTAATTTTGCACCTTTAGCTTCCATCTCATGAGCAACGATACAAGCATTTTTTGTACCTTCAATTGTATCATATGTATCAATTAGGAATGTAGTATTATCAGGAAAAACATTCGCATATTCTCTAAACGCTTCGATTTCGGTTTTGCGTTCCAAGACGAATTTATGTGCCATTGTACCGACAAAAGGTATGTCAAAATAACGTCCTGCCTGAACAAGAGATGTACCACTTACCCCACCGATGTAAGAAGCACGTGCAGCTAAAATCCCAGCATCCCTTCCGTGTGCGCGTCTGGCACCAAAATCGTAGACCGGTTTTCCTTGTGCTGCATATACAATACGGGAGGCTTTGGTTGCGATCAATGTCTGGAAATTCATTACACAAAGTAAGTATGTTTCAAATAATTGTATATCCCTTGAACGACCCGTAACGTTTATGATAGGTTCATTTGGGAATACAAGGGTTCCTTCAGGGACAGCATAGATTGAACCATCAAATCGGAAATTCTTTAATGTTTGGAGGTAATCATTGCTTAATTTTCCATTTTCTAATAACCAATTGAGAATCTCATCAGAGAATTGAAGGTTCAGAACATAATGAATCACTTGTTCAAGTCCAGCTGCAATGAGATATTCACCTTGTGGAATCTTACGGACATAGTAATTGGCAGTGACGGTAGAATTGTTCTTGTTAATAAAATCTGCTTGCCCCATGGTGAGTTGATAGAAGTCAACAAACAACGCTGAATCTGATTCAGTTAATAACGCTGAAATTGTGGGCAAATTTGGATCTGGATGCATAGGAATGTCTTGTGGTGGAGAGGAAAATCACTATAGGTCAGTTATTGGTTATGGTTTCTGTGTGATTTCAATCTGCTGATTAGTATTTATATCATTCAGAGATTGTGTTTTTCCGTTGGTCCAGGTAACTTGAATTGAGTCTACCTTGGTTGATTTCCCCAAGCCAAAATGAGCAATGAAAGTATTGGATGACATATAGCTCTCACCTGCATAGATTTCACGTATCTGATTAGTATTCGCAGTTTTTAGTAGTATCTTTGTCCCGATGGCATTTCTGTTCTTTTTTGTCCCATTCAATTTAATCTGTAGCCAATTATTACTATTCTTGGATTCAATAGTGTTATTACGCAACAACCTCGCTTTCGCATAGTTATTAACTATAAAAATATCTATATCTCCATCATTGTCATAGTCTCCAAATGCTGTACCCCGACTAACCCGTGTAGGTAAAATGTTAATCCCAGAATTCTTACTGATATCCGTGAACGTACTGTCACCTTCATTACGAAAGAGTTGATTGGGTTGTGGTATAAGAACTTCTGGTTGGTCAAGACGTTGGAATGTACTCCCATTTGCAACAAAAATATCTAAATCCCCATCGTTATCATAATCGAAGAGAGATGTACCCCAACCGATTTCCTTTAATGTAACCTCAGCGATCATAGCAGAATAAGATTCATCAACAAATCTAATACCTTGACTTGAGGAATTTAATGATGTGTTTTCCTCCTTAAGCAAGTTTCTATATATGACAAACTCTTGATCAATCCAGTGGCTAATAAATAGGTCAATATCTCCATCGGCATCGTAATCTCCTGCTGCCAATCCCATTGATCCTCGAAAATCCGCAGCCCATGAATCTGTACTCACATCTGTAAACGTACCATCTCCATCGTTCCGATAGACGTGGTTATTTGAAGTATCGTTTGCAACATAAAGATCAACATCGTCATCCTCGTCAAAATCGCTGAAAATTGACTGCATACTCCTACCACCAGTTGCTGCTACACCTGCCTTAGATGTTATATCCGTAAATGTACCATCCCCATTATTTCTATAAAGCACGTTATCTTGCGGTTCAAAAACAGTAGGATTCAATGCATTCGGTACCAATTTCCCTGATTGTATGGATTCTTCCTTTTTATCTTCAAATTTCACCAGATCAAAATCTACATAGTTACAAACATATAAATCCAAGTCATTATCATTATCTATGTCAGCGAAACAGGCACCAGTACTCCACAAGGGACAATCAACTCCAGCAATATCGGTTACATTCGTGAATGTATTGTCGCCATTGTTCTGATACAATACATTAGTACCAAAATTAGTTACATACAGATCTACGAATCCATCCCCATTATAATCAGCAAAGACACAACCCATTCCGTATCCTGTATCACCGACTCCTGTCGATTTCGTAATATCCGTAAATCCACCATTGCCATCATTTCGGTATAATACGTTCTTTGACTTCGATGGTAGTGTAGAAGGATCTGTTATATACATCCCAGGCATGTTCACTATATACAAGTCCAGGTCGCCATCATTGTCAATATCTGCGAAACCAGCACCAGACCCCATATCTTCAGGTAGCATACTTGTTCGTACCCCGTTGGAGTGCCGAAAGTGAATACCTGCTTCCTCTGTTACATCAACAAAATCAACTGCGAGAATTTTCTTAGGAGATAGCAAGATAGTGATTATAGATAGGATAAGTAGAGATTTATATACCAGACATCGATTTGAACCTATAGGATAATGTGGTATAGGAATCAGACGTATGGTAGAAAAAGCATAAATTATATATGCTTGCCATAATCTGAGAAATGATGATGAAGATTTCGGATGGACTTCCCCAGATGTTTGACCAATAGGTGTCATGATGTTTCAAGGAAGTTGGTAAAAATTGTTCTATTTAAAAAACGCTCGTCATTTAATATATTCTGATGCAGTGGGATCGTCGTTTTGATGCCATCAATTTTAAATTCAGATAGAGCACGTTTTAACCGAGCAATAGCTTCTTCTCGATCTCTACCATAAGCGATGAGTTTTGCTACAAGGGAATCATAGTGTGGTGGTACTGTATATCCTGTATAAATACAATCATCAACTCTTATACCATTCCCCCCTGGTGGATTATAATGTGTAATTAATCCTGGGGAAGGCATGAATTGATTTGCGGGATCTTCTGCATTTATTCTACATTCAATCGCATGTCCTTTTAGAACTATATCCGACTGCCCATATCCAAGTTCCTCTCCTGCAGCTATCCGTATTTGCTCTTTAATTAGGTCAATACCTGAAATGCTCTCAGTAATGGTATGTTCAACTTGTATACGCGTATTCATTTCCAGGAAAAAGAATTTTTCATCCTTATCCACAACAAATTCAATTGTTCCTGCATTTCTATAACCGATTGATTTTGCAGCTTTTACAGCAGCTTTGCATATTTCATTTCGAACTTTAGAAGAGATTGAAGCGGATGGTGCCTCCTCTAAAAGTTTCTGCTGTTTTCGCTGAATTGAGCACTCACGTTCACCCAAATGGACTACATTACCGTGTGAATCCCCTAAAATCTGTACCTCAATATGTCGTGCATCCTCAATCCATTTTTCAATATAGACATCACCATTACCAAATGCTGCTTCACTTTCCGCTTTTGCAATATGGAATAAGTTGAATAAACTTGGACGATTATGTGCGATACGAATACCGCGTCCACCCCCACCAGCAGATGCCTTTATACCGATCGGATACCCAATTTTCTCAGCAAGTTCAGCTGCTTCCTCGGCTGTTTCGACAGTTGCTTTTTTATCTTTTTTTCGTTTTCTACCTTGACTACCCGGGACATGTTTCAAGCCAGCTTGAACAACAGTCTCTAATGCGCGGACTTTGTCACCCATTGTTTCTAAGTCTTCTATAGATGGACCGATAAATGTAATTTGGTGTGCTTCACAAATTTCAGCAAACTGTGCATCTTCAGCAAGAAAACCTGCTCCAGGATGAATGGCATCAACATTAGCAAAGTCTGCGACTGTTGTGATATTTGCATATTTTAGATAACTCTCTTTGGAAGGAGGTGGACCTATACAGATGGCATCGTCCGCATACTCAACATGTAAAGCATCTTTGTCTGCAGTAGAATAAACCGCAACGGTTTTAATCCCCATATCCTTACATGCACGAATTATGCGGATAGCAATCTCACCACGGTTTGCAATTAATATCTTTTTGAACATATCTTATAGTTGCTTAACTCGAAAGAGAGGTTGATTATATTCGACTGCTTGACCATCCTCTACCAAAATCTCAAGGATCTCGCAATTGAAGGGTGCTTCAACATCATTGTATGTTTTCATAACTTCAAGTGTAGCCAATGACTCACCCGCAGTAACTGTATCTCCAATTTCAACAAATACAGGTTCATCTGGGGATGGGGATCGGTAGAAACGTGCCGGCATTGGAGAACAAATAATATCGGCTCCTGATTCATCCTTGCTTGCTGGCGTTGTTGCTGCATCTGATGGTATGGATGGTTGCGTTCCGATTGAGACAGATTGATTAGATATCCTTGATATTTCTATTTCCACTTCTCCATCTCGTATTCGAGCAGAAGCTAAATCAGCATTTTGTACAATGGATATAAGTTTTTCAAGACGTTGGAGAATTGGGTCTGATTCTACATCAGTCTTAGCAGAGGACTTACGGGGTTCAGTCTGTTTTTTTTCCTTCATACTTTATACCCTTTCAACATATTTTCCATTCCGAGTATCAACTTTTATAACAGTGTCATTTTTTACAAACAGTGGAACATTTACCACGCCTCCTGTCTCTAATTTTGCGGGTTTAGATCCACCACTCACAGTATCCCCACGCAACCCGGGATCAGTTTCAATAATCTTTAATTCAACAAATGTTGGCAATTCCACTGCAAGTGGTGTATCCCCATCCATTTTGACTGTTACAGTTTCACCCTCTTTTAAAAACTTTAAACCATCACCAAGAAAATCACTATTTAATGAATGTTGTTCAAAAGATTCGTTATCCATAAACCAAAGTAAATCACCTTCACTGTATAGAAACTGCATTTCTTGATCTGTAAGTCTGACGGTCTCAATAGTCTCATTCGTACGGAAAGTTCGGTCTAAAACCGCTCCATCGCTAACACGTTTGATTTTTGTTCGTGCGAATGCCCCTCCTTTACCAGGTTTTACATGTTGACAATCTACAATCGTGTAGATGATATTATCTAATCGGATTACTAATCCATTTCGTAAATCATTTAATGCTGCCATTTTATTCCTTTCTAATACACACCACTGTTTTTTATATTATATTCGTTTTACTTATTTCAGTTAAAATGGAATAAAGATTTTATCTCATTTACCCTATTTTATTCGATAAGATTCCAAATTCAACATATTTTTTAACTTCTTCAAATTTATAATAATTCAATTGCCTGACGTAAGGCATCACTTCTATGGCTGATTTTGTTTTTGATTGCATCCCCCAACTGGGAAAATGTTTTATCAAAACCATCAGGAACAAATATTGGATCATATCCAAAACCACCATCACCTGCGGGTTTATGCGTAATATATCCTTCACACTTCCCGATGACAACTTGTATATTGTCAACTGATGTAGCCTTCTGATTCAAGCATCCATTTTTAACTGCAGGTTCAGCGATTGCAATAGCTGCAACAAAACGCGCCTTACGATTTGTCGAACCTTCTAATGCTTCAAGAAGTTTTTGAACCCTGACAGCATCAGTTACATTCTCTCCTGCCCATCGTTTTGAATGCACTCCAGGAGCACCATTGAGTGCTTCTACCTCCAAACCCGCGTCATCTGCAAGAGCACGGTGTCCAGTATATACTGCTATAACAGAAGCCTTCTTCGATGCATTTTCCTGATATGTCTCTTTATCTTCTTCAACTTCAGGGGCATCAGGAAAATCTTGTAGTGACAGAACCTGCATATCCTTAAGATATCCATTGTCCTTAGATGGTCCTCGGTTTTCATTCAGCATCGCTGTGAGTTCTTTAACTTTACCGAGGTTACGTGTTGCCAGAACTAACTTCATTTAAATTCTCAAGCATCATTTTATTTTGTAATCTGACAAGCTCTTGAATCCCACTAACCGCTAAATCAAGCATTTGATCATATTCTTCACGTGAAAAAGGATTATGTTCTGCTGTTCCTTGTACTTCAATAAACTTACCATTACCCGTCATAACCACATTCATGTCTACATCGGCAGTAGAATCCTCTGTATAACAGAGGTCCAACATCGGAATCCCATCAATGATACCGACACTTGTCGCAGCAATGTTATCTATAAACGGTAGTTCTTTAATCTTTTGCTGTTCCTGAAGTGTTTTACACGCATCCCATAGGGCAAGAAATGCACCTGTGATTGCTGCGGTACGAGTTCCACCATCTGCCTGAATAACATCACAGTCTAACCAGATGGTTCGTTCTCCTAATGAGGAAAGATCAACCGCAGCACGGAGAGATCTACCGATAAGTCGTTGAATTTCTTGTGTTCTTCCACCAAGCCTACCTTGGGAGGCTTCTCGCAACATACGCTCAGAGGTAGAACGAGGTAGCATTGAATATTCGGCGGTAACCCAACCTTGATTTTTTATATTTTGTTCACGCATAAACCGGGGTACTCGTTCTTCTACAGATGCAGTACAAATTACCTTTGTATCCCCAGTTGTGATGAGAACTGCCCCCTCCGCATGTTTTATATATTCCCGAATTATTGTAACAGGTCGTAATTCGTTAGTCTTCCGACCATCTTCTCTAACCATAAAGTCCCTATTTACCCTTTCTTTTTGATTTACAAATACTACAAGACTCAGCTGCCATTCAGCTCTTTTACATAATCCAATGCTTTTGTATAACTTTTCCGTTCAAGATAATGTATAAGCTGCTTTGGAGCAGTTGATTCCACCCGCTTAGCTAACTGGTGTATTTGGAAAAGTGGTTCCGTAATGTCAGCTCCTGTAGAGATATTACTTAGCATCTGTTCTAATGAGTTCTGCAATTCAGTAGACTGTTCTGATGTCATTTCACTCTCCTCCTTCAGTCATCGGTGGTAAATCCTCAATAGCTTTACAGAAACGTGAGGATATTCTCTTCGGAGGTTCATCATAACCTTTCCAAGCATACGGATCAACACCAGAAACAGGGACGATACACCGACGATCCGCATCCGCAGGTCGTTCGCCTTCTTGAATTGACCATGGTAATAAAGACCACGAATTACAATAATGATTTACTAAAACGCGACGGAATGTATCTCCCCTATTCTTGCGAGAACGGTGAAGCAAATAACCATTAAAGAAAACAAGTGCTCCTGTTTCCACTTCCACAGGGATCTCGTCTGATTCATCAAAACCGAAACTCTCCTGTGCAAAGTCGAACTCATCAGGATTTTCATGACTTCGTTGAGGATACAGATAACCTTGACGATGTGATCCTGGTAAAACCCATAAACAGCCATTATCTATAGTTGCATCATCCATTGCGATCCATGCACCGATAAGAGAACGGTCTCGTGTTGGTATATATATTTCATCCTGATGCCACGCCTGCCCTTGAAAGTTTGGCGGTTTCACGAAGAGCATTGACTGCATACATTTTACACTACCATCCCAAAATGGTAGGTGAGCAGCAGTAATTTGGCTCAGAATACCACAGATTTTTGGATGTTTCACATACTTCTCTATGGTCTCACTAACATAATGTGGTTGATGAATACAAAGAATTCTACCAATAGCCTGTTGATCCGTGAGGGTATCTGGAACAGGATCAATTCCGGCACAGTTATACTCTCCACGGGCAAGGGTAACAGTATCTTTTCTTAGTTCTTCAATCTCACTATCTGAAAGAAGGTCTGGAACAACCAGATATCCATTCTCTATGAAGAATTTGCATTCTTTCTCAGATACTATATTCGGCACATCAATTCGTTCAGATGTTTCATTATTCATTGTTTAGTTTTCCTTCTCAATATACAGAAATATACATACATGTGTTCTATGACATTAGCTTGAATGCCGAATGTAATTCTGTCTAATGAGGTTTTGGTCGTTATAGTTATACCCTATTTGCCAGAAACATTTCAGAAATCGCTAAAGCGAAGACAGCAAGGAGTATATATGTTGCAATCCCTTGATTCTTCTCAACCCCTTCGTGGTATTCTCGTTCAACTTCAGGTGTAATTTCAACTGGTCCACGTTCTATCTCATTTGAACCAATCAACATACTTGTCAATTCTTCAGAGTTGCGAGTTGTTAGATCAGATTCTATAGAATCCACATTTATAACAAAATAGTGCAGTGAATCTCCAGAACTATGTAGAGAATATATACCTGGAATATCTGTATTCTCATAGAAGAGATTTCCTTGATCATTTAAAGTCTTACGTACTTCTTTTTTTTCAGGATCAAAGATAGCAACTTCTTCCCCTGTTTTATCTTTAGATCCTTTATATTCAATTCCATCTCCTACCTTATAATCAGGTATGTCAGTGCCATGTGCTATTGCCAGATATCTGATGGTTTCATGTAAGAATGGTAGGTATACACCATGAATAGGTAGATCATTCCATTCACGATCAATTGTTGATGTAAAACATAGTACTCTACCGTTCCCATACATTTTTTCAATTAGAGCGGGATTCCCATCATCAAATGAAGCGATAACAGATGCTTCAGGTGTGGGAACAGTTTGTAAATAACGGTAAAATCTTCCCTTACCAAAATCACCATGGTTTGGATTACTGAATGTGGCGAAAATTGGATGACGATAATTGACACTTGCGATGACTTGGAATTCATCTTTACCAATAGGATCACCTACTGCTTGCATTAATGTACAAGGCATGAGAGAAGTATCAGTACTACCTAACAGCTCCTGATAACCACTTGAATCGACCTGATCACCGACTGTAATCAGTAAAGTACCACCTTCATTTACATAATCCTTAATTCTCTCTACTTCTGTTGACGGAATTCTGGCTAAATTTGCTAAAATTATTACATCATACTGTTCGATAGAATCTGTAGTTGGAATTGTTGTAGATTCGGTAAATATTATAGGTGCGCCTTCACCGCCAGTGTTCTGGAGTGCTTTTGTCAGATAAAATGTCTCATCTTCAATTCTTGCTCTTCTCTGTTCTCCATTAACACAGTGAACACGAATAGACTTCATACTTTGCACTGTAAAATACTGACGATTGTCAATTTCAAGCTCATCTGATTCAATTTCTACCCAACCCGTATGAACTGATTTTGACTCAAGATCAATTCTCATGCTGAAAGCAGCGTCATAACTACTTTCTGCTTCAATATCTATCTCTGTTGATTCCACTTTATTATCATCAATATATAAAGTAACGTTCAGTTTTTCAACATTCTCTGTACCATAATTGTGGATACGAGCAACTAATTCAGTATCTTTCTGTTCAATTAAGACGACAGGAGGAACGTTAATATCAGTTATTGCAAGATTCTTGGATTGCTCTACACCTACATTTACAAATTCAATATCAATATCTGACGCAAGTCGATCAGTATCAAGGAAATTATCCCAACCTGTTTTTTGTAAATCCCCAATTAGATATATCTGTTTCAATCCTACTGCGACACTATTCAGGATCTCTTGGGATGTTTGAATGGCATCAAGATAATCAGTCGTATAATAAGTTGGTTCAGCATTTTCTATAGCCGATTTAATGTGATTGCGTTCCGAATCGATTGGCAAGACTTTCTTAACTTTGTCTGCGGATAGTATTAAGGCAACCGTGTCCGCATTATCTAATCCTTCAAGACGTTTGATAGCTTCTTGTTTTGCAGTTTCAAACACCTCACCGTATAACATACTGTAGGACGTATCCAGTATGATGACAACATTACGTACACCACCTAATTCAGGTGCTGATGCTGCATCTTGAGCGAAATATGGACGTGCAAATGCAAACCCAAGTAAGATCAACATCAATATACGCATGAGTAGTAACAATAACCGTTTCAACTTGTGTCTTTGTACATTTGTCTGATGAGACATCTGGATAAAACGGACTGTACTAAACACAAGCCGGCGCGCACGTTCTCTATTGAGAAAATGTATTATTAGAGGTATTGATGCACCGATCGCACCTGCGATAGCAAACGGCCAAACTAAAAAAGCCATTGAGTTTCTCCTGAATTCTGTGTCACTTAGATTGTGTCAATCCTATTATACAAAGCCTTGTCGTTTCGCAAGATAGGCTGAAAGGGATCGGTCTATTGGGGTTGATGTATTAATTAAATTATAATCAATATCCGATTGATTCAATGTTGTACGGTAATGATCAATAAATTCATTAAAGTTGTTGAGATAACTCTCCCGTATAACCTGCGGAGTTGTTATAATTTCTTGATCGTTCTCCGCATCAACAAAACGGATGAGTTTTTCAAACTCAAAGTCTACCTCTTCTTGAGCGAGTAAGTGAAAGACTATCACCTCGTGTCCTTCATAACGTAAATGTTCAAGGCCTTCAATTACCTCATCAGGATTCTCATCATAAAGATCTGAAATAAGAATAACTAAACCACGCTTGGTCAATCTCTCAGCAATTTGGTGTAATGGTTCACCGAGCCGGGTCTCTTTTTCAGTTTGTATGTTTTCTAATGTTACCAAGATAGAATGCATGTGAGATGCACTACTACGTGCAGGTAAGTATTGATGAACTTTTTCATCGAAATATGCAAAACCGACTGCATCACGTTGTTTTGCCATAAAATATGACAGAGAAGCAATAAGAAAACTGGCATACCTTAACTTGGATAACGGTTCTCCGTTAGTTGGTGAATCTCCTTGTTGAGAAATGTCCAAATCTTCTAAATCCTCAGGAGATGGGTGTGCCATAGACTGACTTGTATCAAGAAGGAGATAACAGTTTAGATTCGTCTCTTCTTCAAATTGCTTAATGTAATATCTATCTGTTCGTCCATAAACTTTCCAGTCTATATGTTTTGTGTCATCTCCCGGCATATACTGTCTATATTGAGAAAACTCAACACTAAATCCATGGTATGGACTCTTGTGTAACCCCGATATAAAACCTTCAACTACAAATTTTGCGATAAGTTCCAGATTTCCAATCTGTGCAAGGATAGTTGGATTTAAAAATCGCCGCCCTTCTGTGCTTTGTTGCATATTCTCTACCTATTTCTTACGCAGTACAAGTAATGTTAGATCGTCAAATTGATCAGCATCCCCTTGAAAATCACTGACAGCATTATGTATAAAATTACATATCAAAGTAGCATCATTATCTGCACATGCTATTGCATCTTGTTCAAGACGTTCTTCATCATAGAATTCATCATCAATATTAACAGTTTCTGTGACACCATCAGTATAATAGACAACAACATCTCCGCTTTGAAGTGTAGTCTGTTCAGCTTGATATTCCGCTATCGCTGGTACCATTTCGTTTGGAAACATCCCTAAAGGAAGTCCTCCAATCTCTTGACCAAGCCATTGAATATTACCATCTTTCCTAACTATTAAGGGTGGATTGTGTCCCCCATTCAAAGATGTAAGTATATCCGTATCTGGATTTAGATGACTATAGAAAAACGTGGCATATTTTTCTTCAGTTCCACTCACATATAATAGTGAATTCAATGTCATTGCCATATCAATCAATTCATCATTCATATCAATTAATTCACTATCTGTACGTGCTTTTGAACTTGAAATTTCAGAAAGAAGACCTGCTCGTAGGGTTGCCATCAACAAGGCTGCTTGCATACCTTTCCCAGACACATCCGCAATTGACAGACCCCATCCACCGTTAGGTAATTCGATACAATCAAAATAATCGCCACCAACAGGACCTCTTGGTACATAATATCCTGCCACCTCGTAACCGGGAATTTCAGGGAGTGTATCAGGTATAAGATTCTCTTGTATTTTCCGTGCTTCCTCCATTTCTGACTGTAATTCACGTGCTTCGAGGGCTTCTTGATGAAGGTGTGCATTTTCAATAGCGACTCCAGCTTGTTTGGCAAAGGAATCCAACAGCATCTCATCTTCTTCGGTAAATTCTAATGTCCGACCACCTCGTTCTTCTTTATCTCCGACTACAAGTACACCTAAAATATCACCATCGCGTCCTTGTATTGGACCTACCATCACATTTCTACCGCCAAAGACATTATCCTTTTTCGCTGAACAACGATTTGTACGACCTTCTTCTACCACACTGGCTAACATGTTTAATGCAGTCCTATCCTCTGTTTCTGGTGAAGGCATGTTGATATCTTTCAAGGAAATAGACCGTAGATGGTCGCCATTCTCAGATATTAGTGATTTTGGAAATGCATCCAGCAGTTCTAACATCTGTTGTTCTGGATGAACTAACATAAGACACCCCATATTTGCATCAAGTAAAGCAACCGCTTGATGAAGAACTTGTTCAGCTGCATCTTCTGGTTGAAGGAGTTGGCAAATTTGTGGGGCACTTTCTGCTAACATGAATAGTCTGAACTTCTCACTTTGAATACCTTCAACTATTTGGGAATAGGCAATAGCAATTGAGATTTGATGTGCAAGTATTGTTAATAGTTCTTGCTCCCATTCTTCTAACTTCTCTCGACCTAAAAATTCACCCAAACCTAAAATGCCAAGAAATTCGTCATGGATCTTGAGAGGCACCCAAAGACGGTGCATCGCGGACCCGTTAATTAAATCGGAGTTTCTATTGATAAAACTTTGGAGTTCTTCAGGGGGTGTTGCTATCTCAACATGTGAGCATTCAAGAAAACTTGTAACTTCATCGGGTTCAATTTCAATTGGTGTAGAATCAAAATCGGGGGCTGAGGCTGCAACTGTGAGATAATTATCAGTTGGGTGATAACATAGGATGGCACCACGAGTCACCTGAAGAGTTCCAAGTGTAATCCGAAGGTAGGTTTTGCTCGATACATTAAAATTGCTATGTCCAGAGATGAGCGTTTGACCTAATTGCTCCAATTCGGATAGACTGAATATCAACCTCTGTATAGTTTCTTCTGCAGAACTGGTGGGCATATAGTTTTTTCCTTTATCATCTGCATTCATACTAATATGGTCTAAATACTATAATATCCGTATTGGTCTTATAATGATTTCGGTTAATCAATTTATGAATTGGCGTGAAATAATCTTGTTTGTTTATTGGAAATCAGCAACAGCAGTTTTCTCATCAGGGAAAATTCCAGCATATTTGGCAATTGCCATCATACGAAACGTCCGTTCCTGAGTAGCAGACAAACCACAGAAATTTAATGTTCCTTCTCTTTCATCAAGTGCTTCAATAATTTCTATCAGAATAGATATGCCAATACTATTAATAAGTGCAGTTTTTGCCAAATTAATTACAAGTTGGTTATATCCTTTTTCTATAAGGTCCTGTGCTTTTTGTGATAATTGTTCACCAAGAGCATCATTTAGATAACCTTCTGTCTCTAAAACTGCGTACTCTTGTTCAGCTCGAATATGTATGTCAAATTTGTTAGCCAAACTCTACCTCCTTAGAATAAACCGCTCTCATGAATTCTCATTAGTCTTCCTCTTAACCATACTAATGGTAGTTCCGTTTTCTCCACTTCTAATATCTACTCTATCCATAAGGGCATGAATAATCTCTAACCCCCATCCACGCTTACGCATTTCTGGATATAAGTCTTGCTGGCCATTCTGACGAACCGGACGATTCTCTGGACTAAAGCCGACCCCTTGGTCTGTAATTTTGAATTCCAATTCATCTGCTCTCATGATGTATTCTATGATTACATTCTGATCTGGACTCCTGCTATGTTCAAAAGCATTAATACAGGATTCGATCATTGCATATTGAATCTCTTCTATCTGTTCATCATTAAAACTCATAGATTCTGCGATGAAAGATGCAAGATTAGCCGCAGCAAGTTCCATATCAGGGAGCATCGGTATTGTCAGGAGCACTTGGTCATTGGAAAGTGTATTTGCCACGCTCAGTTGTCCTCCTTATTAAATTAACTGATTGTCCTGTCTATGAAAAATGGAAGCCATAAATAATGATATCTTTAACATCTAAAAATACCAGAGTTTATACTATATGTCAAGGACATACAATGATTTTCTCATGTAATAATTATAATTCTTAGAATTACAATTATTACATATTAAAGTCGTATTCGTCAAGGTTCTTTTAATGCGTTAAAATTCGATTTTAATGTCTTATTGTATGTGTGTATTGTCCTGTATTTCTGTTTGATAGAAAACCCTATATTGTAGGTTACGTCTTCAACTCTGATATTTCTAAATGATTATATTAATGACGCATTTAAGATAAATATGTTCGTATAAATGTATTCTATTTCAACTAATCCATACAAGGATTGGTTGAAACCAATTTACGACATAGTTGTATCAATAATCCAACGTGCATCCGTCATTCTTTCGTCTGCTTCAGATGTATTTGGTAGATAGGAAGCAAACTTCACGCGATCACAGTTCGTGAGAAAGTTCTGTAACCTATCAATACAACTCTGATCTACTTGATTACGAGTCAACTCATGTAATAGTCTTGAAGTCGTCAATTCCAAGGCAGGAATGTGGAAACGTGCTGTGATATACTCACGAATTACATAAGAGATCTGTGTATGATAAACTTCCATGTCCTTTCTATCTTTCTCGAGTGCCTTTAATTGTTCCAGGGCAATTTCATGAGCAGGACGACTCTCGACCTCTACAATTGGAGTAAGCGGTTTATTCTGCCTAAGTTTTCGTAAATAGAATACTCCTAAGTTCAACCCTACGACAATAACTATGCACAATAATATATACGGCAAATAATTAGGTGGAGCATCAAAAGGGGGTTTGATATCCCTTATAGTTTGCGGGTTGATAGGGGTTTCTATGATTAATTCTGAGAGTAAGAACATGCTGCTATTGTGATTGCGGAATGGGTTGAATCACGATAGATTTTGGGTCTGTGGGACAGGCATATTGACATACTCCACATCCGGTACAACCAGAATCAAAGACTTCTACAATATTTTCTTGTGATAATACGATGGCATCTTTTCCAATCGGGCATGTATCAACACAATATGAACATTCGACAGATTGTTTTCGTAGACATGTTTCAGCATTGAAAACAGCAAGACCGATTCGAATATCTTCTGCGAAGACAGTCTGTAGTGCTCCAGTTGGACAAACATACATGCATGCTAAGGAATCACAGATAACACAAGGTTGTTCTTCAGGATCAATATAGGGTGTGTTAACAAGGTTTGAATCTTGGCTTTGGAGGGGTTGTATAGCGTTTGCAGGACAGTTTTTTACACAATTCCCACATCGATGGCATTTTTCTAAGAATTCTTGTTCAGGTAGTGCCCCCGGAGGACGAAAAATAACTTCAATAGGAGGGTTTTGCTGAACACCAACACCCATAGTATCATCAAGCAATTCTGCTACAGGTTTTATGATTTGCGTGAAAGCTTCCTTGAAGAAATCACGACGCCCTTTTTCTTCTGACATTGAAGCTACCTTATAGACAGGTTGGTAGATTGATACATTAATGGGGATGGTACTCTATTTATGTGAAGATTGTTCATCGGATGAAGATTCTTTGGTTGATTTTGAATCATCAGTTTTTTGGATGCGGTAACAACATTTATGACTACCTTGCATAAGATGGTCAACTCGGTATACCTTCGCTCCCAAAGACTGTTGAAATAAACCTAATTCAAGTTCACAAACATAAGGATATTCTTGTGCAATTACTGCAATAGGACAATTATGTTCAGTCAAGACATAGTCGTTCTCATCCTCTTCAAACCGAGCCATATATCCTTCTTCATCACGAATTCTGGCAAGTTCTTTGATACGCTCTATCAGTTCTATTCCATCAAGTCGTTCCTTATACATCTGTAGTTGAGATTGCATACGACTGCGGAAAATCTGATTTATGAATCCCGGTCCATTGAACTTAGCAACCTCATTCATCAGCCCTACAGCAAAGTTAGCATAAGTTGTAGGGAAAAGGCTGCTTGCATCATCAGTCAGTCTATAGATATGGTGTGGACGTCCCCGTTCCTGTTTTTCAATGTAATATTCAACCAATCCTTCTTCTTCAAGAATGGTTAGGTGTTGTCGAATACCCATAGCACTAATATTGAGTGCTTCTTTGAGTTGGTTGACAGTCATACTGCTGCGCATTTTCAAAAGTTGAAGGATACGCATGCGTGTTTCACTCATTTCGCAATTCACGGTATTTCCCTCTTACTACTTAAGATTATGAAATTATACCACAGTGATATTAGTCATTTCAAGTATATCATGAAAGTGGTACAGGATTAATTTGCTCTCGGTTTCCTTGGGATATTATAGCAAATTTGTTATACACAACTGGTAATGTAAGAGGAGATTCCGATAATTAAGCCTACAAAACGGTGTCTCCTGCCCGGTATGATTTCAGTAAATTATCTTGTAAGGTATTAGGAAAAATGGTATCTTAACCTTATAACCTTTATACAATATCTTTAGGAGTAAATACCGATGTCAAGTAATTCATCAAATAGTTGTGATGTCAATGACCTTGAAAAAACGGAAACCTTCACGGAGGTATTTTATGAACCCTCATTGTATAAGGGTTTTTAAATTTAATAGCACTAATTCTCCGTGAATCACGTATGTTAATAGTTGTTTTACTTCAGCAATCCGGTTTGTATTTTAATTACTTCATATTGTTACGTCTGGAGTTCATAAACGGGTAATTTAAATGATTCATGCAATTATTGTTGGTGTTTGTGGTCGCATGGGAAAAATGATAACCCAGCACATTAAACAACAAGCAGACATGCGAATTGTTGGAGCTATCACTTCTCAAAATCACCCAATGTTAGGGCAGGACGTGGGAGAAGTCGCTGGTGTGGGATCAATCGGTATCCCTATTACCAATAATTTGTCAAAAATCGTTGAGACGGGAGATCTCGTGATCGAATTCACATCACCTAAGGCAACAATTGAACACCTTAGAGATGTTGTTGATGCATCTAAAGCAATGGTGATTGGTACAACCGGATTCAATGATGAAGAGTTGGCGGAAGTGAATCAAACCGCTGCGTCTATTCCATGTGTGATGGCACCAAACATGAGCCTTTGCGTTAATATCTTGTTTCAAGTGATTCCAATTATTGCGAAGACACTTGGAAATGATTACGACATTGAAGTAATTGAAGCACATCATCGAACAAAAGTGGATGCCCCGAGTGGAACTGCTCAAAGGCTTGCGGAGCTGATCGCAGAAACATTGGAGTTAGAACTCCCTTCAGTTGCGGTTTATGGTAGACACGGAAATTTCCATGTTCGTCCAAAGCAGGAAATTGGTATTCACACTATCCGAGGAGGGGACCTTATAGGAGAGCACACTGTGCTATTTGCTGGCACAGGGGAGCGAATCGAAATTATACATCGTGCTCAAAATCGACAGGCTTTCGCTATAGGTACCCTCCGAGCGGCAAGGTGGGTTGTCAATGCCCCGAAGGGGTTGCATGATTTCAGGGATGTCATTCTTTCTCAAAATAAGTGAGATAAAATATGATTCTTGTTATCGTTTTACTTCTGCAGCTCTATGTGTAAGACGGACTATTGGGAAGCGGAATTTATCAAGGGAGGAAAACTTATACGGCAAGAAACTACCTAATGTTTCTATGATAATCTAATTCTTTGCATTGTTTTCTATATTTTGAAAATGATATTGAATCTTCTATAATAATATGATATTATGAATCACAGATTCGTATAGATTGGTATGGAAAATGGGTGCAGTTTATGCAAACTTTTCCACTCAATGTAAAACACACGTAAAAGTGAAATTCATTTCTCTAAAAGGAAGAACATTATGAAAATTATGTATATATTTGCAGGACTTGTGCTAATGATGGCTTATTGTGTTATCAGCACGAGCGACTTGGCACAAGCAGAGGAAATCTTGGGAACAGGAACAAACTCACTATTAGGTGGAGACTTAACCGACCCAGAAAACGATGGTGCACCTGATGCAGATGAAGGTTATAACGCCATTTTTACTGCCAACAATGAACCCGGATTCGGCGGTGGCGAATTTTCCTTTAACGTCTTTGATAACATCCTTGGAGGCGGCAATGCCAAATGGTGCTGCGGACCTGGCGGTGGTATTCCGGATGAAGGTCTACACATAACAGCTGAGTTTGAGGAGGCGTATGCCTTGACACACTTCACCGTGTCTTCAGCGAACGATGTTCCTGCAAGAGACCCAACAAAATGGGAGATTCAGGGGTCAAACGACGGTGAAGAATTTACGACCATATTTTCTCACGACGGTGGTAGTTTTTGGAATGCGCGACTGCAAGTCGTCCGTTTTGATGCAGGAGAAGATTTCGATGTTCAAACCGCAGGCTATCGGTTTTTCCGACATGTTACTTTTGACACCGCATCGAACCCGGCTGGGGCGTACTTTCAAATTGGCGAAATCGAGTACTTCGGCGAATCTAATTTTACCGCTGTAGACCCTAAAGCCAAGATCACAACCACATGGGGAAGCATCAAAAACACCCGATAAACGCAAATTTCGGACATATTCTATATCGGCTTGAATCGGGTAATTACTTGGTTTGAGCCGTTTTTCATTTCCGCTTGAAACCGTATGGAGGGTAAGTAGCTGTACAAAGTTTCTATGAATTTCTAATTCTTTACGTTGTTTCTATATAAAAAATGATTGATTTTTCTATAGTAATTTGAGATAATGTGTTATTATTGAATACAGATTAGTAAAGTGAGTGCAGTTTATTCACACTAACCTACTTAACGCGAAACTCACGTAACAGTGAGATTCATTTCTTTAGGAGGCAGAACAGCATGAAAAATATGTATATATTAGCAGGACTTGTGTTAATGATAGCCTATTGTGTTATCGGCACGAGCAACATCACACATGCAGAGGAAGTCTTAGGAGTAGGAACAGATTCACTCCTAGGAGGAGATCTGACCGATCCAGATGACGATGGTGATCCTGAATCAGATAAGAATTACGACGCAATTTTCTCTGCCAATGATGAACCCGGATTCGGGGGTGGAGAATTTGCATTTAACGTCTTCGATAACCGTCTTGGACCCAGCAATGACAAATGGTGCTGTGGACGTGGGGGCGGTATTCCCAAGGAAGGTTTACACGTAACTGCTGAGTTTGATGAGCATTACGCATTAACACACTTCACCGTGTCTTCAGCGAACGATGTTCCTGGAAGAGATCCTACTGAGTGGGAAATTCAGGGATCCAACGACGGCGAAGAATTTACGACCATTTTTGCCCACGACGGGGATAGTTTTTGGGATCAGCGACTCCAAGTCGTCCTTTTTGAGGCAGGGGAAGATTATGACCGTCAAAAAATCGGTTATAAGTTTTTCCGGCATGTTACTTTTAACACAGCATCAAATCCAAATGGGGCATACTTTCAAATTGGCGAAATTGAATTCTTCGGTGATGATAGTTATCCCGTAGAATCTAAAAACAAGCTTGCAACCAAATGGGGAAGCCTTAAAAAAGCCCGGTAAACGCAAATATAGAACAATATCTAAAACGGCTTGAATCCAGTAAAAACTGGGTTTAAGTCGTTTTTCATTTCCCCTTGAAACCGTATGAACTATAATCAAGAAGACCTTTTCGCCGGCGTTCCCACTCTGCGAACTTGCGATAAGCCCGCGCTTCTCCTTCGGCCATTCCTTCAGCGAATCCTTCGGCTTTATCCTCTTCTCTGGCAGCTGCTATCCGCTTCTCACGTCTTGCTTCAAAAAATCTGAAAGTAACATGATTAGGTCTATGCCTCCAACTATTCAGTTTCAGTTCCTTTATCTTTTAATACACCGATATAGAGAAGTGCTGCGAGCACCGCTCCTATAAAAGGCCCCACAAAATAAAGCCAGATGTTACCCCATTGGGCATGTTCAGCACCGGCTGCGATAGCAGGTCCCAGTGTCCGAGCAGGATTCAGTGAAGCACGCGTCAACGGACCACCCATCAAGATGCAAAACACTAAAGTTAACCCGATGGCGAGTCCAGCAAAGTTCCCCGCTTTACCACTTACGGCAGTATTGAAAATCGTATTGACGAGGAAAAAGGTCAGCACGATTTCTACAAAGAGTCCTTGAGTTACGGATACATTCTCCGCCAAGATAGTGACTCCTAAATCACCGTCTACCGGTAACATGCCTTTGAGTGCTAACGCCCCTAAAATTCCACCAGCAAACTGCGCAATCCAATATCCTATGGCTGCACCAAATCGAATTTCACCTGCTACCAAGAATCCAAGCGTCACAGCAGGGTTAATATGTGTACCTGAGATATGTCCGTAGGCATACGCAAACGCAACAATGACCAACCCGTGGGCAAGTGCAACGCCTATTAATTCTCCTTCACCAATTGCTAACGCACCTGCACCGATAAAGATGAGCGCGAAAGTGCCGACAAATTCTGCAACGAAACTCTGCATTTTCATAAAATTCTATCTCCTTACTATGCTACATTAAAACTATGTTTTTATGGCAAGAAATCAGTCAAATAAGCCTTCAATTCTGGAATCCATCCAAACCACGTGACACCGTTATTTTTTATACGCTATGAATGTCTCATCAAACATTGTAACGCCATAAAGTTTTATTCAGTCTGTTTTGTGATTATTTCAATTATTAATATAATAAAGTCTATATCTAACTTATATTATACTTGTTTATAGCAAAAAAACAACTATTTTATATTAAAAGGGTGTGTAAAGCTTTTTGCATTAAATGGTATGAAAATCTTCTTGTGCAGTATTATATGAAATGGTATCCTAACCTAATACTATTCTTACAAATCTTTAGGAAAGGATACCGATGACAAGTATATAAACAAAGAGTTGTGATATTAATGAATATAGGGAAAACAGACTCAAATAGTGAAAGAAATAGAGGATTTTGTGTCAAACATAACTTCAGAAGGGTCGTTATACGAATCGTGTCACAGAAATGATGGGTCGACTTGCTGCCCTTCTTGACTTTAGGGATGCGTCAGAGGAGTTATATCGTCAGGGATTGAATAATTTCAGGTTTTAATGTATTAACTGTATGTTCTGATCAAAGAACTGATGTGGATTATTCTAAACATCTTTTTACTATATATTGCGGCATTGACATTCAAACAATTCTTTATTCAATAGTTCATTCATCTTCTTGAATTTCAAACACAACACCATCCCTTTTCTTTTCATAAAAAATCATTTTTATATCAATGGATTCAGATAAAAACGGCATCGCTTCATACGTACTTGGTTTAATGGAAGATGTTCCTTTCTTCCCAAAACAACGCACTTTCACGTCTATTTTGTTTTTCTTTTTCTGAATTAAATATCCTTTTAGATCCTTTTCTTACTATAAGAATATATTCATGTTCTAACGTAACATAAGCACCCGCGGGTAGCATACCCGATCCCATGAACTTGTTAGGGGTGTTTGCCTGTTTTCTCCAAAGGATATCAGGTAGAGCTAAAAACCCGATCTTTAATAGATAAGTCAAGATTCTCGCGTGATTCGGATACAAACAAAAATTACCATCTACTGTCCTCGTCGCATCCCCTATGTTAATACATGCAAATCTGCCGTCTTTTAAAACTCTAAAGACTTCATCCCAGACAGAATCGAGAATTTCATGCATCAACGTATAAGCTTGATTGCCATCCCTGCTTGTTAAGGCATCCTGAATATCTGGATTCTGATTGCCGTACATTTCATCCCACATCGCTATCATAGGATAAGGAGGTGAGGTGACCACAAGATCAACACTTTCTGATGGAATTTCACTCAATTCGCGTGAATCTTGAAAAAGGATCTTATGTGTAGTTCTCATAGAACATTTTACCCTAAAAGTTGTCTTTGATTTGTTTAGTAAGGATAGCATGGTAATAGGGGTGTGTCAAGTGAGGGAAATTGTAGGTAGTGTGTAAAGTTTTCGGTTAAACACAACAACCAAAAAATAATTAACAAATATTGAAGAAAACCAAACCATAATACAACTAAAAATATAATATTGTAGAAATACTCATAACATATTACTAATACCAGTAAATAAAATAATAGAATATGTCACAATATATAATTATTAACTTGACATATCTGTTTTTATTATGTTACTATATATATCACAGTAAAAGCAGACTAAAATGTATCCACGAAAGTATTGCAACTGTTGTAAAA
>CAZZBB010000113.1:0-15847 GCA_964652195.1 uncultured bacterium | reverse complement strand
CACTAAAACAGGAGATCCACGCTTGGCAAACCCGAAGAAATGAACACCGAGCAAGTATGAGTTGGAGATTTACAACAGACAATGCGCGTATAAAACTCAAACGACTATATCCATCTATTAGCACATGACTTAGCACTAGTAATGGTGAGTTAACTTTCATTGGAAGACTGATTGAAGATTACAAACAGGTAGATGGCAAACCACTTGATGAAAAAAATGTAAAAACCCTGCAATCAGACTACGTGAAGTTTATTCGATGGGCACAGTGGCGAATTGATAGAAACGGCGAAGGTGTTCTCGGCTATATTGTCAATAATAGTCTCCTATGCGGTCCGACATTTCGCGGTATGCGGTATAACCTATTAGATAGTTTCAATACTATTTACATACTCAATTTACACGGCAGTAATAGAATACAGGAAAGAGTGCCAGAAGGCGAGAAAGATGTGAATGTCTTTGATATTTCACAAGGAGTTTGCATTCTGTTGTGTGTCAAAGAACGGGACAATCCAGAACCATCAAAGATCTATTATTCTGATGTGTGGGGAAATCGAGAAGAAAAATATAGAAAACTTTTGGAAAACGATGTCCAATCTACTGAATGGTCTGAACTACAACCCGAATCACACCAATACTTTTTTGTACCGTATCCAACAGGTTATAGTGTTGAATACGATTCAGGATGGAAAGTTCCTGACATCTTTATAAATAGTGTTGTAGGAATTGTCACTGGTCGCGATAAACTGACAATTCATCAGACTACTGAGGAGTTGCAAGAAACGGTAACCGATTTTGTTTCACTTTCAGTAGAAGAGGCGCGCGAAAGGTATAACTTGGGAAAAGACACTCAGGATTGGAAGGTTCATTTGGCACAAGCAGATATTCGTAACCATCCAGACTCAAACCTGCATATAAAACCTATACATTACCGAGCATTTGACGCACTCTGGACCTATTACACAGGACAGTCAAAAGGTTTTCATCAACGTCCACGTATAGAGATTATGCGTCATCTACTTAAAGATAATGCCGCTCTTTGTGTTTGTCGTATTGTTACAAGCCGCAAGTGGCAGCATGCATTGATTACAGACAAAATTACCGATAAGTGTTGTATTTCTAATAGAGGAAGTGAATCCGGCCATGTATTTCCGCTCTATCTATACCCAGATCCCGACGGATTATTAGGTTCAACAGAACGCGAACTGAATTTTAAACCTGATTTTCTTACCGCACTTTCAGAGTCGTTGGGATTACCACAAATTACACCGTTAAACCTCCCTGAAGGCATTGCACCAGAACAGATTCTCGCTTACATCTATGCAGTGCTTTATTGTCCTACCTATCGCGAACGGTATTATGAGTTTCTAAAATACGATTTTCCGCGTATCCCTTTACCGCAGGATATTGATCATTTCCGCAATCTTGCAGCGTTAGGGCAGGAATTGATTGATTTGCATCTCTTGAAGGATAGGACAATTCCGCATCGTCATTTATTTGAGGGTGAAGGAGATGGTGTTGTGTCAAAGGCACGTTATGAAGATGAAAATATCTGGATCAACGACACACAGTATTTCACGAATGTTCCCGCAGAGGTGTGGGAATATATGTTTGGGGCATATCAGGTGTGTGAGAAGTGGTTGAAGGATAGGAGAGGAAAGGTGTTAAGTCATGCGGAGGTGCGTCAGTATCGGTCTATTTTGGTTGCTATTGCGGAGACGCTGCGGGTGATGGAAGAGATTGATAGGGTGCTTGAATTTTAACTATCAACCTGAAAGGAGGAGTATTAGCTAAATGATATTTGATAATCGATCCATATCAGAGATTACCGATCAAGAGTTGATAGATCTTATTGGTAATCAAGAAGAAAACTTGTGGATTGATTACAAACAGCAAGATTATCACAAAGATCCTAATGATAAAGAGAAGCATAAACATGAGATTTGTAAGGATGTTACGGCAATGGCTAACGCGGAAGGTGGATATATCATCATCGGTATATCGGAAAAGAATAAGCTTGCCCAAGATTTTTTCCATATTGATGATGCTGCAAAGCTTGCCCAAAGTATCAATGGTGTATGTCTACAACATATTGACCCACGGATCCCTAATCTCGAAGTAGAACCATACCCTTTAAAATGGAAAAATAAAAACATTGAATTAATAATTATCCATATACCACCGAGTGGGATGCGTCCACATAGTTTTATATGGAAAAATTCAACCAATTTTGTGAAACGTTATGGAGATGTTACAAGAGAATACCCCATCTCTGAATTAGGTGAGGCTTTTTCAGTTCGTCATTACCCACCAATTATTGGTTCAATTGATCGCAAATTGGATAATCTCTTGGCGAATGCCCGTGAAAACAGAAGGAATTCAATATTACCTGAGGATGATGCTTTAGAAGTGGGAGATCTTAATAATTTACTTCACCTAATGAAATTGCGGTTTATGGAAAACATATCAGGTGCTCCATATTATAGAATCTTCGCTGTTCCCGAAAAACTTGATAGAAATGCGATTGATACGGAAGATGACAACATACTTAGTACCCTGCAAAAACCACCAAATATTCGTCCAACAGGTTTCGGTGTTACAGGTATGTTGGATAAGGATATGTCATTTTCTACTGAAGGAATTGAAGGTTCTAATATAGGAAGTGGAGAAATTATCTTATTAAAGAACGGATTTCTTGAAGTTCAATGTCACCTTACCAACAGCCATTTTCAATGGATGCACGATCAGTCTGGACTTGGCACACCGTGGTTATATCCGCATGTTGTGTGTGAGTTTCCCGTGAGTTTCCTGAAATTACTCAAAGGACTTTATGAAGTTTCTGGGATTAATTCAAGTATTTTCGTCCAACAAGAATACCATAATATTGAAAATTTTGTGCTGTTAGGTGGGAATCCATCCAATCCTTTTTTTGGAACATCTCCAGGTGGAACAAGAGCATATCAAGGTTCACAACCAATTATTTCGACCAAAACCGTTGAATCAGATTTTATCCCAGATCACGTGGCATACGATTTGGTGAAAGAGTTATACAAGTCTTTTCGATTAGACGTGGAATGGATTCCAGATTTTGACGAAGAAGGTAATTTTATTTTAGAATAACCTAAGTTGCTACCTATATCCATATAGCATTTTTATATTTGTAGCAATAATGAATAAATAAACTTTCAACTCAGAAGCATCAGATGTCACCGCATGTATTGATTTTGGTAAGCGTTGGATAATGAGACTATTTGACACTTCAACTCGTTTTCTATATGAACGCTAAAGGTAAACTTCCCATGTTTTAAACTGACGCTTTGAGTTCTTTTTACGAAGTGGGCAAAATGCAATACCAGTTTACGTCAGAGCATCTTCAACTCCATAATCGCAATACGCTTTGTCAGCATAGACAATAGATCTTTGAGGTAAATCAAAATGAAAGTACGGCCTCCCTGACATCGACCTGGGATGAAGAATACTTCTACAAATATCCCGTTTCGGTTGTCATCAAGTGTGCCTTTAGTCCATAAAAGTATCGGTGTTTGCTGGCAAATTGCCTCTCCATTCTTCACCTTGATAAATCTGACAACGACTTATCCGTATGTTATCACATACAGGAACCGGATACGTGTCAATCGAATAGATGTTGTTCGGATTATCTGCTTTTGACATTTCAGCTGGATTCTCAAAAAGTGATTGAAACAAGTACGAGATTCTGTGGAGTCGCCGATTATATCGTGAGTGTCCTAACATGTTGAGTATATACCCAAGTAGTTTCAGCATAGAACAAGCGCGTTGATGATTTTCTCTAAAACAAGCTGCAGCAACAATAGCAGCTGTCATTACCTTGACATCGGACATTTTTACACGTGGATTAGAGTGATGTCCGAGTGAAATTAAAAGATCGTCACAAATCGTATATACTGCTACAATAGTTAATTCCATGGGTTTCTCCATTTGTTTGAAGTAAATAAAAACATTATAGAAGAAATCTCATGGATATAAAAGAGATTTATAGGTAGCAACTTAGGTTATTATAAGGGCTTTAATCATGCAAGAAATTAAAAGTAAAGAAAAGACGATAAAAGACTTACTTGATGGAAAAAAGTACGATCTCGATTTCTATCAACGTGAATATGTTTGGACCGACAAGGAAGTTTCAGAACTCATAAAGGATCTTACCGAGGAGTTTCAAAGGCATTACGATCTAACTCATGAACGATCCGAGGTAGACAAATATGGTCACTATTTCCTTGGGTCAATTGTCATACGTGAAGAAGGCACTAAACGTTTTATTATTGATGGCCAACAAAGACTGACAACATTGACGCTTTTACTAATTTTTCTTTTTCATACTTTAAAAGATGATAGTCAGAAAGGTCAAGTTTCGTCTCTGATTTTTTCATTGCATTACGGAGAAAAATCGTTCAATTTAGATATCATTGAGAGAAGACCGGTTATGGAAACCCTATTTTCCAACGACTCTTTAGACTCATTTGAGATGGATAGATCAGAATCCATAAGAAATATTGCAAGGTGCTATAAACAAATTCAGAAACATCCTGCCTTTAATGATAAGATGCTTCCTTTTTTTGTTGATTGGTTGCTTCAGAAAGTTGATTTGGTAGAAATTACAGCAATTACTGAAGATCATGCATACACTGTCTTTGAAACTATGAACGATAGAGGGCTTTCCCTTACTCCGACTGATATGCTCAGAGGCTATCTACTATCAAAAATTACAGACATTAAAAAAAGAAACGGGGTATGTAAGGTTTGGGATGATAAGATTCAGAAACTTAAGGATCTTGGAAAAGACGAGGAATCAGAGTCAATAAAAGCTTGGTTACGGAGTCAATTTGCAAATACGGTTCGTGACTATGAAGGAATCGGTGCTAAATTCCATCGTTGGGTCCGTGATGAGGAGAGTAAAAACAGACTTGGTCTCACTACAACTGATTCCTGTGTAAAATTCATTGAACAAGACTTCGAATTTTACAGTTCTTGGTATTTACGTTTACGTGATGCTGCTACTTCTCTTAAACCCGGACTTGAATGTATTTACTATAACGCTCAAAACAATTTTACACTACAATACACTCTTCTGTTATCTCCATTAAGAGTTGGAGATACCGAGGAAGATGCCCTGCAAAAAATACAAATTGCTTCGACCTATTTAGACATCTTTATCAATCGAAGAATTTGGAACGGTGACTCTGTAGCTCGTAATTACATGGATAATTATATTTGGAGCGAGAAGCAGGTTACGAATACATATAACCTTTTTCCAATTTTTCCTCTTATTCGTGGCAAGAGTAGTCATGAATTGAGTGAAATATTATACGAACGAATTAACAAAGAAACTAAACCATTTGAAAATAAAATGCTTCATCTACATGTTCAAAATCGTATAAAGATTCATCTGATACTTGCTCGTATAACTGATTTTATAGAAACTGAATCTAAAATACCTTCACATTATCAGGAGTATATAAGACGTAAAGGTAAAAATAGTTATGAGATAGAACACATTTGGGCAAATAAGTATGAACTGTACCATGATGAATTTTCACATCAATACGAGTTTGAAGCATATCGTGATCGCATCGGTGGATTGTTGCTTCTACCCAAAATAAATAACGCCAGTTATGGTGATTTACCTTACAAGGAAAAACGTAAACGCTACATTCAGGAGAATCTACTTGCCCAAAGTCTACATGAAATAGCTTACAAAAATAAAACTGGTTTTTCAGGATTTAAGCAGTTTATAGAACGGAGTAAACTACCTTTTCAACCTTATTCTGATTTTAAGAAAAGAGATATTGATGCACGACAAGAACTTTATCAGTTGATTGCTAAAAATATATGGAATCCAGAACGATTGAGATTACCTTTTGGTGAAGAACCTGAACCTATAGTAGATGAGGGTGAGAAAGATAAAACTGTTTTTTTTAATCCGGAAGGTGAGGGTAGAACGTGGTCAGCTGATCAGATTAGTAAATTGGTTCCTGAAAAAAGAAAGGTATCTTATTTAAACGTGCACTCAACTCACAAAATCAATAATTGTTATTCCAAACTTGCAGAATTACAGAATTTAATTAATGAAAAAAATGGGATTTAACACTCAAATTCCAAAAATACTATTGTGCTTATTACCTTGGTGACAGACGCGTATTTGGTATAAACCTTCATAGTTCTCCCAGATTCGTAGTCTACATAACTGAAGAAGATGCAAACAATTTAATACATCATTGTGAATATGCTAATTATTCTAAATCACATCGTCAGGCTATCTATCCAAAAAACACAACATTAGATTCCCTACGTCCAATTCTTGAATATGCTTACAAAAAACTACAAGGGACTTGATGCTGTATTGCAACCAAAGTTGTCGTCTACCATTTATCAAGGAGTTCTTTACTCCAATTTATCATAATTGCTTCAGAATTGGGTGTTTCAATATTTTTCTGTTATCATTTGGGCATAGAAACTCCTCCAAACAATAATAGGTAGCAACATGGGTTATAATTGTACTGCCATCGGAAATTTAGAACACTACCTTAGACAAGATTATGATATAATTACAATCAAATTGAAATGAAAATCCGATGGAGACCAAACGAAGAAAATTTACTCCAGAATTTAAAGCTGAAGTTGTTATTGAGGTACTGTGTGGTCAAAGTTCACAGGCAGAACTGTGTCGCAAACATAACCTCAGCAATGTTCAACTCTCAAAGTGGAAGCGTCAACTTCTTGAAAATGCAGCATTCCTCTTCGAACCTATTGATAAACAAAACTAAGAATAAACGCAATAAACAACCTATGACATAAATTTTTCTCATTGCTCTTTTGATTTTTTGGAAATATTTTGCCACAAACTGCTGTAGCAAGTAAATATTTCGCAATGATTTGATTTATACATGTAACGCATGTTAAATTATTGTCAAACAAAATTTTCAGCATTCTATATGTTCTTAACTTTTATACTCAACTCTAAGTAAGATGCATAGGCACTATTTAATGCATCGTATATACGATTAAAGTTATCATAAGTTTTCTGTAATAAGTATGTATAACCGCCCCAGCTTGAATTAAAGTATGCAATAATAGTTTTTATTGATTTAAAAGTGGTGATAGCTTATGATTGTATAATGAAGAGCATCAATTCTCGGAATATTTCAGTTCGTATTTTTGCAACTGAAAATGGTAAAGAACCTTTTACAAAATGGATAAATTCCATAAAAGATAATAGAGTATCAGATAGAATTGACCAAAGGCTTAACCGAGTAAAAAAAGGGAATAAAGGTGATTACAAGGATCTTGGAAAAAATCTTTGTGAATTACGCATTCATTTGGGACCTGGTTATCGAATATACTTCACAGAATTAGATAGCGATAATATTTTAATTCTATTTGGTGGAAATAAATCGACACAAATGTTTGATATTATACAGTCTAGAAATTACTTAACAGAATATAATCAAAGGTTTGCAGGATATAATAATGGAACAGTTTAGAGAATGGCATGAAATTCTAATAGAACGTCTTTCTATCCCAAAAAGAGTATTAAGCTACCTTGAATTTACTGTTGAAGAATATTTAAATGATGGGAATAAATTATTCTTTCTGAGTGAAATAGGAAATGTAGTAGAAGCACAAGGTGGAGTTAATGTCATTTCTGAAAAATCTGGCATAGATCCAAGAATCCTTTCAGACATTATAAATAATATTTCTATGCCTTCTTTTGATATTATTCAGTCAATTTTTAAATGCTTTGGAGGTACATATCCTTCTGATTTATCAATACATGAGTCAAACAAACTTCCAGATAAAGAAATCAATAAAAATACAAAATTAAAAACAGATACTAATAGAGAATTTCAAAACATAGAATACTGGAAAGGATTTGATAAATGTTTAGAGTTTACAGATTATAAGACACTATTGCCAGCAGTTAGTAAATTGAATTATCAAAACATGCAAATTGGGGTAAGAGGCTTTGCATTGAGAGCAATTCGGACTACTAAATATAAAAATATTAGAGCTTCATTGATTATTAGGGGCAAGAATCTAATACGAAATTTCTATTCTTTAAGGGTTCAAGATGAAGAAATAGAAGAAGAATTTGGGAATAAATTAGAATGGCATTCAAAAGCAAAAACAGAGAAAAGTATATATCTTACTAAACCGAACGTAGACCCTTCAGATGAAAAAGACTGGGATAACCAGCATAAATGGTTAGTTGATATGATTGAAAAACTGCATATAGTATTCTATCCTCGTATCAGAAATTTAGCGTAAATAATATATACGATTCCTCAATCACGTGTAACTACAAGAGTCAAATAAGTTTATATGATATACTGTAAGTAGATATATATTGGCTCATGTAAAAATGGGTATGTAAAGTTTTTGGCATGGATATCATGCAGCTTTGGTTTTTGGATACCAATGACTATACCAATCTTTATTTAAATACAAGCATCGCCAAGCCAATACTAAGTTGATTCCCTCTTTTTCCCACCTCATAGAAGCCTGTTTGCATCTTTTTGCGACAACATGTTACAAGCACTCTCAATCACACCACTCCCGATTTGATAACCGTTTTCTCTAAAAGCTTTATACTGCATACGCTTCTTGTGTTTTCAAAATATCTCCCTTCTCTTTCTATGGTGGAATATTGAGATAATTACACACCTTACTTGTAGGAGCGATCTCCGAATCGCGATCAAAGCCGTTGATAATCGGGAATCGGAGTTCCCTCCTACAAGACAGTATGTGGAATTAATTATATAATCTACCATAATATCTCCGAAACTTCCGGTTGTGTTGCTCTAAACCACGAATACGCTCAACCACTTCCGTAATGTTCCATCAAAAAGGAAAGGTTCAGTCTCTTTTACCCAAGTTTCTACTGACTCTGTTTCTGACTCACCGAAGGCAACTTTAGCAGCCGTATACAGATGTGATTTGGCGTGCATGTAATCCACAATCTCAACAGCATTGGGGAAGTACGCATCCGCTAAGTTCCAAATCCACGCCGCACCATCACCAATAAAGACAATCTCTTGTGTATCAATATCTTTTTGATAGATACCACTTTTTATGCCTAACGCATACATCTGTTCACCATAAGCTTCAGCATTCTGACGACCCGCAACATATCGAATACTTTCTCTTCTTACACTCGGTGTACTACCCGAAACAGGTTGTGGATGATCTCTGGAAATACAACCCACTTTGGGTGTGTAAAGTGTTTATGTCCCTGATAATCTAAAAAATGAACTTGAAAAACTAATTTATTTATGTTAATGTTATTATTACACAAACAGCATATCGGCAAAACATATTTTAATTAAACGATGTTTATTTGAGTCTTAAAGAAGTAAAGATGTAGGCACACATCCAAAAGGATATGTGGTGAATTATGCGTGAGAAAATTACAAATGTTAACCACCACCTTCTAAAATGGGCAAGAAATAAATCTGGTTATTCTTTGGAGGATATTGCCAAATACTTCGGTAAAGAAAGAGAATGTATAGAAGATTGGGAGTCAGGAATAGATTTCCCAACTTATATCCAGCTTGAAAAATTAGCATCTAAATATGAACGTGCTATAGCATTCTTTTTTATGCAATCATCTCCAGAAGATGAAGAAAATCTTGAAGATCAAGTTATGCTAAGGTCTTCTGAAATTAGAAAATTAAGCCCAAAAATATATAGTTTATATCGACAAGCTTTTTTTAGACAAACTGCACTACAGGAACTTTTTGGAAAAGATGAGTTTGTAGAACATAAGATTTTAGATGATATTAAGCATGCACACAATAGGGATTTTGCCGAACTGGCTGCAGAGGTTAGAGATTATATAGGTGTGTCTGTAGAAAACCAAATGTCTTGGGGAGATTCAAAAATAGCAATATCTTCTTGGAGAGATGAAATCCAAAATAAAGGTGTTTTCGTTTTTAAAGAGGCTTTTGAAGACAACAAAGTAGATGGGTTCTGTTTATCACATGATGTATTTCCTGTAATTTACCTAAATAATACAAATGCTGAAAATAGGCAGATATTTACTTTGTTTCATGAATTGGGGCATGTCTTATTAGGAAATAATGGAATTACAAGCGATTTAATCTTTAGAGATAGTAATGACGAGAAATTTTGCAACCAATTTGCATCAGAGTTTTTAGTACCATTTGAACATTTTGATGAACACTCTGGATCTGTTGAATATAGCGATAAAGTAGCAAGAGAATTAGCAGATGATTACAAAGTAAGTTCTCAAGTAATTCTGTATAAATTTCTACAGAAAGGCACAATATCAGAAACTTTTTTTAAAAACAAGTTATCTGAATGGATAAGTATAGGTAAAAGTAAGTTTGGAAACAGCGAGTCTTATTCTGGAGGAGGAAATTATTTCTATAATCAAATTATGTATTTAGGTCAACACTTTTTAACACTTGCATTCAAAAAGTACTATGAGGGCAAATGCTCTTCGGATGATCTTGCAAGTTATTTCAATATCAAGGAAAAGAATCTATCTAAACTCGAGGATACTTTCATACAAAGGATAGCGAATGCATGAGTTACGTGTTTGATACAAATAGTATTTCTACTTTGCGATTTATTTTTCAAAGTCGATTTTTAAGTTTTTGGAGAGATATGCAAACTTGTGTAAGTCGCAACAGAATTATTTCAACAAGAGAAGTTAAAAATGAACTTGATGTAAAGTTTAATAGTGATGAACAGATACAAAAATGGTTAGCTAAAAATAAAAATATATTCCTTACTCCATCATTAGCAGAAACTACTATTGTTGAACGCATTTTGTCGCATAGCAAGTTTAAAGGTTTATTAGAGGCTAAAGCACTCTTACGAGGACCACATTTTGCAGATCCTTTTATTGTTGCTTTAGCCAAAGTAAAAAACGCCTGTGTTGTTACTCAGGAAGTTAAAAGAGATCATGGTATAGCGATACCAAATGTATGTGAGGAATTTAAAGTTAAATGCACAGACCTTGAAGGGTTTATGATTATGGAAAATATGGAGTATTAAGAATATAAAACTTCTTACTATAACTATTCAGAGATTTTCATCATTATACCATTTCTATAAATGATTCTCCCATTATTAGCTGATATTTATGTATTGAAATAATACACAAACTGAAAGTTTGTGCTACATTGTATTCACCAGAGTAGGCATGCACGAACGCGTTGACGGAAACGTTTAACTCCACTTCCTTCCTGCTATTAGTGGTGGGATTAACAAGATTCCTTCCCAATAACCGAAACAATTTTGTTGCACCAAATTTGTTGTCTCAGGTGTATTAACACATAAGTCAGATTACCCAAGACTTGATCATCGGTCAATATTTCAAATTATATGTACATTTAAAAGGAAGAGACAGATATGTTCAAACAATTAGATGGAAGAATAATCATTGGTGGCGTTATCTTTGCAGTTCTTATCGTAGGGGGTATCTTCGTATACTCTCAATGGAGTTACAATCGTTTTGCCGATGAGATTGGAGAGACACCACAATCTCAACCTACAGTAGCAAATAAGAGCAATCCTACAAGTGCTAAGATTATGCAAAAAACAAATAAAGCGAATACCAATTCTGATGATAATAACCAAACGATAAAAGAGATCCCGCTAAATCTTTCTATCGAAGAAAAACAGATATCAGAAGAAAATAGTGACACATCCACCCCTACTACTGAATTTGATCCAACACAATTCCTATCCGCATTTGGTGTGCCAGAAGAAATCACTACTCTTCTTGATGAAGAAACTGAGGAAGGAAAACTCGAACAGGCAGAGGAACAATTAAAAGAAAAATACGGACAATCTCCAGCAGTTGAAGCTATAATAGACCAATTGAAAAATATGTCCGGTCGTCCGGTAGAACTCAATGAGATAACCGCACTCTTTGAAGCATGGATTCAGGTATTACCTGAGGAAGAACAAAAAACTCGCCGGCAATTAATGAATGCCATATCGCAACTGAATCAGATAAAAGAGGTAGGTAGTGGTGAGGCTCCTACTGTAATAGCTATTGAGGTTGGTGAAACAGAGGATGCGGATAAATAATATCTTGACATAGAATTAACAACCGACTTAGGGAATAAGGGTATAAAACCGTAGGTCATTATCTATAAGAAATTCTATTCTCTTATGATTTTAGCAGAAAGGATTGTCGGTTTTAAGTCTGAGAGTTTCACCGGAAAACGGAACCATTTCATCCAGTATTTGATCCGATTTTATATATTTAGTTATAGGCTGCGATGGATTATCGTACGATACCTTAATTTGGAGTACTATACTATCTTCAGCATCAACAAATGTACTACGAAGGTCAATCGCACCTGATCGAACATAGTTAAAACGGTCACTGGAAATTCTAACACAATGCCAGGTCTCATCCCGTGAGTTTTCATAGACAGAAACAAAGTATATGTGTCCTGCTGCATTCTTGCATGAAAAAAGAGTGGGTCGATCAGAATATACATAAGTTTCCAATATTTTGTGTTTTCCTAATCCTGGGATAACAGTCTGTTCAGCAAGGTTTAGAGTCGGCAGTGGGACAACTTCACCATCTTCTTTCATAATTTCAATATGATACTCAATTGCTTCAGAGATTAAGCTATTAACTTCATCAACTGTATCACCAGCAGCAATACATCCCGGTAGGTCAGGTACATAAGCACTGCAACTATTTTCACCCTCTTCATATATTACGACGTAATCCATGAGTATACCCACCTTATTCATTAAGGCCCGCTTGTTTAAGCACGTTTTTCAACGTCCCAATACGTACATCTGATCCAAGTTTTCCAGCAACAGTTACAATACCTTTTTTGTTGGGTGTTTAAAATGTCTATGACTCCCTTTCATTCTCACTAAAATCCATCAACCTCAATCTTTTTGATAAGTTGTCTAACTTTCATAAATGTCCAATAAGGAACACGATAAGCAAGTCATAAACGATTCTATTCCATCCTTTTGCTATGTTATAATACATTCTTTTATACATTATTACAAGACTTTGATTAGATTTATTCAATCTTATGTTCCTTAATTTACCTTACTTGGTAAGAGAAATATTGTAAACACTTCGTAGTTTGTTTCGTAGGGAATCAACGCAGCATGCGCATATGGCATGCTGCGGGGTTGAACCGAAGGTGAAACCCAACATTTTATGATGGATTTTCAAGTGTCATAGTGATAAACTTAGTTTAAAAAGTAAATATGCAAAAAAATAATTCTGCAATATCTCAAAATGAGACGCTCAAACCCATCCCAGATAAATTGGTTGTCCTTACCTTTGATGACGGCAACAAATCAGATTACAATTACGTGGCACCATTGTTGAAAGAATACGGTTTTGGAGCAACTTTCTACATCACCGAAGGACTCGGTTTTCTCAGCAACAAAGACCACTATGTCACATGGGAAGAGATCCGCGAACTCCATGAGGATGGCTTTGAAATTGGTAATCACACGCGTCAACATCCAAACATAAACACATTGACAAAAGACGAACTTCTATCCAGTTTGATACATATTGACGAACGATGTAATGCGTATGACATTCCGATTCCTGAAACGTTTGCATATCCTGGGGATAGCCGTGGACCAGAATCGATAGAGGTATTGATAGAAAAAGGGTATCTATTTGCGCGTCGGGGTGTTGGTCCAGACTACCCTTATGATTTAGAAGGGGGTCGGGGTCCAGTGTATGATCCAGAATTACATCATCCGTTGGTCATTCCATCAACAGGTGTACCGGGTCCACACTACGACTTCGACGATTTTGTGTGGGGAGTAGACCAATCCAAAGATGGTAAAATAACTGTAATTACGTTTCACGGCGTTCCTGCCCTTGAACATCCGTGGGTTAATGTTCCCCCCGAGGTGTTTAAGACTTACATGGATTATCTTCGTGACAAAAACTGTACCGTCATTGCGTTCCGTGATTTGGTGAAATACGTTGATCCCGCAGATACAGATGGAAAAACCATAACATATTTTCCGTAAAAGTCCTGTAGAACGAAGATATCAGAACAATACGTTTCTCTTTGTAACATAAACTGTCAGTTTGTACCGTCCTCCGTTTCATTTATAGTAAAGCTTAGAAATAAATTCACACTTTCGCCCTCCCATGGTAGGCACGGTTTCCTAACCGTGCTGGTGCAAAGTGTCTCATTAATACTAAGATCGACCATAAACCCTACAAATTTTGAACATTTTGGCGTATCAAGTGTGTATTTTAATACGACACTTCGGGACACACATCGCGCACCCCAAATGTCTATCATAGATTAACCACTTTAAAAAAGGGGAAACAATGTTCAAACAATTAGATATCAAGGTAATTGGTGGGATAGTATTTATCGCAGCTCTTCTCTTGGCAGGCATCTATTTTTACTCAAAATGGAGTTATAACCGATTTGCATCAGACATCGGGGTATCTCCCGAATCCACTACACAATCTAACGCTACCAAAAGTGATATAACCAAGTCCGTCGAACAGTCTAAGTCAACGCAAACGCAAAAATCAGGGAACGAAAATGTTAAGGTTAAACCAAAACCAACGGTGAAGTCTGAACTGGCTAACACTGCCAAAGAAAACGATGTATCTGCTGAAAAAACAGAGACACCCGAATTCGATGCTTCATCACTCATGTCCACATTTGGCATACCTGAAGAAGTTAAAGCACTTCTTGATGAGGACGCTGAAGAGGCAGATTTTGAAAAGGCACAGTCGTATCTCGCTGAGAAATACGGTCAATCTCCAGAAGTTGAAGCAATAATGGATAGGTTGAAACAGATGTCCGGCGGACCCGTAAGTCTTGATGATCTAACCGACCTCTTTGAGGCATGGGTTGAGGTCTTACCCGAAGATCAGCAAGAAAATCGTCAACAATTAATGGGTATTCTTACAGTGCTTAATCAGGTTAAGGATAAGGGAGAAAATGTGGCACATATTGTCGTAAGCACAGATTCAGATCTGTCTGGCACGGGTATAGATCCGTCTCTGCTTGAAGGAGATAATGTAAATCGCTTTAACATTCGAACCACTAAAACGGTCAATATAGACGAATCTAAATCTAAAACAGAGATTATAGAGGATTAAGATGCGTGTAAGAAATTCTCAACACAACATGTAGGCGTTAATACAGATTGCAAAGTGGTAAGAAGGCTTAATTTCCTTAAAAAATATAATTTTCACAATAATTATGTTTTTTTCACATTTTAATTTGACAAATAAATTATACGTTGGTATAATATAGATTACCTTTCGATTCAGAAAGGTGAAGATGTTCTTTGAAAGTTAAATAGTTTACGTGACGTGCCTATTATATAGCTTGTGAGTGCCCTTCAATTATTTGAAGGTGTACTTCGAAACTTTATAGCATGATGAGTACGCTCCATTTATTTGGAGTTGTACTTTAATACTTTATAGCTTGTGAGTGCGCTTCATTTATTTGAAGATGTACTTCAATACTTTTTTGGAGAGTATGATACCGGCTCAGGACGAACGCTGGCGGCGTGGATGAGGCATGCAAGCCGAACGAGAAGCTGTACTTCGGTATGGTGGAAAGTGGCGAAAGGGTGAGTAACGCGTGGGTAATTTGCCTCTGAGATGGGGACAACAACTCGAAAGGGTTGCTAATACCAAATACGATTGATTTTACTTCGGTGAATTCAATGAAAGGTGGCTTCGGCTGCCGCTCGGAGATGAGCCCGCGTCCTATTAGCTTGTTGGTGTGGTAAAGGCGCACCAAGGCGACGATGGGTAGCTGGTCTGAGAGGATGGTCAGCCACATTGGGACTGAGACAC
>CAZZBB010000112.1:0-55406 GCA_964652195.1 uncultured bacterium | reverse complement strand
CCTTTAAGTAAGATACCAATTTGACTATATATTGTTGAATTATCTAAGATTTTACTTAGATCAAAATATAAGAAAAAAAGACCGAAAAATAAACCTATAATGGTGAGTAATTTATTCCGATTTAATTGCATTCTATGACATAAGTTGTATGAAGTACATAATTTTACTTAACAGGATTATTGAAATTAGATTCTTGGAAATTGTTTGATTTTAATAATATGTAGTCAGGAAGGAATAAAAGTGAAGATAGATATATTTCCAACTATTTCAACATTTGTCGAATATGATCTTTCCAAGTCTTAGGTATTTCATCTTGTAATTTGTTGATCTCAATTCGTAAGTCCGAATTCTCTTGTTGTAGTGTTTGCACAGTGTTGTCAAGTTCTATCTTTTCTAATTCCAGTTTCTCAATGCTTTCTCGTAAATATGCTATATGAACTATCTGGCATATAAGATTCTCTATTATATCATTAGTAGGTATATTATAACTTAATTGTGTAATCAACGGTGCTAAACCATCAATTCGTAATTGGAGAATTGCCTTAGTCTCAGATTCAGTCTTAGAACTACCTGAGATAACTCTCAAATAAGGTTCAATCTCAGGTGTTTTGCGTTCTAAAGTTTGCGTAATTATATCTTCATCAACACCAATTACCTCTGCAACATCCGAAGGGTTTAAATATAAATCCATTCAACTAACCTACAACATAAGATTGGATGATAAAAAATGATACATATAGTATAAAATTTTACAGTTAGGTGACTTTAACCTGATTAAGTGCCCTAAGCATATGTCTGAAATAGCTAATAAATGAAATGACTACAAATACTAAAGAAATATACAATAGATATATTTTGATATTATTAACGAACGGGTATTCTAAAGAGGATACTAAGTAGATAATTACAGTAATTGATAAAGAGAAACTGGTACACTTCCCCCATAGGTTAGATCGTGTAATCATCTTTGCTTTTATCGCAAGTATCACATTACCAATAACTATAGCAGAATCTCGTAATATAATAGCAAAAAATGCCCATATTGGAAATTCTAAGTTTGGACTGGATAAGATAAGTGCAAAGATACCAGCACCAATGGCACACTTATCTGCGATAGGATCTAAAATGTATCCTAATTCAGAATGCTGGTTAAGTAAACGTGCAAAAAAACCGTCTAAAATATCAGAAATAACTGCTATACACCCAATAACTACCGCTATAGTATATTTTTTCTGATATATTAACATAAAAAGTAATGGAACAATTACCAGTCTAAATGCTGATAGTATATTGCTAATATACAAAAATTGTCGTGGGGTGATATTTATCTCTTGAGTATCAGTAAATTGGTGTATTGGTGCTTTAAATACCATTGAAACTATTGCATTAATCTGTCAATTTTATGTTTATATTAAATTCATACTCAACATTCACTTCAGAGTTCATAAAATGGTATGTATATTTAACTTTTAAAATCTGCTGTATTAGTTATTACGTGCAGTTAATTGAAAAGCAATTTGTTGATTTAGATGTTTCAAAATCTTAATTTCTTTCCTAAGAAGTTGTTCGAATGACTTCAATTCAAGAAGCTTTTGTTTTTCCATAAGAGGTAAACGTAAACGTGAACCGATTTGATAGGCTAATTGTTGAGGATGTTCTGGATTTTCATCTGGTGGTTGCCAACTAAACATTAGGAAACTTGATAAAGTTTCATATTCCTTATAAACCTCCAAGGTTTCAGCTGCTACATCCGACAGATTAGGATCAGCATCTGCCTCGAATGAATCTAATATACGAACCCGTGCGACTAAGTATGGCATATCTTCATTTACTTCAAGGATTTCAAAGCGGGAATGTCCAGAAGTCATAATGTTCATACGACCGTCAGGAAATCTATTTACATCAACTAAATCTACCTCTGTACCGATTTTACATGGTATAGCAGAATCTCCAGTCTCCTCACCCTCTTTAATCATTACTACTCCAAAGGATGATTCATCTCTGATACAATGTTTTATCATTTCACGGTATCGTTGCTCAAAAACGTGAAGAGGTAAGTAACCACCAGGAAACAGTACAACATTTAATGGAAAAATTGGGAGTTCTTTTTCTTTGATTATGCTTGTTTCTAAATTCATTAGAATCTCCGCAACTTTAATATAATCTTTTTTTCCAAAGAATACAAGAATCAAGATATGAGACTAAAGGTATATTATCATTTTACTCATCAAGAATAATTTGTCAATTATATTCATTCTAACATCTTCCTTCAGATAATGTAGATCAGTCGATTTCCCACTCATTTAAACCTGTGGAGATAGGTGCTGGTCAATCTGTAGTACTTTCTATATTATATTATATCAATCCATAGAGTGATTATCAATTACTTATGAATGGGTGCGTAAAGTTCTGTCACTAAACATTATACTGGTATTGAATCTGGATACCAATGTTTATCTCAAGAATTATTCTGAGAAACAATGCTACTTCAGCACTGTGGTAATACTTGTTCCTACCATCTCATAAATGTTTACACACTTCAATCCGACCATTTCCTATCTGACAATCCTTCTCTCTAAACTATAGATATCTCAAAACGCTACTTATACTTTCAAAGTAAGATAATATACCTAATTATGCTATATATGGAAAATGTGTTAATATTTATTGTTCAGAGATGATTGTACTTTCACGGAAACCTTCACGGAGCATTTTACGAACCCTTATTCTATAAAGGTCTATAATTTTAATTATACCAATTCTCCACGAATCACACGTGTTAATAAATTTATAACTATAGTGTGAACGTAATGAATCTTTGGTATTCATCTGATACCATTTCTATAATTTTTATACTATGAACAGTTGTTACACGTGTCTTAAAATACCGTACAAACTGAAAGTTTATACTACATTTAGGGAGCCTAAATTATCAGAAATGGTATTAGATCGTTAATCGTAATCCTCTCCTAACAAGAGTTTAATACTTAAATTGATGTCTATAGTGAAAATTTATTTACGCAGCTCTTAAGAATAAATAGTTTCAATTAGCTTGATATTAATTTAGATTGATTATGTCATATTTTTAGTGTTTTTAGCTATGAAGAGACGTGCCTGTCCCGGTGAAAATATGCAATCATGATAAATGTTCTTATTAGCTTTCCAATATTTAGGTTTTATTGTATCTCCAGTTTTTAGATCAACTTCTACTATATTCTTGTCTTCTCCCATTATTTCGACAATTGCATGCACGCTTTTAAAATCCGAATTAAACAGATAGAATATATCTCCATTTTCTATTTTCCTTTGATGAACCTTTATTTCATCAACTGTATTTTCCTCTTTATTGTAATACACACGAATATCCAAGTTAACCCATTTCTTCAAGAATCTTTTTAACATTTGACTTCTTTCACTATGTGTACCATCTATTAAATAGGTTGATCTTCCAAAAATCAACCTTTCTAATTTGTAAGGTGCTAACCCTATTTTTCCATTAAGTAGATACGGTGATGGAGTATTAGCAATTATTCTACCTTTAGATTTAGTAAATTCTGTTAATCGCTGGACTGAATTTTCATGTAAAGAAATACTCGATGGAAGTAGAACAAGCTGGTAATGGTTATCATTGATGATTATTGTTCCAGTTGAACTATTAATTACAGCAGTAGACAACTGTTTTTCTGAGACAATATCAAAATCATACCCTAATTTCCAAACAGTATCACATAACCATGCAAATGCACCAGTGATATTATTCCATTTTTTCTCATTTGGCTCCATCCAAAGACTATGTATAGGGGATAAAATGAATATAGATCTTATTGGGTATCCATCAATTAGATTTTGATGGATATATCTACTTGTATTAGATTTAGTTTGAATAGATCGATAATCGAGACTTAGCCATTCACTGAATCCTTTTGATGCATCATCGAGAAAAGGAAGCGTGGTCAGTTTATCTCTTCTTACAATACCAGCTCGGTGTGAATTACTGCAAATTGACTTTGAAACAACAAAACGTCGTGTAGTATCAGATTCATCTGCTATTAGGATTGGGTAATCAATATTACTTAATAGCGTACCCAAGTCAAATTGTAACCATCTTGCACTTTCAGGAAGTGTGACAGCAAAATGAATACTCTTTTCTCTACAAAATGAATTGACAGAATCAAGAAAGCAATTTGAGAATTGTGATGTTAGCTTCTGCCAGTAGATATCTCTAACGATAGGTGAGTTGTGGGTTTCATAAAAAAGCGATGGTAATAAGCATTGATCATGGTGAGACGAGAAATCATTCTCAACTAAATGTATGTTATTCTCAATATATTCATAAAAATAATTTGTCCAAGGAATCGATAAACCATTCTTATAAAAGATTGATAAATATTCAGGTAATTCAACTGAGAAACCAAGTATTAAGTCTATACCATAGTATTCAACATAGCTATTTAGTGTTTCATCTATAAATTCCATTACTCCAGTGTCAGATAATAAATCCTTATTACCTACATCAGTTTGATATATGTAAAGAACGGTTCTTCCGCGAAGTCTATCAAGAACATGTTCATCAGTATCAATAGAGTCGCGTAAATATTCTGTAATGTCATAAAATAATCCGCGAATAGGGGATTCACTAACAAGAAAAAACCCACTATAAGGCATTCCATGTTTCTTTCTATCGTATACTGTAGAAGCCTTTAATAATTCTTTTCTTATGATATTGGCTGTATCAGATTCTTTAAAATTAAATTCGATTACATTCAAATAATAACATGTTTTGATTAGATTACTTGGTAATTGAATCCATACATTATTCCCGATCTCAGCTATTCTCTGTAATTCTGACTGATGAAAAATGGAATTTCCTTTTTTAGGATACTGTAAGAATGTATTTAGGTAAGAATTGAATCTATTTGAGTCCACTGATTTTTATACCTGAAGATGGTTGCATATTATAGAGACTTTATAGTATACTTTACAAGAGGAGAGTAGAATTATAAAATACATTATACCATCAGTATTATAGATTCACAATAGGTATAAACGTTAACATATAAATTCGCTTCATAGATCTTAATATATTTCAATGAGAATCTTAGAGAATCTTCTAACCGCACTATCTGCCTTAAAAGCCAGTAAAATACGGACAATCCTTACATTGTTAGGAATTACTATTGGTATTGCAGGTGTCATTGCAATGATGTCATTGGGAGCCGGGGCTGAAAAACTCATTATGTTAGAGTTTGAAAAAATTGGTGGGCCAAGTATGTTTGGAGTCTATAGACCAGGATATATCCGAAAGAACAATCGTTGGCAACGAAATACAAGTCCTAACTATTTAAATATGGATGATTTAAGAGATGTGTTAGAGCAATGTCCATCGGTAGAAGTAGCAACAGTAGAGGGTAGTTATTACATAGACCTGGAAGTACAGGGAAAACACCAGAAAACTTACATGCGTGCCACAACTGTAGAGTATCAAGCCGTTCGTCAATGGCATACCGAGTATGGTAGATTTCTGGCTGATACAGATATGGACTTATGGAATAAAGTCTGTGTGATCGGGTCTCAAGTTTGGAAAGAACAATTCAAAGGTATGGATCCAATTGGAAAAGAAATTTCGATTAATGATAAACGATATAATGTGATTGGGATAATGGAGAGTCGAGGACCAGGATTAGAGGCAGGAAAGAGTGATGACAATATGATATTCATTCCAATTACAACAGCACAAACACGGTTTTGGGGACACAGTAATGTAGGTCATATTATGGTTAGAGCCAAGAGTCCATTGTTAGTCGATCAGGCAGTTAAGGAAGTTCAAACCATTATCAGACGCAACCATGGTGGGGATGATACATTTTTTAGGACATGGCAAGCACAGAAAGGTATTGAAAGTGCGAAAAAAACGATCTTTATTATTGAGATGGTCTTAGTAATAATTGCTTCTGTTTCACTGATTGTTGGAGGTATAGGTATTCTTAATATAATGCTTGTATCTGTAACAGAACGAATACCTGAAATCGGATTGAGAAAAGCTGTAGGAGCAAAGAAATACCATATTCGATTCCAATTTCTTACAGAATCTATTCTATTGTGTCTCATTGGAAGTATACTTGGAATCGTATTAGGAGCGTTTGTAGGTCAAGGTTTTGCATGGGCAGTTGAAAAATTTATGAATGGTGCCCTTAGTTGGCCTTCCGTAGTAACAATAAAATCGGTTTTGACATCGGTTACAGCAGGAACAGCGGTTGGTATCTTCTTTGGTTATTATCCAGCGAGTCAAGCAGCTAAACTTGCTCCAATTGATGCTATTAGACATACATAATTCCGAGCTGGTTAACATCCTGTTATAATTCAATACGATGCTCTATGAGAAATGAAGTTGATAAATTAGGTATAATTGCTGGAGTTGGTGATTTACCATTCATTGTTGCTAAGTGTGCAATAGATCAAGGACAACACCCCGTTATCATTAAGGTTTCAAATCAAGATCAACATCGTTACATAGATTTACAATGTGAAACTTATGAATATGCAGTTGGACAGATTGGAAAAATTACACAAAAGCTCTTGGATCTTAATGTTACACATTTGATTCTCATTGGGAAAGTCGACCCAAGTATACTATTAAGTCCATTTCAAATTGATACAACAGCAATTAGACTTTTGGCACGGAATCGTCATAATCCTTCATCTATCGTATCCGCTATCCTTAGACACTTTCAAGAGTCAGGATTCTCAATTTTAAACCAGGATTATTATCTCACACATTTGTTACCAGAACCAGGTGTTCTTACTAAACGGAAACCTACCATGGACCAATGGGAAGATATACATTTAGGAATCAAAGTTGCTAAAGGGATTGCTAACCTTGATATTGGACAGACTGTTGTAATTAAGAATCAGATTGTTTTGGCTATTGAAGCTATTGAAGGAACAGACCTTACAATCTGTAGGGGTGGTGAACTGGGTGGTAAGGGGATTATCGTTGTTAAAGCTTCATCAGTAGAACATGACTTCCGTATTGACGTTCCTACGGTAGGTATGGAAACATTAAAGACAATTCACTCCGTAAAAGGCAGCGTTTTAGCGGTAGAAGCAAACCGAACCTTTATTATGGAACCCGATACTCTTTATCAACAAGCTGAGAAATGGAAAATCTCAATTGTTGCTGTAGATTAATCGATGTTTATTACTTAATTCTATATTTATTATTATTACATATTGGAATACCAAATTTGGAATTTCTGTGTAATGCTGCTTTTTCACACAATTGACATCACTAACTCCTTATGATATTGTCAGGAATGTAGTTACACATAGTTCATAAAGACGAAACTCTATTGTGTAGGGAGAAAAAATATGACCTATGTAATATGCGAACCTTGTATTGATTTAAAAGATAATGCATGTATAGATGTATGTCCTGTAGATTGCATACAACCCAATTCAATTGATAAACCAGATGAATATCAATTGGTGAATCAACTCTATATTGATCCTCAGGAATGTATAGATTGTGGTGTATGTGAACCTGAGTGTCCTGTCGAGGCAATATTTATGGAAGAAGATGTTCCGGATGAGTGGGAACATTACACTCAAATTAATGCTGATTACTTTCTGTAACTTAGAATTAATCCAATGGTTTAAGAGAATCCTATAAACAGATATACTTTGATTGAACCAATATGAATGAATATCAACCAACTAAAATCAGACGGCTACCGAACAGTTTATATATTGAATGGAAAGATGGGGTAGAATCAGAATGCACCTACAGATTATTAAGACAAAATTGTCCTTGTGCAAGATGTGATGCAGATAGATATGATACAAATCCTTTAAGCGTATTACCAACAGAGGAATATTGGGAAAAACTTCAAATAGTGAGTATACAGAAGGTTGGTAGATACGCTATTCGAATTCAGTGGAGTGACGGACACAAAACAGGTATATATACTTACGATTTCTTACGTGAATTAATTGAATCATAAAAGATTGACTGAATTCTTTGCATACTAATTAGGGAAGGGTAGTAATGGAATTCAATCTAATTATCTAAACATCTATCAGTTGTGAAACTAAATAGCAACATGGTGTTTTCTTGAATACACCAAGATCTTCGCTTAGAGTTTTACATTTCTGCCAATATAGAGAGTATTTTACAGGATTAAAATCTCTTCGTTGCCCTATAAATGTTTTCCTACAACAAGCCAATTCATTACCATTATCAATCGGGTATCCCCATACACGGCAAATGACTGGACGATGTTCATATACAGAGCAAACCCCACCTATTAACATTGGACATTGTCCATAGGATTTTCCTTTTATTATATTTATCGCATCCATCCCAGAATCTTTTAACATTGAATCTAAATTAAAACCTTTAGTCTCCAAAACCCTAATAGTCTGTAGTGCTTTTTTACGTATATGTATCCTGACCTGTTTAGGTAAAGCATCTAATCCGATTTTTAAGTCTCTTGCCTCAACTTCACTTATTGGAATAGTAGATGTGTTATTGCAGCATTGAAAACAATCTGTTGGACATGGATACCTACCATATTCTTCACGGATCCGGTCTACATCTTGGTTAATATCGGATACAAGTTGGTTATATTTAGTCATTACCTGATCAGGTTCAATAGACATTTTACATCTCCCCATCTATCACTGAAAAAGCACAAATTGCGTGACGGAATACTACTACCTTTGAACCGTTTTTCAAGACCATTTTTATCTCATAAGGACTGATCCAGTCAACTGTACCTTGAAAAACCTCACCTTCTCTAAGTATTACTTCTATTAAAATTCCATCCTTCCTCGCGCGACGGATCATTTCTGAATCAATAATATAACTATCCTCTTGTGATTCGATCGGTTTTAGTTGTTGTGATTTAATATCTTCTTTAAAAATCAATAATGCATGGACATTTTCAGCATCTACATCTTTATAGCAATATTTTATGTCCTTTTTTGGTATTACCATCTCCTTTCCATTTGAATTTACAGTCAATCCAGAGAGAGTCATCTGTAATACTATGGCGGGTAACTGTAAATGATCGAATAGAGAGAAAAACATAGGTGTTTCAAAGTTAATCTGTTTGAGAATATACAGATCGCCAAAACTCAATTGTCTGGAGGTATGTTCTTTACCTATTTTTGTAGGTACAGTTCGTTCATCAGAACGGCTTTTTTCTTGATTTTCATCTGTACCAGTATAAGTGTAGTTTTTTACTTTGACACCATCAATATCTTTTGAATATTCTGTATCGCTATCAAAATACTGATCTTGATTTTGAGAAGGAAAACCAGAGTAACCGCGCGGTATAATTGTTTTTCCCTGTCGTAACCATCTACGTTCTGTTGGTGTCAGTAAAACTTCAACATTTTTGGCAACTAATCCTTTATCACCTTCTACGATGTTGTACTTTACACGTTGTCCTACTCGAAGCTCTTCATATTCCGCATGTTTAATTGCAGAACTATGTAAAAATACATCCTCATCACTACTATCTTGAGCTATAAATCCAAATCCTTTATCCGGATTGTAGTACTTAATCCGTCCTGTAGGCATTTTATGCTCCTGCATTTTTCTTGAAATTGGGAAGATGTCTAAAGTTATTGCTTATTGATGGAGGGAATGTTTGGAAGTTATTCATTTCTTCTTTAATATGTTCTATGTTTCTTTTGACACAACAAAAGATATTACCTATAATAGAATAAAAGTCAAACTTTAATATAAAAATACCTATACACAAATACCTCTACACATATTCAAAGAATATATGGAAATAAAGTTATACTTTTATAATTGTTATTATAGTACATTATTCTAAGTTCATTTGTCAAGGTTGAATTTCCATTTCAATCGAATTTATCAAAACTATATAACCATTTCGTTGAGAAGTCTCAATTCTGGTAATATATCATAATAGTACTGAAATTCTATCAACATGATAATAAGGAGTCTACGAATGCCTACAGATTTAACTCACCATATACAGTCTATACCTTTAGTTGATACACATGAACATATGCGTCGTGAAAATGATTGGGTAGAAAACGGTCCTGACATACTTCAAGATTTATTTGGTAATTATGTTCCCGCCGATCTAAATACTGCTGGTGCCTCACCTGAAGCAATGAGTAACCTAATGGATGCATCTAAAGACATAGAATCAAGGTTTGAAGGGATACGGGATGCATGGGAATCAACACAATTTACAGGTTATGGTGAAGCAGTAAGTCTCATCGCTAAACATATATATGGTCTTGATGAACTTACAGGTAAAAACATCGCTAATGCCCAGGATAAAGTCAATAAAATTCAAACTCCTGGGAAACGTTATGAAATTTTACACGACCTTGCGAATCTTGACCATATTCAAACAGATGATTTTAGATGGAATTGTGATCCAGATGCCTCTGGACCAGACTTTTTCTTATATGATTTATCTTGGGCAACATTCTGTAATGGACAAATAGATCCGAAGAGTATTCATGCAGAAGTAGGTATTGATGTGATCAATCTCACTACACTTAAATCGAGTATGGATGCACTGTTTGCTAAGCACGGTCCAAATGCTATTGCAGTCAAATCTCAGCATGCATATAATCGCACACTGAATTGGGTAGAACGTTCAGATGAAGAAGCATCAGCAGCATTGCAGAATGTGTTGACTAAATCGAGTGAAGAAACTGATGTAGAAACGCGCCTCTGTCTGGGGGATTGGTGTTGGGCTCGGGGCGTAGAACTAACTATAGAACATAACCTTCCATTTAAAATCCATACAGGTTATTATGCTGGGAATGATCGTATGCCTGTTAGTCGTATTCCAGCAGGAAATATGTGTGCATTATTTTCTCGTTACTTAGAGGCAAAATTTGTATTAATGCATATCTCATACCCATATAATGATGAGTTGGTGGCTTTGGCAAAACATTATCGTAATATATGGGTTGATTTTTGTTGGGCATGGAGCATTGATCCATATAGTTCCCGAGATTTCCTTCGTAGATGCATACATGCTGTACCATCAAATAAGTTATTTGCCTTCGGTGGTGACACGGGTTGGCCTACAAGTGCTATGGCATATGCAATTCAGGCAAGAAACGAAATTCGACGGGCACTTGAAGATGAAATTAATGATGGATATTTAACTGAGAAACAAGCTATGGTATTTGCAGATCGTATTATGAATAAGAATCAATATGAATGCTTCGATATTGAGGGTACACGGAGTAATATTGCAAAAGCAGCATAAAATATTCATAGTCATACTACTGATAACCCATTGCCTTAAGACTCTCAGTAAATGGGGGGTGTGCAACGCCTCTCTCTGTGATAATTGCTGTGACTAAAGAAGCAGGTGTAACATCAAATGCTGGACTATAAACTTTTACTCCCTCTGGGGCTGTTACTTTACCAAAGCCTTCCGTAATTTCTTCCGAAGAACGTTGTTCAATTGGAATTTCAGCACCTGTTTTAAGATTAAAATCAAGTGTTGAAGTAGGTGCTGCAACATAAAATGGGATGTCATGCGCATCGGCAAGGATTGCGACATTATATGTCCCAATTTTATTTGCAGTGTCTCCATTTGCTGCGATTCTATCAGCCCCTACAATTACGTTCTGGATTTTTCCTTCTTTCATTACTTGTGCAGCCATATTATCACATATAAGTGTAACGTCAATACCTGCTTGCATTAATTCCCATGTAGTTAATCGTGCACCTTGTAATAATGGTCGAGTTTCATCAGCAAAAACACTGATCTTTTTACCGGCTTTATGAGCACTAAACATCACTGCCAAAGCGGTTCCATAGTCAGATGTTGCTAAACCGCCTGCATTGCAATGTGTAAGAATTGTATCATTTTCATTGAGTAAAGCCATACCATGCTTTCCAATTGCGCGACACATTGCCTTATCTTCTTCAATTATAGAATGTGCTTCAGCCAGTAGTATATTTTTTATTTCTGAGATAGTTAACTTACTATTCTCTTCTGCAGTACGTGTAATTCTATCAAGTGCCCAAAACAAATTTACTGCAGTTGGTCTTGATGTTGCAAGGTAGTCGGTTGCCTCTTTTAATTCTGATGAAAAAACTTCATAAGTGTCCGCAGATGAATCCCATATACCGAGTACAGCACCAAGTGCCCCAGCAATCCCTATTGCCGGTGCACCTCTAACACGTAAGGATTTAATCGCTTCCCATATTGATGAAAGATCTTCACAATAAATATGTTTAAATTCATTTGGTAATAATGTCTGATCAATTAATTTAATTCTTCCATTATCCCATTCAATAGTTGAAAAAGCCATTTCAGTTCATCACCTTTCTAAAATATACATTGTATTTATATACCAATTTTACACAAGATTGTGTAAAATTTGTTCATTGATAATTAAGATATAAAGTTCAAATGGGGCAAGTTAACTGTCCTAACTCATCCGTTAATCTCAAATTTTCAGCATAATTTACAGGACAATCTATGATAGCAGGGACATTCTGTTGAAATGCATCATTTAGAATTGGTATCAATTCATCACTTCCTTCTACTCGATATCCCTTTGCGCCAAATGCTTCAGCATACTTAACAAAATCTGGATTCGTAAAGTCTATATGTGCAGGTCTTCCAAAATCATTCATCTGTTTCCATTCGATGAGTCCGTATGCTTCATCGTTGAAAATGAGCGTAACAAATGGAACACCAACCCGTGTCGCAGTTTCAATCTCCTGAGAGTTCATTAAAAATCCACCATCACCACAGACTGCCAAACATTTTCTTTCAGGATAAATAAGTTTGGCAACAAATGCACCAGGAACTGCGATTCCCATTGAAGCAAATCCATTTGAAATAATACATGTATTTGGTTGATAACAAGGATACATCCTTGCTATCCACATTTTATGCGCGCCAACATCAGAAATCAGGATATCATCTTCTGCCAGTACAGAACGTATATCACTTAAGATCTTCTGTGGTTTTATAGGAAATTCTTTGTCATCTCTGTATTCAGATAATTGATCAAGGATAATCTTTCTTAACGTGTTCGATGCATATTCAGAGTCTTTTGGATAAATCTCTTCTCTCATCAGATGTCTAAGGCTTTGTTTTATATTTCCAACCATTTCTACATCAGTGACATAGGAAGAATCACTTTCACTTGGTTGAGTATCAATATGTACTAATTTCTTATCTTGATTAGGGTTCCAAAGGCGGGGATGGTATTCTACAATATCATATCCTATTGCAATAACAAGATCAGCTCTATCAAAACCACAAGAAACATAATCATGTGCTTGTAATCCAACACTTAATAAAGAAAGTCTATGCGTCCAAGGTATACACCCTTTACCCATAAAGGTGTGTGCAACTGGAATGTTTGTCAATTCAGCAAATTGAGTTAAAATACGTGATGCATCTTGACGTACAACTCCATTTCCAGCAAGAATAATGGGTTGTTTGGCTTCATTTATGAGTTGTGCAGCACGTTTTAGACATGCTTCTACTGGTTCCGCTTCACTCGGAAAATCATGTCGCATGGGTTCAGAATCAATCTGCATACTTGCGACATCTTCGGGAAAGTCAATATGTGTTGCCCCAGGTTTTTCACTAATAGCAGTTTTAAATGCTTTACTAATTGATTCTGGTATGATATCAGGTAGATGGATGAGTGTATTCCACTTTGTCATTGGCTTAAAAACAGAAACTACATCCATATACTGATGTGATTCCTTATGCATCCTATCTAAACTTGCCTGTCCTGTTATTGCGACAAGTGGTGCTCTATCCATGTTTGCATCTGCCACACCAGTAACAAGATTCATGGCACCAGGACCAAGTGTAGCAAGACATACGCCTGGTAAACCCGTTAACCGACCATACACATCCGCCATGAATGCCGCCCCGCGTTCATCACGAGTCTGTATGAATTCAATCTGTGATTCAAGTAGCGCATCCATAAGATCCATATTTTCTTCGCCGGGAATACCGAATATATATTGGACATCTTCATTTTCCAAACATTTAACCATCAGTTCTGATGCTTTCATTTTTACTCCTAACTCAATTTATATCAATTGTATAGTTCATTATTTCCATACAATTGATATAATGCACTATATATAGTGTTTTCACCACAAAGAAAATATAACTATACAGAACTAATTCTAAATTACTTATTTTAAGAAATTCTAACTGATAAACTATAGCAAATTAATATCGAAATTGCAATTCTAATGAAGATAAAAACAATTCAAGGTCTATCTTAAATATTCTGAAGAAAGTTAATAGTTACTTCATCATAGTAAGAAACTAAAACTCTATTAAATCCAATGCGTATTATATCAATTATAACTTACACTCTTTTTCTAATCACTACAAGTATAAATCCCGTCATTTCAGATCAATCTTCAATCAAGACTACAACTAATGATAATGGATATAGTAGTAAACCCCATTCTTCACCCCAAGAATTAGTAATTCGCTTTAGGTCTAATACTCCGTTTGCTCAAGTAAAGTCATTTTGTGAAAAAATAGAGGTAGAAGCGATTTCCCCAGTGTTTTCTCCAAAAACTCCAGGGGGACAACATCCATTACTAAATGATTTCTATCTTCTTACATTTTCAAAAGGTGTTAATATTGAACGAAAACTGAATTTTTGTGTTGACAATGCACTTGTTGAATCGGTAGAGATGAATTATCTTAAGAAATACTGTTCTAATATTAAAGTTTCTGATCCAAGATATTCTGAACAGTGGAATCTAAGGGCGATTAATATACCTGAGGCGTGGAATATTGAACAAGGAAACCCATCGGTAATCGTAGGTGTTGTTGATAGTGGAATTATTAAAAAGCATCCCGATTTACAAAATAAATTATGGCATAATTCAGATGAGATACCAAATAATGGGATTGATGATGACAATAATGGTTATGTTGATGATCTATATGGTTGGGATTTCAGTGATGCTCCAACTCTCCCTGGTCAAGGAGACTGGACAATACGTGATAATTCTCCAGATGATGAAACAGGACACGGTACCCATGTATCTGGAATAATTGCCGCAGAAACAGATAACGGAATAGGTATAGCAGGAATTGCAAGTAAATGTAAAATTATGATATTAAGGGCAGGATTCCGGATTGGTTTGGGTTCATTCCTTCAGAATGACGATGTTGCAGCAGCAATTGTCTATGCAGCAGATAATGGTGCAAATGTTATTAATCTAAGTTTAGGTGATACAGTTAACGCCTTTCTAATTCAAGCAGCTGTTGAATATGCATTTAATCGGGGTTGTGTTCTTGTGGCTGCGGCAGGAAATTCTCCTGAACCAGGAGCATATTACCCTGCTGCTTTAGATGATGTGATTTCTGTAGCTTCATTAGATAACAATTTACAATTAGGCAACTCAAACTTTGGTTCTTCAGTAGATATTGCCGCACCTGGAGAAGATATAATTAGTACAGACTTTAATCTTCAAGATACATCTAATATAGATGGTTACCGAATCCGTTCTGGTACATCAATGGCTACTGCTCACGTATCGGGTGTTGCTGCACTCCTTATATCTGCTAATCCTTCATGTAACAATTTCCAAATTCAACAATGGCTTAAATCAGCTGCACAGGAACTGTCCATCACGAATTTAGTAGGTGCGGGAGTAGTAGATGCCTATACATCAATAACAAGTCAACTGCAACTGAATGCTCACATTTCTTTGACTTCAACACCTGATACACATGGGGTAATTGATATCAGTGGAATTGCTGGAGGAAAAGGTTTCATTCAATATTGGTTGGAATATGGTGTTACTGAAATACCCGATCTATGGTTTCCAATTGGCTTCACACAGACAAACCAAAAACATGGTGAATTACTTCAACAGTGGGAAACATCATCATTGGATGAAGGAATTTACACTCTTAGATTAAGTGTGAAAGGTGAAGATAAAACGATCAGAGATAAAAGTGTAATTGAAATACGTCATTCTCCACCTTTGATTTCTCACCATGAAGCTGGAATCTGGTTAAATGGTAGGAACTTGGATTCGATTGTTATATGGCAAACAGATGTATTATCTACCGGATTTATAGAGATATACAATACAGGAATAGACTCTAACGAAATTGAGAATTCATTTCTTCGTATAGTCAATTCAGATTCTGTCAATTTACAGCATATTGCGAATTTATCTACGATAGGTTTATCATCTGGTAATTATTTTTATAGAATAAAGGCAGAGAGCCGAAATGGGAAATCCCGTATTTATGATAATGCAGGACTGTTCTTCCCTCTTACAATTACAAATCAACAAATTAAACCATTCAATCTACTGCAGTCTGCATCAGCAGATATTGGGATGCACGCAATTGTTTCTCCAAAGGATTTAGATGGTAACGGAAAATTAGAGATAATTGGAGTAAAAACTGGTGCTAACAATCAATCTATCCCATTAATATACGAAAAGGGGAATGATAATTTCATAATGACTGCTTCTCTTCAACACACTGTATCACGGATTTGGACAACTGCAGATACTGATAATGATGGTTTGATTGAATTACTATGTAATGATTCGGATACAACATTTTTACTCGAACAATCTAAGATTGGTGAATTTCCCAACAAAAAGATCTGGCATTTACAAGGAATATGGGGTGGAATTATAGTAGATGCAGACCTGGATGGTATGCCAGAAATTTATTCTCGTCATGACGCCTCTAATAGTATCTGGGTTTACGAGAATAACAATAATAGTAATTATAGACTGGTTACCAGACTTGATAATCCAACAGCTGGAGTCAATACAATTGCTACAAGGTTTTCATATGGTGACCATGATGGGGACGGTAGAATTGAAATAGTTGCTGGGGATGTTGATGGGGATATATATATATATGAAAACGAAAGTAACGACCAATATGATCTATCCTGGAATGGTAAAATCAATGAAGGTATTCCACAACTATTTGCATCAGGTGATTTAGATGGTGATAGAAAACCAGAGTTTGTAATAGTCTCAAAGGTATGGACAACACAATTCGATCTACCAAGGCAACACTGGCTTATTACTGTATACTCCTCTAATGCAAATGATATATACGAACGAGTGTGGGAACAACGTATTCGCGAATTACGAGATACTGATGGAGGTATAACAATTGCGGATGTTAATAATGATGGATTAAACGAATTATGCATCGCTGTTCCACCGAACTTTTATCTAATTAAATATGACGAATCTATCTATCGTCCAATTTGGTATCATCCAGCAACTCAAACATTTAATCCTATTGTAGCGGATTTGGATAATGATAACTTAAATGAACTTATTTTTAATTCTGATGATATCTTAAATAGTTATCGTAGTTTAGATACTATCGGCAAAATGGAATTTATATCCGCACCTTGGAATATAATTGCCGAACCAGTGGATGATAATACCATCAGATTGCGTTGGCAATCCTCAGAAAACACGAAATATCACATTATATATAGGGGTGAAACAAAAGATAATCTAAAACCAATTCGTATGGATGTTAAGGAATTGAACTTTACAAATACAAACCTCGAAATAGGTCAACCCTATTGGTATGCGATAAAATCCGTGAGTGATACAGGAAAACAGTCCATGCTATCTGATAAGATTGAATGGATAGCCAATTCCCCTGTGAAAGCTGTTTCAGCTATATATTCTCCACCCAACCAACTTATAATCAAATTCAATAGACCTATGGATATTACAGCTGCTAATCCAGCAAGATACAAATTGCATCAGGTTAGTAATTCTGCTATTGATACAAACATTCATCCAAATTTAATATTAAAGAATGTACCAATATCAGCAATACTTGATCAATCCCATTCACGGGTTGTATTGACTTTTTTAAGTGGGGAAATTAATGAAAGCAACAATTATAAGATTGAAACTATTGAACTAACTGATAAGAATGGAATTGGAATTAAAGATTCTTCAAGATTCATTCCTGTAGAAGTAGGTTCATACACCCATATTGATATGATAGTATATCCAAATCCTGCAGATGGTAATCATATTACATTTGATAAATTGCCATCTGGTGCAAATATTAACATTTATGATGTATCGGGCAATCTAATTAAAAGCCTTCTTTCTCAAGAAAGTCATATAGAAGGTAATAGATGCCATAAAGTATGGGTGATAGATGGTATTAGCAATGGACTGTATATTTATGTAATGGAATATGATAGTGGACGAAAAGTAGGGACGGTGTCTGTTTTAAAGTGATATCTATCAATTAAATAGACAATCTTAGGTTTGATTTGATACTATTGATCTCATTTTCACTTTTTAATTCCACGGAGCCGATAAAGCGAGGGGATAAACCTATTCATTTCTTGTGCTTTTTTATCATAGATATAGTTAAGTAATCCTAACATTGCAGTACGGGTTTGATTTAAGCGTCGTGATTTTTTTATAATATTTCTTATTACAATATCTAATGTTTGGTTTGGATCTTTCGACTCCATTGCAAGCATTGACAAATGGTAATGGGCAGGATAATAATCACTTTGTAATCTTACTGCATATTCCAATAAATCTGTTGCTTTGTTTAATCGTCCATTCTCAAAAAGTATGCTCCCTAAAGAATCTTGATATGCAGCTATGTTTGGGTTTAACTTAATTGCCGCATATCCTAATGCCTCTGCAAGTAGATCTTGCTGTTGATAGTCTTCTGAATAGATTAGAGCCAAATTACTATATGCTTCTGCTTCATTAGGGGCGATTTCAATTGCCTTTTCAAATGTCAATCGCGCATCATCAATAAATCCTAAGTTTTTATATGATTTACCAAGAATAATATATGTCATGTAATCTGATGTGCCATTTTGGAGTGACGAATTAACACTTGATGCATAAGCATATTCTGTAGGAAAAGAAGTTTGAGCTTGGATCTTACTTGCCTTTAGATAATCCTCATATGCTTCCACAGTTGCACCATAACGGTTCTCCTGGAAATAGGCATAACCCAAATTCCTATACAGAATTGGATAAACCGATTGATCTAAATTATCTGCATATCGTATCAATTCATACGTATCAATTGCTCTACGATAATCTCCTTGTTGAAGAAATAGACCTCCATCCTCAAAATATGGTTTAGGATCGGTGACAAATGCTAAATTCGTTGGTGATGAATATGGGGTATGAGGTTGTCGTTGAACCTGAGAATAGACTAATGCGATTGTTGATACAATTAATAGACAGAATACAACTATATAAAGTCGTGTCCGTGACAACCATCGTTTAGATAGATATTCATTTGGTCGCAATACTAAATCGAATATACTTGGTTGATATACATGCTCTTGCTGTCCATAGATTACTACAGAAGTATTTGGAATTAAGACTGGCAGAGATGGTGTAGTAGTTTCCTTATTTCTTAGTTTCTGTTTAGCTTCAAAGATAATTTCAGTAGTGTCGTCAATATCCTTAGTGTATGAAGATTCAGTAGTTTCTTCAGAAATTGGGTCCTCTATCTGTACATCATTTTCAATAGAAATATCGATAATTGTATCCTGATCGTTATCACTTGATGAGTCTTCTTCTTCAATTTCAATAATATGAGAATCAATTTCATTTGTATGAATATTTATTTCCGATTGATCGAATTCTTCTGTAATTAATTCGTTAACATCCTGTTCTATGTCTTCATCTTCGAATTCTTCAATTACTTTATTATCTTTAAACTGTTGTAGTAAATCACTTTTTTCACTTTCTTCAACGTCAACATTTTTTTTATTTTGTTTATCGTGTGTCTTTGAAGTAGGAATTCTGTTTTCAATTAATTGGATACTCTTCTGTAATTCTCTTCGGGTTAATGGAGATGTTGAGGAGTTTAATAGATCCCTTAAATGTTGTATGGCGGTTTCAGTTCCTTTAATTCCCAATACTTCTATAATTGTCCAAAGTGTTAGGTCATTTTCTTCAATCCTTAGAACATTAATCAGTATTTCAGTGACTTCATCGTCATTATATCTTGACAAAGCAGTAACTGCTTCACGCCTGACACCTGGAGCAGGATCAGTTAATGCTTGAGATAAAATTGGTAATGCTTCAACACTACTCATCTCAGCAAGTTCAATTACCGCTGCTCGACGTGAGGTAATAGGTTGTGATGTATTGGTGATTATTTTCGATAGTTGTTCAATAGAAGACATAATTTAGAAACTGATTTCAATCTGAAAAGTAAACGGACAGAAATACATAAAGACAAACACTTTAGATTAGTTAGTTCAACATGTATATTACTCAGCAATAAATTAACGAAGTTAATCACTAAATTGATACGTCAATATCTAATACTCGTCAATGTTATCAATTCTCTCAACTGTATTTATTTTCGGAACAGAGGTATTAAATTGACGAATATGGATTCAATCTGATTTGTTAATTGAATAAGATCTTCTAAATTGAACGAAAAACTGGTCAATTGAATTCCTCTGATTTTCCTATAGAATTGACTTGACATACCATATCTTAAAATATAATATTATTATTCATTTTTGACAGATATTTAGGAGAAATATGCATATCAAAAACCTTGATACGGAAGAAAAGAATACAAGAAATGCAAATTTGTTTGAGATAACTAAATATATCATCCAATTTTCCTTAATTTTATTTTATTTATTAACTTTTACCTTTATTCCAAATTATGCTATTGCTGATTCACATCAATCAGGTGGTACTTTTCTTTTTGGAAGAGGAGGTGATTCTGTCGGTTTAGATCCTGCCCTTGAGGAAGACGGTGAATCTTTCAAAGTTTGTGATAATATCTACGATACATTAATACATTACAAAGATGGTAGTACAGAAATTGAACCTGGACTGGCAACAAAATGGGAGAGTTCAGAAGATGGACTGTCCTGGACATTTTCATTAAGAAAAGGTGTTACATTCCATGATGGTACACCATTTAATTCTGAAGCAGTACTTTTTAGTCTTAATAGACAACACGAAAAGAAACATCCTTACCATAACGTTGAAGGATCTTATACTTATTGGGTAGCTACAGGATTAGCTGAAATAGTTGATGAGATTACTGCTATTGATGATCATATTGTTAAGATTACATTGAAATCACCCTATGCCCCTTTTCTTTATGCTATTGCAATCACACCATTCTCAATTGTAAGTCCAACTGCTGTAAAGGAGAAAGGCAACAATTATTCAAATCATCCAGTTGGCACAGGTCCATTTATCTTCCAACAATGGGATAGAGGAGACAAAATTGTTTTAAAAGCAAATGAGAATTATTGGGGTGGTCGACCGAATGTAGATAGGGTGATTTTCTTATCTATTCCAGACAATTCTGTTAGACTCATCGAACTTCAGCAAGGCAATTTACATGCTATGGAATTTCCAAATCCTGATGATTTACAACAAATCCGTGATGATGAATCACTTGATTTGTTATCGCAACCAGGTATGAGTGTTGGATATTTAGCTATGAATATGGAAAAACCTCCGTTTGATAATCTTAAAGTCCGTTTGGCAATAAATCATGCAATTAATAAAGATGTTATTATTGAACACCTCTATCAAGGTTTAGGTATCCCAGCCAAAAATCCAATTCCTCCAACATTATGGAGTTATGACGATTCAATTGAAGATTATGATTATAATCCAAAACTGGCAAAAGAACTCTTGACTCAGGCTGGATACCCAAAGGGTTTTGAATCAACACTGTGGGCACTTCCTGTCCCTCGACCTTATATTCCTGATGGAAGAGCACTCGCTGAAGTTATACAATCAGAACTTCGGGAAATTGGAATTAAAACTAATATCGTCACTTATGACTGGGGTACATATCTTGAGAAAACGAAATATGGAGACCATGATATGGCAATGTTGGGATGGAGTGCAGACTTTGGTGATCCTGATAATTTTCTCTATTTCTTATTAAGTAAGTCTTCAGCAGAAAAACCTGCAGGTAACATTGCATTCTATAAGAGTGATGAAATGCAACAGATATTAGAAAAAGCTCGGAGCATATCAGATAAGGATGAACGTATATTGCTATATAAGAAAGCTCAAAATGTTTTCCATCAGGATATTCCTTGGGTTCCATTAGCACATGCTCAACAGGTGTTAGTGATTAATAAGAAAGTCAAGAATCTTACACTTCATCCATTGAATTGGAAATACTTCAGAAATGTAACTTTAAAAAAGTAAATATGATAATGATATAGAATTATTACAAGGTGTAGTTAATAGAAATGAAGGATTTTAAAGTTGGTATTACTCGTGACTTCATGAAACCAGATGGAAGTTCTGATTTAGATGACATTGCAAGACCACTATTTGAGAATGCAGGATTGGAATGGGAATATATCGCTGAGAATACTCCTGTTTTATCAGGAGAACAAATTAAAGAATATGATGCCCTACTTGTCTTAGGTACGGCTATAACCTCTCATACATTTGTTGGTGCAAATAAGTTAAGTATTATTGCAAGATTTGGTGTAGGTTATGATAAAGTTGATGTAGATGCTTGTACTGAAAATGGTGTTCTCCTTGCAATTGCTCCTGATGGTGTGCGTAGACCCGTTGCAACTTCTATCATAACATTCGTACTTTCTTTAAGCCATCAAATATTGATTAAAGATCGACTTACCCGTTCTGGTCGATGGGAAGAAAAACAAGATTATATGGGTATGGGTTTAGTTGGAAGAACACTTGGTCTTGTTGGTATGGGTAATATTGGGAAAGAAACATTCAAACTTGCCAAACCTTTCGGTATGAATCATATAACATACGATCCGTATGTTAATCCTACAGATGCAGCAGAAGTAGATGCAGAATTAGTCGACTTGGAAACATTGATGTCCACTGCAGATTTTGTCTGTGTTTGTTGTCCACTAACAGAGGACACCCACGGATTAATCAATGCGAAATACCTAAACATGATGAAATCGACTGCATATTTGATAAATACTGCACGTGGACCTATTGTGGACCAAAAGGCACTTACAGATGTACTTGTAAACAACCGTATTCAAGGGGCAGGTCTTGATGTGTTTGAATTTGAGCCAATTGAGGATGATGATCCACTTCTAAGTTTAGATAACGTAATTGTTACACCTCATAGTATCTGTTGGACTGATGAATGTTTTGAGGGTAATGGAAAAAGTGCCTGTCAGAGTATCATCAATGTGGCTTCTGGTAAATTGCCACAGTGGATTGTAAACAGAGAAGTTGTTGACAGTCCAAAATTACGAATAAAGTTAAGGCAATAATATAACTGGATAACATCATGCTATCACATGAGCAGATCAGACAATTTCACACATTCGGATTTCTTGTCTTTCGTAATCTATTCAGTGAAGATGAATTGAATATTATCAAGGATGAATTTGAAAAGGCAATGGATTCAGCATATAATCATGATCCATTTGATGGAAGTCGTCGGCATTGGTTACCGATGTTGAGTTCTGAAACACCATTCTTCTCGAATTTACCGGAAGATCGGCGTTTTTGTGATGTAGCTGAGCAGCTATACGGAGATGATGTCTATTGTATTGTATCTGATGCTAACCGATATGTTGGAAATACTGCATGGCATCCAGACCATAATGCAGATACAAGCAAAGACTGTTATGGAGTCAAGTTTGCATATTACCTTGAACCAGTGAATTCTGAAACAGGAGCATTACGGATAATTCCTGGGTCACATAAGCTTCAATTACATAATGATTTACAGGATAGCATAAATCAGTTAGGGTTAGACATCTGTGATGTACCGAGTTATATATGTATATCTAATCCAGGGGATGTGGTAGCTTTTGATTTAAGGTGTTGGCATGCAAGTTGGGGAGGTAAGGAAGATCGTAGGATGTGTACTATTGTGTATTACAGTAATCCTAAAACCTCAGAAGAGGAAAAAGCTACACGTAATCGAGCCAAGAGTAGTGCCAATACTCCCAAACAATTTAATCTATTGAATATACCGATATACCATCCGGATTGGATTGCAAATCCTACAGGTAGTAAAAAGCGAGAGTATTGGATTGAACGACTAAGTGAGTTAGGATTTTGTAATCCATTATAAATAGTTTCCCTTTGTATCAAGAATACTTCCTACTTTTAATCATCATTTGGACGTGAAGGATTTCGCCAGTTCCCATTTCTATCCTCACCACTTACAACGACCCCTTCTCTATCCCACCTGTATGTAGCTTGGACATCCGGTGTACAGTAGCGTAAAGTAAGACCACAACGACGATTCGGTGATGGATTAGCGTTCGATCCATGTAATAACAAATCAGAATGAATTGAAATGTCCCCTGCCTGCAATTCATTATCAACAACATTCCCATACTGTTCAACATCTTCAACAATTTGAGTTAATACACTATCCTCATCTGGCTTGCTCTGCCTTGTAATTAACTGTCCTAAGTGATGAGACCCAGCAACGAAACGCATCGCACCATTCTCAATAGTTGCATCATCAATTGCAAGCCAAACTGTAATTGTTTTTGAAGGGGTAAGTGGCCAATAACCTGCATCTTGATGCCAACCAACTGTTTTAGAATCTTTTGGCATTTTACAAAAATAATGTGCTCCCCATCCAATAACATCTTCACCAAGTATATCTTTTACACACGATACTATTTTGGGATGATTCAGGAGGTCGTAGACTTTTCCATGTCTCATATGTGCGGAAATTATTGAGTAGCTATTTCCACCTTGAGATAAGACATCTTCTAATAAAGAATCAAAGTATTGACGGTGTTGACTAATCTCTGTTTCATTGAAGATTGTTATCCCATTCAAATAACCCAATCTATTGAATTCTGATATTTGTTGTACTGTCAGAGTATTTGGATGTTTAGTGACACTTGGATAAAATCTTAGAACGCGACCAATCGCATCAAGTTGTTCTGTTGTAGGCATTACTTTATCTGTATTATATAGTTTTCTTTGTGTTGACATAATAAAACCTATTCTTGATTTTGATATATTTTACCACAGAATAAAAACAATTACAGAATGTATTAAGATAGTGTTATAATATTATATGCATTTATAGATACCAAAACATATACATTGAAATACTACATAAATACTGAGGTTATTTAATGGCACATGCATATACGCCAGGACTAAAGGTCACAGAAGGTATAATAATTCAAAAAGAACGGCGTCTACCACTTGAAGGGGAAGTTGTTGTTGAAACAGGTTCTTTTGTTAAGGCTGAGGATGTTATTGCAAAAGCCGATTTACCCGGGAATGTTCAATTGGTGAATATAGCAAATTTACTAAGTGTTACACCAAACGAAATTGAAGAGAATATGCTTAAATCCAATGGTGATTCTGTCGCAAAAGATGAGATTATCGCATCGACAAAAGGACTTTTCGGTTTATTCAAGTCACATGCCCGGTCACCAATTGATGGGGTAATCGAATCAATATCTGATGTTACAGGACAGGTTATTCTTCGTGAACCACCAATACCAGTAGAAGTAAAAGCATACTTGGATGGAAAAATCACTGAAACAATCCCCAATGAAGGAGTTACTGTAGAGACTTACGGTACATATATTCAAGGAATTTTCGGTGTTGGAGGTGAAACAATTGGGAACTTAGTAGTCGTCGTTAACGCACCTAATGAGATTTTAACCTCTGAACATATATTACCTGAACATAGGGATCAAATTCTTGTTGTTGGTTCATTGGTATCTAATGAAACTATCATGAAAGCTGTTGATATGGGTGTTAAAGGTCTTATTGCAGGTGGTATAGATGATGCTGATTTACGAAAACTTCTCGGTTATGAACTCGGCGTCGCAATAACTGGATCTGAAGAACTTGGTATAACACTTGTTATCACAGAAGGATTTGGAACTATTGCTATAGCAGAACGTACATTTGCAATACTCAAGTCACAGGAAGGAATGAAAACATCCATTAATGGAGCAACCCAAATACGCGCAGGTGTTGTCCGTCCAGAGATTCTTATACCTTATATGTCACAAGGCGAAGATCTTCAAGATGATAAAAGTGTTGGTATATTAGAGATCGGAAGTCCGGTGAGAGTAATCAGAGAACCACACTTTGGTAAATTGGGACGTGTTACAAAATTACCTATTGAATTACAAAAACTGGAAACAGAAGCGGAAGTAAGAGTACTACAAGTTGAATTGGAAGATGGAGAAACAACAACTCTACCCCGTGCGAATGTAGAAGCGATTGAAGAAAGTTAAGTTGAATAGAATCCTAACTTTCTTACTACATCAGATAGATAACAGAGTCTGTCATAATACATCATTACCTTATCTACATAGGATTGTGTCTCACGAAAACCCTCAAAATAACCATGAGGTGGTATGCCATTTTTCCATACCTTACTATGTAGATCTCTATTCTTCTTAGAAAGCAAGCTAATACTGCTATTTAGGGAATTCCATGAATGAGGATTATCTTGTTGATGAATTGCTATTTCTTGTGCATCTTGAATATGACCACGACCACCATTATAGCTTGCTAAGGCAATTCGTATACGATCAGAATGACAACTATCTGAATATAAATCGTACAGACTTCGAAGATAACGTGTTCCCGCCTCAATACTATTTTCTGGATTAAACGGATCAGATATTCCAAGTTCTTTTGCTGTCTCAGGCATAAGTTGTGTTAAACCTTTCGCACCGGATGAACTTACCGCTGTTTCCTTAAACCCAGATTCTTGAATTATCAAAGCTGTGATAAGCCGCCAATCCAATCTCTGTTGGGACGCGTGTTTTTGAATTACTGGACGATACTTAAGGATCTTTGGTGTAGAAGTCAGCAGACGGATTCCTACCCAATCACGAACCAATAGTGTGAATCCCACTAATAGAAACAAACAAATTAAGGTAGGTATAAAAACACGTTTTTTCATCTTGAACATACGTCGTTTCCCTCCCTAATTTCTCCATACATACGCGAATACTAAAACAACACGATGCTGTTGTTGGGTTTTATCTTTGATGTGTTTATCATTTTGTATATTACGCCATGAATAATCAATAGAACCATAAAATGCTGAATTGGGTCTATACTTCCAACCAATTCGTAACTCAGAGAGTCTTTCAACGATACCTGATGGATAAGGCATATTCTGATAGTCCTCACCGAAGAAACGATCCGTAATATCTGCTTCTCCATTCCGTTGATGATTAAACCGAGTAATTATCCGTGCTGAAGAGGTAACATCATAGGATACACCAATTGTGAATATATCAGCATCTGTTCCAATAGGATGACCTATCGTGGTACCGAAATGTGTAAATTCGTTATCCGGTATAAGATGTGTATATGCCCATCGATTTACACGAACATATTCAGAATTTACTCCTAATTGTCTTTTTAATAGGTGTGGATACCATTCAAATCCTGCGAGCCAGGTTACAGCATGTGGATCATTAGAATCACTTTGATACTGAAAATCATCCGAAAGCCACTCTGCATAAAGACGTAGACCGACTATTGGTTTAACAGATCCATCAAATCCTAACATGAGATTGTCATCCTTAACAGCATTATATTGCACTGCATAATAAGGTATAATTGGGTTTAGATAGTGCCAATCCACTGTCTGAGCATCTCCACCATATAGAACAGATTCCGATATACCAAGTTCAAGCCAATCGCTGAAAAGATAATCCAGTCTATGTGCACTGAAATAACGTTTAGCAAGATAACGGTTTGTTCTATCGTCATACCAAGTTGAATTGAGTTGAGTAGAAAATGATGTTGCCTTCAGTGTTCCAAATTTGCATGGAATTGTCCCAGTTAATCGGATGAGTTCAAAGGGGGGAGAGTTATCTGAAATCCCAACTGATTGATAAGGACTTGCTCCCCAATAGATGTAATCTCTCCCAACTAATAGATCAAACTTAGTTTTTCCAAACGCAGATACCATATATTGAAGGTAACTCCGCTTAAAGTCAACTATATAATCGGCATGCCATCTTTCATATCTTTGATCTGCGGATTTAAGAAGTGCAGGTGGTTTTGGTAGAAAAAAACTCTCTACAAAATCCTGTCCCTGTTCAAAATTCGATACTTCTAATTCAGAATAAACAGTTAGTTTGTTATTTCTGTTGCCTACTGTATAATGAAACCCTGTCTGTAAGCCAGGGGCAATTAATTCATCTGTACCTCTAATTTGTACATCAACCCTAAGGTCGGACTCCTGTATAGTGGTAGATTCTTGATTGAATAAATTGATGTGTTCTAATTCACTATCGAATTCCCGTTTTAGTTTTTCCAATAAATTTCGATCAATTTGAGATAGGGTAACTTCCCCTGAATTGATTTTCATCTGTGATTGTTTGATTATCTTTGCTATATCATATCGGGATAGCGGTAAAGAATGTCTATGGAAACCATCTGTAATTCCAGATACCTCAAGTTTTCCAAGTGTATCCATTACCCATCCCTGTAAATCCATAGGTGGGTTTGGTACTGCATGCATTATGTTTGGTATGAAAAATAATATAATATAACAACAGACAATTGCTATTGAGGGAATTCTGTCAATATGGAGATAATAGGATTTCATTTCTCCTCAATCTCCTCGACCAATTTATCAATTTTATCGAATTGCCGATTCCAACGTGTATTATATAAGAATTGACGTAGATCAAACCGGTTATCATCTGGTGAATAAGATTCTGCATGGTAAGATGGGGTCAAAGTAGTCATCTTATGTCGATTAATAGAGTAATAGCGGAAGAAGAGCTTAACCTTTTCAGCGACTTCAAATGGAGGAAAATGATCCCATTCCTCAACGAGTTTTTCAAACATACTCACAGGACCACATCTATCAACTTTACGTAGTTGACCAAATCTACTCAACTCATCATAGGTCATCCCCATATCATCCTCATCTGTCTGTGTATATGTTTCTGTAATAGGTTCCAATTCAGCAGTGGGTGGTGCTTCAAGTATGTTCTCAAGACTTGGATATCCTAAATTCTCCTGTGCCCATCTTAGAAAACTACGTAGGTCTGTTTTACTTATACCACCAATCGGATTGATGTCTGCACTACTACAATCATATTTTGTCAAGTAACCTCGTAATGCTTCATCAACATTACCTGTACCAAGGACAAGTAATGTTCCTTTTCTACTTCGGACCCAGGGTAATGTTTGGGCAAAGAGATAACTTATTACCATACGCAGACGTGCTTGTATGTTCTGTAGTGCTTGATTTTCAACTAAACTTCCACCTTCAGTTTTAAATCGTGGAGTCTTACCTGTTATATTACTAAACAGCTTTCTAAGATTGCTTACCAGAGAATCAATATCTATATTTAGATGATAACTCCCAATTTCACTTGCTAACTGTTTGGCACGTAGACGAGTTTCTCGTGAACTATTTGTAGTTCCCATATAACAAGTATATAATAAGTGATTAGCTATAAATTGCGAGGCTTGCATTACATCCTGAAAATCTGCTTTGATTTTATCTAAAAATTCATCCCCAAACATCCTCTGAACATCCTGTGTAACATGTGGCACATCATCAAGGATAGACTTTGCTACCAGTTGGCACATAGACCCAACAATAGTTGCTACTGCACCACTATCCGATCCACCGGATAATGGTATGAAATATCCGGCAGCTTCCGATCTTCTTAAATAATCCCATAACCAGCACGCTGGACCATAGGCGATTTCTTCTTCAGGAGTGTGTATTTTTAACTGGATTTTTGGTATAGTTACATTGCGTTTTTTAGTGTCTGAGATACTAAAATCTGCAAAAATGCGTGGTATTGTAGGTGCACGACTTGTCTGAATAGCACCACTCATGCGTGAACCACGATAGGATCGAACATCAGATAAATTGACTGTTGCAGTGACAACTTCAATTTCATTAATAGAAAACTGAGAACCCTGAGCAAGAATGTATCCATTCTGAGCAATAGATGCGCATCCATCGAAATAGAGTCGACCACCATCACATCCCTGTTGATTTGCATACAGATAGACACCACCGCATTTTTCTGTAGCATTCTGAATTAATGATAGACGTGTATCAAGCTTCCGTAGTTCGTGATGTGATCCTGAACCGTTTGATATAATCTCTACTCCGTTGGCAGCTAATTCAATATGGGGTGAGAATGGAGCAAACAACTCCTCACAAGTTTCAGCAGCAATGACTGTATCCTGTGTTTCTATTACAGCACACCCAATTGGAACTGTAGTCTGCTTAGTAATTTCCTGTATATCAGAAGGCAAGCGATACTCTTCAGTTGTCCATCCTTTTTGCCACGGAACAAACCATCTGGGTTCACGATAATTCCCTTCAGTAGCTAATACCATTTTTGGACGGATAAGGAGTATTTCACCATTACAGATGAACACACGGCAATTATAACGGATACTTTGGTACATCACTGGCATACCGATATCACAGAGAATATCATCTGTATGTCCACTACTTATAATTCTTCTTAGTGATTCCCAACTATGTTGAAGTGTATCTTCTTCAAGAAAATGATCCTCACAAGAATAACCAGTTATTTCAAGCTCCGACCCAAGACGGTATGTGGCACCTTTTGCTTTAGCTTGTTTAATCGATTCAATGATACGCTCATAATTACCATCGAAGTCAAGTGCCCATTGATTAAGATTACAAGTAGCAAGTGTTGCTTTCATTGTTAGAATAACTGAATATTAGTCAGTAGTTATTAGTAATGGAGAAGAGTGAAGTAATATACCTATAGATTAAGTTTTTTGTGGCTTTTTACGAGCGGCAGGAAATAGAATGTTATTTAAGATCAACCGATAGCCAGGTGAGTGTTTATGTAAATCTAAATTCGTCGGTATCTTGCCTTCACCAACAAGGTGTCTGTAATCCTCGGGATCATGTCCACCCAAAAATGTAAAAGTTCCCTTTCCTAATGAACCGTGTATATACTTTGCATAGTTTGAACCTTCAATTTTAGCTAAAATAGTTATAGAAGGATTGATTCTATCTAAGTTGAAGGATGTTGTTTGTCCAAGAAAACCTGGAACTTCTGAAACATGGTTTTGGGTTAACATAGTTGGGATAGGATCATGTTTGGCAGAAAATTCAAACAATTGGAAATCTTCTACACCTGTATGTTGACTCCGTTCAGGATTAGGATTGTCTATATCAGAAAATTCATACCTATTAGGATTCGGATAGAGCGTAAAATTCTCGAATGCAAAAGTATTGTCAAAATCCAAATTCTTTTGGAAATCTGGTCCAAGTGGGGACGCATCTAACACTGGGTCAACTATATCTATTTTACCTCCCTTAGTTGCCAATGCAATATCCAATGTTTCAGGGGCAGAACACATTGCAAAAATGAACCCTCCATTGGCGACATAATCTGCAATATCTAAGGCAGTCTCTCCTTTATGCCTTGGTATACTTTTAAATCCTGCTTCTGTTGCTGCTTCCTCAAAAAGAGCAATTCTTTGCTGATACCACACCTGTCTTGAAAAGGATGCATGAAACTTACCGTGTTGTCCTGTAAAATCTTCATGGTGCAAATGTAACCAGTCGTATTCCTTGATTTGTAATAATCCTGCTTGAACATCAGAATCCCAAATTTGGTCATAAGGAATATCCGCATAATCTAAGGCAATTTTAACTGCATCATCCCAAGGATCTTGATATGGTGAATTTTCTGGTGGGGCATAAACAGCAATTTTAGGGGCTTTTTCTAATAGAATCTCATCCATATTCCCCGGTTGAATGACTGTATCTTTAATTGTCTGATATTCAGCACCAGTCATTGCTTCAACTGTTACCCCCATCTGTACAGCACGTACTTTGACATTTGGGGCATCGGGTATAACGAATGAACCACCCCGAAAATTCAACCACCAATAGCATGTATATTCGCGGGGGACTTCTAATGCCCAATAAGTTAATCCATAAGCCTTCAGATGATTTGTCTGTGTGTTATCCATTGGAACAAGCAAAAATTGTGTTGATCCAATAGAGATAAAAATAGTAAGAAAAATTAAAGATAAAAATAAAAAGGTCAAGGTCTTATATTTACGCAAGGTGCTACCTCTCTGATACAATTACAAATGGTTGATAACCAAATACTACTTTACCATTACTCATTAAGGGAGATTCACTCCCAGGATTATGAACATCAATAGTCCATAGTTGTCCGTTATTTTCATAAACGATCCAGCTTCCATTAGGTGGAACCCAGACAGGTTTACTACCTCCCATTTCTGTAATTTGTCTTTCAGTAGGTTCTCCATCCGATGAATATGTCACTAACCATATTTGACGTGTCTGACCATCTTCACTTCTGGAAAAAGCAAGAATGTTGGTTTCTGATGGATGCCAAGCAGGTTCAGCATTATCAGCGGCAGAAATAACCACGGGTTCAATTCTATTATTTTCTTGATCGTATGCATAGATATTTCTATTGTCTTGCGAATTTGGATTTTCGATTGTGCCAGCAGTTGCATAAGCAATTAATTGGCCATCTTTTCTCCATGAAGGGTTAGTCATCTCCATTGCTGTTGAAGGAATTTGGAATACCTTATCTGTACGGATATGTCGTAGAAAAATACGACTGCGTTCAGGACTTTTAGAAAAGCTGTATGCAATATATTCACCATCAGGAGAAATTGTAACATCATTAGCAAGCTCACGGCTGTCTAAAAGAATTGTACTATTTCCTGTAATAACATCCTGAAGAATCACATTGTTATCAAGATCATGATATACCAAGGCACCATTTTCGGAAACTGATGGATTGAAACCTGCACCCAGTGGGGCAACTCGCGAATCTATAAGTGTCGAGAGTTGTTCACCTTGTTTATTATCTGATTGAATTAATCCTCTGGAAGGAGCGATCCTCCATAAAACACCATCATGGCTATAAAAAATAGAAACTTTATCTGCAGCAAGAGAGAAACTTGATTGATTTACATTAATTGGATTCTCTTCATTCAAATTGTTATTATTCTGATTCTCTAATTCAGTTTTTTTCGTTTCTTGCTGTATATTATTAGCATTGGGTTTAAATTCATTCTTGTCTTTAAGTTTCCACCCAGATCCATCCGCTTCGAATGTAAAACCTAATCCTCTCGTCCAATACATCCATTCTTCAATGGATTTTCCATTCTGTGTATATTTAAACATATCTTCAGGTTCACCATACATCCTCGCTATATTCCATTGACCACCATCTGACAATTCAGCCATTGTGCCTTTTTCATCCACATAAGATGCCATAATGTCAATATCTACATGAGATGTAGTTTTACCTGGAAAAACTGTAATAGTTGCTGGATTACCTCTTACAGGTTGGTGTGTGCCAAATATCCCAATACCATCTGATGTGCCAGATTGTCCATCCTTATTGACATCAATCACAGCCATGACGTAATATTTACCTGGTTCTACATCAACAAGAAATGTTCCATCTTCATCTAAAAAAAGTGATACCCATGTTGGATTACGAAATTTTGGTGAGGTTGAAAGACTTAGTAAACCATCGGGTTTTGGTAAATCATCAATTGTTGAATCTTTCTGACTTCCCATAGGAATTTCTGTATTAGAGAAAAATGAGGTAATCTTACCTGTTATACTACCCAATGTGCCTTCAGAGATTTCATCATTAAGACTGCTTTCACCAAATTTTCCTGGTAAAACAGGTAGATCAGAAAAAGTTAATTCTGTGAGTTGTCCATTTGTATCATATTGGGCACTCATCTGAATATTAATGGTTCTTGTTTCACCTTCTTCAAGGACGATTAATTTGGGTGGATTTGTAGAAATAGAGTTTGTTCCCCAACCACCGAGTGTATCACCTTTACTATATCGACCATCACCATCTTTATCATGATTTGCAATTATATAATATTCACCAATTGGCAACTTAAATTTAAATCTACCTTCCTCGTCAGCAATACCACTGGCAACCGGATTTACCAAGGCTGAAGTGGGATATACTTCTATACGTACCTTTTTCCCGGGTTCCGGGATAGGTAATACACGACCTGCAATGTATGCATTGATTTTCGTAGTGTCTGGTCTTGGTTTTGTATTATATACGGCATTAGCATGTATTTCTAAGTTATCAGTAAAAGTATTACGTTGAATCAATACAGGCACTGGAAATGCTCCCTGTTTTTTAACATCTGGTACACCATAAAAACCAAATACATCCCCATTATCAAGTCTGTTACTGGAATTCCTATCATAAATTGCCATCAGATAGTATTTACCCGGTTTTAATCGAAGTTCCCAAGATCCAGATTCTTTATCTACAAGAGATATACCCGCTCTATATTTCCAAGATGTATCCGTATAAGCAAGGACAATTTTCTGTTGATTTATACCCGTAAGGTTTAAATCAGATTTTAGTATGCCCCTACATCCGGATGTAGCCTTGCTTAATTCTGTCCTAAATTGTTGAAATTCACTTGGTTGATATGTGGAAGCAGAAACCAGCTTTTGTTTTGTATCTATGCGTTGAAGCCTCGCAGTGATAGGAATCTGTATATTTTTCAACTCTGCATTACTACCAACATCAATTGACTGATGTTTCTGGGTTTCATCATCCCAGTCAGAGATCCCCAAAACGCCATAACCGTCACCTTCATCAAACTTTCCTGAACCATCAAGATCTACATAAGCAACTATAAAATATCTACCAGGTTCAACATTCAATTCAAAACTACCTGTAGATGATAAAGATAAACCGCTCGTATACAGTTCTCTCAACTTATCATCTCGATATACAGAAACATTTGTATGCGAAAGATCGAATCCTTCCCATACGACTTTACCCATCAGTTTGGATGATAAGACTTTTGATGATAACTTATTATTAGATGGTTTGGATGGATTTGTTTGTTCTTGTGAAAGTTGAGAAAAACCTGTAATATTCCAAGTCAATCCAATACTAAAAATTAATATTAAAACTAACCAGCGTGGCATACATTTGGTCTCCGGTGCCTATTTTACATTATTCATAAATCTAAATAATTACATAATCTATATTACCATACACATTGCACTTTTTCAAGGTTACAATAGAAATGGTTGGAAACTGATCTTCCCAATGGGAAGGAATTTCAATATGTGGAAACTTAGGTGATTTTATGATATAAAATATAAGGTATCATTAAATTCTAACTCCAACATACATAAGGAAGAGAGATGTGATTGAAGTATTAAATTTAACAAAAGAATATGGTCAAAAGATTGCAGTAGACGATATCAGTTTTACTATTGGAAAGGGTGAAATTGTTGGATACCTTGGACCAAATGGTGCAGGGAAAAGTACTACACTGAAGATGTTAGTTGGTCTTTTGGAACCAACATCAGGAGAAATATCTGTAGCTGGATTTAAGTATAAAACTCATCAATTAGACTTAAAACAACGCGTAGGATATATCCCAGAGGAAGCACAATTATATGAGCATCTTACTTTAGTAGAACATCTACAACTGATGGGACGGCTATATCACCTTGATGAGCAACTCATTACATATAAAATAACTGAATTTTCCAAACTATTTGAAATGCAAGAACAGGCTCATCAAAGGATTAGTAGTTTTTCACAAGGTATGCGACAGAAATGCCTAATAATGGGGGCACTTCTTCATAATCCAGATGTTTTATTTTTTGATGAACCCTTCACTAATCTTGATGTAACTACAGTAACGTTTTTGAAGGCACTAATAAAGCGGTTGGCGGAAATTGGTAAGACAATTCTTTACTGTACACATATCCTGGAGGTTGCAGAAACGTTGTGTCCCCGTATATTAATTATAAATCAAGGTAAGCTAATTGCTGATGCACCTGTGGAAGAATTGAGACAACAGACTAACCAAGAGGCATTGAATGAGATTTTTGTTCAACTAACTGAGACTACTGGGATTGATGATAAAACCAACGAAGCTATTCGTATTGTTACTGAAACTACTTAGACCATACATCATTGATCATGTATTTGGAGAATTTTTTGATCTTGCCTGTAATATAGGATGAAACAATGGGTGGGTAGATCCTATCCATACAAAGAGGAATTATAGGGGTACGAACGATTCGTACTAATGAGAATACTGTAATATGTTTGAGAAATTCGCTGTTAAATTTGGGGCAGACCCTGTCCATTATAAACTCATAATGGACAACGAAAAAGTAATTGAAGATCGCGCCAGTGAGGGTAAGCAAGGTATTGCTAAACTTTCACTCACTCTATATTGTGTTTTTAGTTTTTTCATCAGTATATTTTCTGCCCTTATTGTTTTCTTAGGAATTGATGTATTTATCTACACCATAATCGGTGTCTCAATGTCAATGGCAATTGTAGCAATGTGGGGACTTCCATATTTTGATAATCTTCTAAGTCCTATCTACTATCAAGCTATTGCCCATACACCAATATCTTCACGAACATATTTTATGGTGAAGTTAACACAGATTCTAAAATCATCTGTCATCCTATTATTATGTTTAAATGCTTTCCCTTCAATGAGTGGCATTTTTTTAAAAGGAGAAGACCTTACAAGTATACGTTATTTTTTTCCTGTCGTCTATATACCAGTCTCATTTTTATCAGGCTTTTTTACAATAGGTGTTATGGCAGCGTTGACAGGTTATCTGACTAAGCTATATTCAATTAAAAAACTACAAAAAATCGCGAAATCGGCTCAATTTTTCTTGCCTATTTTATTTCCACTTAGTTTCTATTTAATTCCTATTGAATTCTTCCAAGACCATTATAATTCTATTGTTAAATACCTGAGTTATCTACCTATAGGTTGGTTTGCTGGTATAGTCTCACTTGCAGTCAGTAAAATTAATAGATTAGGTTTTCAAAGGGATTTATTACTTACAGGAGTTGCATTAGGATCAACTCTTATATTGATATTGATTCCTCTTCGGAGTATTGCCAAGACTTATGCTGCTTATCTTGGGTTTCTCTTGGAAAACATAGATAGAAGTGGGAAGAAGCTACGTATAAGAAAGAGTATACTTTCAAGATTTTTTAAAATTCCTGAAACCTATGCCAGTTTCTGCTTATGTGCATTATACATGCGTCGTGACAAGAAAATCCTTAGTCAAGTGGTGGCAGGTTCATTTACTATGCTAATTATGTTCATAATATTCTTTATTCGGAAGATATATCCAATTGAAATTATTACATACAATTATGCATTAGGTCTAAGCCCTGGATTTATCGCATTTTATGGATATTTTGGAATGACATTATCTCTTGGATTCTTACAAGCAGTTCGTTATTCACAACATTGGAGAGCAAATTGGATACTCTCTCTATCTCCTTATGGCAATAAGGCTGCCATGTGGCGAGGTGCAGAATCTACAACTTTATACTATCTTTTGATGCCTTGGTCATTGATCGCATTTTTGGCATCTACTTACTTTTGGGGAATATACGGCATTTTCTATGTATTACCTGGTTTAGTGCTACTTAATTTTTCGGTATTTACATATCCAGAAGCAAAATCTGGTTTGCCTCTATCGGAAGAAACTGTTGAGGGAGAAATTGGATCTGGGTGCGTAACAATGATACTTTATTCAATTGCATTAGCATTATTAATCGGAGTTATGTTCTTAGCACGTTTTATTCATGTATGGGTATATGTAGGAGTATATTCAATTATAGTTATCGGAGGCATCTTTATAATCTTTAAATTCAAGAAAAAGTCTAATGAATAAATTGATAAAAGGAAATATTCAGATGAAGAATGAAAAAATAAAAGTTGCAGCGTGTCAATTACTTACAAGTAAAGATGTGGCTACAAGTACAGAAAAAGTACTACATTATATAGAAGCATGTGCAGATGAAGATATAGAAGTTGTTGCATTTCCTGAAGGATGCTTGTTTGGATATTGTTGTGATACTGAATATTGGAACAGTATTTCTCCACAAGTGTTTAAAGAATCAGAAGCAAAAATTGCAAAGGCTGCAAGAGAACGTAAAATTGCAGTCATTGTCGGTTCAGCACACCATGATGGGGAGAATTGGCATAATGACTTAGCAATAATTGATCAACAAGGAACACTGAAATATAGATATGGAAAGACTTTTCTTGCAGGGGAAAAGTGGTGTACTAACAATACAGGGAAATTACCTATTGTGCAACTGGCGGGTGTGGATTGTTGCTTTATAATATGTCATGATGTGAGGTATCCAGAATTAGTGAAACTTCCCGCAGCTATGGGAGCAAAGATATGCTTTTTCTGCTCATGTGAATCAGGTTTACTCTCTGAAGCGAAGTTATCAGCATATCGAGCAATGCCTATTTCACGTGCCACAGAAAACGGGATATATCTTGTGATGGCAAACACCCCGGCAAACCCTGATGATATAAGTGATCCTGGATCGTCTCATGGAAATTCAAAGATAATTCATCCGAATGGAAATGTAATTGAAGAAGCTGGATTCTTTGGGGATACAGTTATATCTGCAACCTTAGATCTCACCAAAGCAAGTGGGTATATAGCAAATCGTACCTACAATGAAAATACAATTCTAAGAGAGTGGTTTCAACAAGGTTGTGCTTTTGTTGAAAAAGTGTAATATCATTCAACGCTAACGAGTATCTTTAGGTTTATAATATGATGGATAAAAAAACTATAGTAGTGAAAAGTAAATCTCTTATTGATGGAATGAGTACAACCATACGATCAAATCAATCAATACTCATTTCAGATGGTAGGATAGTTAGGGTTGGTAATCACGAGGAATTATCAAAAGCTTTACCACCGGATACTGAAGAAATTGATCTTGGTGAATTGTGTGTAATTCCCGGTCTCATAGATGGACATACCCATTTGAGTCTTGCTGGTGATGGACGAAATTACGTGGAGATGTTTTCTGAGTCGGATGAGATGATGGTATTGACCGGTGCGATGAATTTACAATTGCATCTATCAGCAGGGATTACAACCATTAGAGAACACGGAGCGAGAAACAAGGTTGGTTTTTACTTGAAGGAAGGAATCGCTCGCGGGTATATTCCTGGTCCTCGCACATTGGTGAGTGGAAGACCAATTACATGTACGGGTGGACATTTTCATATGTGTAATGAAACTGCTGATGGGGAAGATGAGATAAGGAAGTCTGTTAGAAGATTGGTTCATGAAGGAGCAGATTATATAAAGATCATGGCTTCAGGTGGTGGAACTGAAGGGACTATCCCGGGACGGGCAAGTTATTCCGTTGAAGAATTACATGCTGCAGTGCATGAAGCACATCATTTACATCGTCTTACAGCTGCCCATTGTCGCGCTTCTGAGTCGATGGTGCGTGCTGTAAATGCAGGTATTGATCTGATGGAGCATGCAGAATTCCTTGAACCAGACGGGAAGCTGCGATTTGATCCAAAAATAGCTGAGATGATGGCAGAATCAGGAATATGGATAAGTCCTACTCTTCAAGCTTGGACAGATTACCCGCGGATAGTCGAACTTCGGAAGAAACGAGAGAATGATGAAATTACACCACAGGAGTTGAACGTCTTAAAACAACAAGAAGAACGAGCAGAAGGACGTTTGGATGTGATGCGACGTATGCTTGATTATTGTTTAAAAGAACGTATTGTTCCAGGAACTGATTCCGGTGTTAATAATCTTGCTTTTGGTCATCTTGATTACGATTTACAGCTACTTGTTGAAGTTGGTTTTACACCAGCAGAAGCACTAATTTCTGCAACTCGGATTTCAGCAGAGGCTATTGGAATGGATAATGAGATTGGTACAATTGAACCTGGGAAAGTTGCTGATCTGGTTGCTGTGGAAGGGGATCCTACGTCAGATGTTAAGGCATTTAGTTATGTAAGGGCAGTGTTTCAATCGGGTCAAAGGGTACGATAAGATCATCCTCTACATATTTCTGCTAATTTGTAGATAATCGTATGGATCAATTCCATGGGATTTAATGTCAAGCACTCTAATGCCAGGTATCGTTTTACCAATAACAAGTGCTTCATTTAATCTCTTTTGTATATCACTTGTTCCACCAGGTCCAAAAATCCTGATAGTCTGAGCCTTTATATCAATTCCTTCTACTTGCTTTTCATTAATTTCGACATAAAATGTATTTGAATACAACGGATAAACTCTACCTTTATGCCATTTACCAGCAATATAATCAAAAATAGTGAAATATATTTGTGATGTCAAGACCACGCAAACTCACCCCTCAACAAGTTGCATCGGCAGCATGTACCCGCAGAAATGGTATGTCTTGGAGTCAGTTGCGGTACAAGTATAAGTGTGCGACGAATACGCTGCGAAATGCGTTATCAGAGTATTCCGATGAATTCAATCCGATACGTCCCGTGTTGCGATCGTCCTTTGAAACCCAACTGCAAACTGCACAAACCGATATTGAGGACCTCAAGATCACGATTGAGAACCTCAAAACTACCCTCACCTAACACTTAGACCTGCTCCTCTAATATCGATACAAAGCCCACTGGATAAAAACAGAGGCACGTCATACTCCTTACGATATAAATCATAGACCACCTCAAAAAATCGCGAACATTGACAATTTGGTCGCCTTATTTAGGATATATCAAAAAGTGTTGACATGGAAAATAAATAAGTGGTATAATTTAAACAAGGTGTTATCAATGCACGGGTTCGCGTGTGTTACACCGGGGCAAGCTTCCCCCATTGGGGGCGCGCCGACAGTGCTAACTACCATAAAAGCACCATCCGCGCGTAGCACTGCCATAGTATGTGTATGACAGGGCTGGTTTTCATTCTATCACAGGCATAAGTCTGTGACAACATGAATATGAGGACCAGCATGCCCGAAAGGTTAGTGTTGAGTGCATCTTATACTTTTCACTTTTTCTTACCAACATCTCCTTTAGGGTCTGTCAAAATCAGAATAAAATCTATACGAAAATAACGTGTAGATGGATGAAGGTTAGGTATATTTTTACAACCTAACTCAAATCAACCTAACTGGATACATCCGCGTATCCGATAAGGAGAATATCATGTATTATAAACATTTACGTCGTAACACTTTCATTGCCCTGCTTTGCTGTCTTTTGATTGCCGGTTTTCTTGTGACCACACAAGCTTGGTCGTTTTGGAATTGGATAACAGGTGCGAAAGATGTCTTAGAGCTTATTGATGAGACTATCGAGGCTTTGGAAACGGATAAAAAGGAAGCGGAAGATGAAATTGCGCGGCAAGAGAAGCTGAAAAATGGGCATCTCAAAGCGCGGAACAGAGTTAAAGCGAAGATACAACCTGATGAGCAGGAACAGCGTGCAGCAGCAATAGCGGCAAACAAAGCAGCTGCAGAACATAGCGCTGCGAGTCAGCGTGCGAGTGGCTTGCGTGTGGAAATAGAGGCTTTGACGGAAGAGCTACGTTATATACTGCGTTATGGCTCTACTTCAAATCCGCGGCATAGTGAAATATTAGCTGACCTTGCCATGAAAAACAGCGCGCTTGCTACTGAAGAAGATACCATGTCCGCTGAAAAGAAAAAGTATAATGCAGCGAAGGCGAGGTATAACTTTATTGATCGCCAACTTGAAAGCAAGAGGGATTATATCTCTTATCTAACACGACTGATAAATGCTTGCGACAAGAAGATTAAGGCGTTAAACGAGAAGATAGCAGATATTGAGAAAAAGATTAAGGCAGAAGAAGAACGTCGTGAAAAAGTGAGGCAAGAGAATCAGGAAGAGGAAGACAAATGGGAAAAACTCCAAGAGGAAGCCCAACAACCCCCAAATTAAAAGAGGTGTATTATGAGAAACCGTTTAGTGAAAGGACTTATAGCCGTTTTTGTGCTTTTGCTCCTAACAGGTGGGGTTCTCTATATGAGAAACAACCACAAAAATGAACAGGTCAAAGCACGCTATGATACCTACATGGCACAATTAGAGGACCTCTCATTTGACGAGAATGGGTTACTGAAACCCGTAACTGACGAGGTGGATCCAGAATACAACGCAATCTTTGAAAAAAAAGAGAAAGCACGCAATTATTTGATGAAACACGCACCACATCTGCTACCAGAGGACAATTCAGCTGATATAGACGCTAATTTCTCATATTTTGAAGAATTAAAGAAAACCGATCCCGATGCTGCAGCAAAAATAGAAGCAGACCTCAATGCAGAGCTTGCTGTATTTGAGCAAGAGTATATTGATCATCAAGCTGATATGGAAGCGTCTCGAAAGCGGCGTGAAGCATTTGAGTTAGAAAGTATTGAGCGTCGACGCGAGGGAGACGCAATTATGGAGCGTCTTAATCGGTTGATGGACGAGATGCGTGAGCATCTGATTTTTGATGACAACGGCAAAATCATTGGGGTTGATCCCCCGTCTGTTGCACCGAGTGATAGCGATGTGTCTTCTTCACCTGTTGATGTTCCATCCGTTGGGAGCGATGAGAGTCAAGATCGTTCACCTGCCCCTAATACCGATTCGGTCGGGGTGTCCGATAGTGAGATGCCGGCAGCACCCGCCTTTAATCCGCAGTTATGGCGTGAGAGTCTCACTTTGGAGATCACACGGCTTGACATCGGGTTTACAGAAAAGTATCCCGATGTGATGATACGCCCCTATCTCAGCGATACGGAGTATCAAATGCTATTTCCAACCGAACAATCACGGCAACAACTCCAAAGACGGACAACCGCTTTACAAACGGAATACGCCTCAGGGATTCGTAAAATGCTTGAGAAAACTCCACGTGATAAACAGTCTGAAATGATTCAGATTGCACAGCAAGCGTTATCTAAAGACTGGGATTCAGATTTTGTTGAGACGGTTATCAACAAGGTTCGGCAGGACAACGAGTAACACCGAACCTGACATAACAAACTGCTTGACAAAGACTTTGCCGATGCAGTTTTATACGAGTTGGGAAAAGATGAAAAATAATGAATCTTATTTATATTGCCACAGTCGGCAGGGGGAGATCAACCAACCTGCTGACTGTAGCATCTGTTTTAATTTTGTCGCATTGTATCGCGACAAAACATACAAGGAAAGTTTACATGAAACGCTATAAATTTTCAACCTTTTTATTTGTACTGACAGCATTGTTAATACTGGGAAGTCTATGTAACACCGCAAACGCAAATGATGCGGAAATAGAGGCGTTGCTCGACCAGATCGCTGATTTGGAAAGTGAGCTCAAAAGATTAGAAAAAGCAAAAGCAACGACAGAGAATGCTCTGGACAACTCGCGACAATCTCTAACCTACATCCATCAGAACATTGAAAACGCAGATCGGTATATCGCAAGTGCGCGGGATGCCTATGCTGCAGCTGATAACGATGAGGAACGTGAAGATTGGGCAGCCGTGATACAAGACTTAGAGGATTATAGACAATCGCACGTCTACCAATATAACTCGGTGGCGTATACAATACAGCTGCTTGAGGCTGAGATAGAGAATCTCAATGCTGGTATTGCTGCAGTTAAGAAAGAAATCAAACAAGCATACGCACGGCTTGCTGAATTACTGGACGACTAAAGCGTGTACGTCTTGCTTATTATTACACAGGCAGGTATCCATTTTGGGGTATCTGCCTTTTTTATTTTTCATCTTTTTAGGTTTGGTCTAAACTTTCTTTTATACTTCTGATAACCGGATAAAAATATAGGAGACTATAATGAGATACATTCTGTTTCTTCTCGCACTGTCTATGCTGATTATTGGATGTGCTGAACAACGACATATCATCGTTGAAGTTGAGTTTACAGTGAGCAGACCGATTGAAACAGATTGCAACTGTGATAAAAATCCTACGCCATCTGAACGTATATATGATGAATATCAATTCAGACGGAGATCTCCAAAACCAGAATCCGTAAGGAGAAAAAGATAACATGCCAAGTAAACTATTAAAATTAAATTGCATTAGTTTTCGTAAATATCTTCTCTCTGCTTCGCTACTTTGTGCTTGACCAGTCGCTGAAGTGCCTCAGGCATTCTTTCATATACTTCAGGATAAATGGGTTGATGTCCACCTTCGCGCATGAGATTCCACCAAGCTGGATAATATGCAATATTCAGAGCCATTCTATGTTGGTCTTTTGTTGTGTTTGCTCCATTTCCATGCCAAGTTCCTCCCTGCCATAATAAGACTGAACCACGTTTTCCACATATTGGGACAGGGATACATTCAGCAAGATCTTTACCTGTTGGTCTCCGTCTTGATTTATGACTGAATGGTACAACAACAGTTGCACCATTTTCTACAGTAAAATCAGAAATCATCCATATTGTATTAATCATCCAGGGCATTTCAGGGAGATTCTTAGGTAAGTCGTGGGTTGAATCAGTATGTATTCCACCCGGTCCAGCTCCTGGCTTTACCCACTTTGTGCATGCTTCTCCAAGACGGATTTTATCACCAATAAAATGTCGAACCACATCTAATACTTGTGGATGAGCAATACAATCCCAACAACTATCATCAAGATTGGCAACACCAAAGAGAGTTTGATACAAGTCATCGTTTGGATTCTGAAAATACTCTCTATTGATTGGATCTTTATGAAGTTGGTAGTATTTCTCCTCCATATCTACCGTGTTTTCAGCAGGAATGGCGTTTTCTATCACACAATACCCAAATGTGTCTAAATGTTCTATTGATTCTTCCAGCATATTTGCTTCCTATTTATCTTTCACGATCAGAGATAAGTAAATCGAATGAGTTGCTCTGCCAACCACCTTCCATTACGATGTTATCCTTCGTTTCTCGTAACCATTTCCCCATTCTGTCTTTCATTCGGCGTAATACATGTTTAAAACCGAGATGATTAGCCAGGTTATGTAATTCATGTGGATCACTCTTCATATCATAAAGTTCATCTTCACTATATGGATTGTATACGTATTTCCAATTATCAGTCCGAACCATCCTAACAGTTGCAAGAGTCGGTTCATATCCGTGGAATTCAGCAAACACATCATCGTTCCAATCATCCACAGTTTCACCATTAAGCAAGGGTACAATTGATCTCCCATCCAGATTCTCAGGTATATCAACGTTCCCAATTTCTAAGAAGGTAGGCATTAAATCAACAAGATTAACAAATTCATTACAGGTTGAACCAGGTGCAGTGACTTCATTCCATCTAATCACCAATGGGATGTGATGTGTCTCCTCATACATGTGAAATCCTTTATTAAATAGACGATGGCTTCCGAGCATATCACCATGATCCGTGGAAAAGATAACTATCGTATTATCATTCAGTCCATTTTCTTCAAGGCAATTTAGTATCCGTTGAACTTGATCATCAATGAAGGAACAGAAACCCCAATATGCAGCAATTACCTTTTGCCAATCTTCCCAAGTCAGATGACTTGAATTCCATCTTAACAACTCTTTCTGTTGTATTAAAGGTTTATTGATGAACAACTCATCAAAGTTTCCCCATCGTTCAACTGAATTTGGGTCATACATTGATAGATAAGGTTCAGGAACTGCATAAGGGAAGTGGGGGCCAAAAAAATTAGCTGCTATCATAAAAGGTTTATCAGAGTTAGTGTATCCATTCAGGAGATCTATAGTCTTATCAGCTGTCCACGCTTCCATAGTTCTTTCAATGGGTAGAGAGAGTTCACCATAAAATGGAGCATCACCACCCCATTCATAGGGTTGTACAGCATCTGTATCTATCCTATATTCTATACCATCATCTTTCAGCATTTGATGCCATTCATTATAGGGATGCCACTTATCATAACCCCAAAACTCTGTATCTCCCTGTTTAGCAAGATGCCATTTCCCTATACATGACACATTATAACCACTGTCTTTAAGGAGTTGAGGATAGGCAGGTTTGTCAAGAATCTGATCTGAAAACACACCATTAAAGTTACCCATATTGGAGAGTTGTCCGTGATTATGTGGATATAAACCAGTAAGTAATGAACCACGTGCAGGTGAACAAAGGGCGATCGGAGTATATGCCTTTGAAAAACGCATACCTGTTGCTGCGATACTATCAATTGCAGGTGTCTTGCAAATCGTTGCTCCGTTACACCCTAAGGAGTCATATCTTTGTTGATCGGTCAAAAGAAACAGTATATTTGGTGATTGTGACATACATTCTCCAATATTATCTGACGAGATTGTCAGGATTTAAAGCCTCTAATTCTGGGTGAATAAATATACCATCTTTTCGAATGAGTTCTCCATCAAAGTATATCTCTCCACCCCCATATTCAGGAGTTTGAATCATTACCATATCCCAATGCACAGCAGACCTATTGCCATTATCAGCTTCTTCATAGGCTTGACCCGGAGTAAAATGAAAGGATCCTGCAATTTTTTCATCGAAGAGAATATCGAGCATCGGTTTGGTAATATATGGGTTAAATGCAATTGCAAATTCTCCAATATAGCGTGCCCCATCATCGGTATCAAGAATATTGTTTAATTTTTCTGTATGATTACTTGTAGCATCAACTATTTTACCGTTTTCAAAACGGAGACAAACATCGGTAAATGTTGTACCTTGATAAATAGTAGGTGTATTGAAATGGATTTTACCATTTACAGATTCTCGAACAGGTGATGTAAAACATTCACCATCAGGAATGTTATATTCTCCTGCACAAGGAATTACTGGTATATTCTTGATACTAAACCGTAAATCGGTATTTTCTCCTTTAATATTTACCTCATCTGTCCTCTCCATCATTTCTGTTAATGGTTCCATTGCCTTTTCCATGAGACTATAGTCAAGTGTGCATACATCAAAGTAATAGTCTTCAAATGCTTCAGTACTCATAGAGGCTTGTTGTGCCATTGCAGGATGAGGCCAACGCAAGACCACCCATTTTGTATTCGGTATTCTAATGTCATTGAGAGGACGGGATAAATGCTTCTGATATCTTTGCATTGCTTCAATTGGAACATCTGACATTTCTGTGATGTTATGACTACCACGTATACCTATATAAGCTTGTACTTGCCGCATACGGTAGCATTCATAATCGCCAATTAGTTTAATTCCTTCATCAGTTCCACCAAGAATGATTTCGCGTTGTATTCGGGACTGTCGGATTTCAACCAGTGGAATACCACCTACTTTCCGAACGGAGCGGATCAGAGCAATCACCATTTCCTGGGGAATTTCAATGCCTTCAATTAATACAGATTCACCAGGTTGGATTTTAGTTGAATGTGTTGTTAAAACATTTGCGAGTTTATCAAATCTTGGATCGTACATATATTTCTCAATTCTTAATTTTCAAATAGTATTTTAATATCAAGAATGTAAGTAGTTACCCAATATTCACTTCAAAATATTTATTTTTCAAATTGTTTGAAAGTGTCAACCACCATTGTTCGTCAGCATTGATATGTAATATATGCGTGTTCTTTGGTGAGTCATTAGCCCCCAAACTCTTCTCTATAACTTGGGATTCAGGCGCATTTTCTAAATATTCAGCTATAGTGCTCTCTAACCTTTCAGTAGATCTTAAGACAATTACATTGATAATTTCTACTATATCTAAATCTAATAAATGGTCAATGTTCCAGAACAATTTCTTTCCATTCTTTGGTAATGGGTTTGGTGGTCCTAATTCAATTTCTTGAAATCGATTTAACATCTCCTCCCTTATACTATGTGCTGGTTTATCTCCTGTACGGGTAGCATGACGTACAAGTCGACGTGCAAGGGATGTCGCTCCCTTTTCTGATAATGCAGAACCAACATATGTATAAACACCCTCTGGTAAATGAATCGGTTTTCCTTTTTTAAATCGACCAAATTGTAGTTCAATGTCTCTTTGTAGTAGAATACGTAGAATGTAGGTTCCTGCTTGCGTATTTTCTCCAATCACTATAATTTTTGGAATATCCATGATAATTCAATTTGATCCACGTGACAATAGTTCAGATAAAGGTGTGTATTCAGCTTGTGATTCTAATTCAGAAACAATAGTATTACCACTCTTTCTATATAACTTATATGCCTTTGCATTTGGATTAGATGTCAAAATCCTGTATTCATCACCAACGATCTCAAGAGCAGCATTATTGTCACAGGCTATCCCAATTCCACCCCTTCTTGCAATCATCTGTGTAAAACTGCTTTCACGTTTCTCGACATGATAATGTGGACAGTAAGTTAGGTTAATTAATCCTAATCCACTAACTCGGATATAGTTCCATTCTGAATTACTGGAAAAAGATCGTGAATCACTGTGTCCATATTTGAACCAACAGATAGCCCCAGCACTGAGTCCAGATAATACTATTCCACGTGATGCTGCTTCTGATAATACAGAATCTAACTGCAACCGTCGCCACATTTTCATCATTCTGTATGTATTACCCCCACCTACATATATAAGGTCTGAACCTAAAATCACTTCTGTTATAGTCTCTAATTTAGGAGGATCTTGAATTAAGGTCAATGTATTTGTTTCACATCCAAAGTGTTGACCATAACATTGATGGAAATCCTCCATATATCCTTCAGCATCACCGCTTGCAGTTGGAATAAAGAGTGCCTTCGGATGTGTTTTTCCAGTCAACGCAATGATATGTTCATCAATTGCAGCAGTTTGTAGTAATTTTATCTCTCCGCCACCGATTGCAACAATTTTCCTCGTATGGTTCACAAACTATCTCCCAAAATTTAATCCAATGATTCTATGATTTCTTTCAAAATTTCATTTGAAGATAATAACAGAAATTAAATAGAAAGTCAAAGATCGCTATGTCCCAAGGTTATTTATAGTAAAGTGAATAATTAATGAGACATTTCAACGTTTACGAAGAACGTCCATCGTAGGGGCGAGGTCACCTCGCCCGTTGTAAAATGTTCCATTAATTCAAAAGCTTACTATAGTTCTAAGCATTAGACTCTTCTGTAGGCGGGGAATGACTAAATGTCATTCATACCCGGGGAATGCCATAAGGCATTCATACCCGGGGAATGCCATAAGGCATTCATACCGTTGATTCCTTGATTCCTTGATTTCGGGATTCCGATCCCGATTCTTCAAAATCCTGTTCACACCCTTGGTTTGCTCGGTTAGAAACCGAGCCGGAGTATCAACATTGAAAGAAAATCTTACAGACAATAACCTTTCTTCTCCGCGTAATCCGTGGTTCAGACAATCCCCGGATTCCGATCCCCAATATTATATCCTGATAGAATTACAAATTAAGACTTGATGATTATTGCAAATCACAGCATAATTATGTTATTTTATAATGACTTGAGTTGAGTAGATGGTCGCGTTCCAATTGGAATGAGGAAAGTCCGGACTCCGCAGGGCAGGATGCTGGGTAATCCCCAGGAGCGGTAACGCTATGGAAAGTGCAACAGAAAGTAGACTACAACGGGAACCCGTTGTACAGGTGAAACGGTGCGGTAAAAGCGCACCAGACCATAAGGTGACTTATGGTGCTCGGTAAACCCCATCTGGAGCAAGGTAAAACGGGGACTTTTAAAGGTGTGCCCATCTCGTCTCCGGGTAACCGCTTGAGGTTAATGGAAACATTAATCCCAGATGAATGATCATCATATACAGAATCCGGCTTATTCTCAACTCAAGCTATTTAATTCCATAAAACAATATAAAATCAATTGATCTATTATGATGAAGTATTCTATTATGAACAATTCAATCTTTTCTCCCAAATATAGATTATCATTTCTATTCTTAATTTTAATAATATTAGGCTTTAGTTTAAGACTCGGTATAGGCGAAAAAAATAAAAATGATTATGCCAAAGAAGGTATTAAATTTGTAGAAAAATACTGTTATGGTTGCCACGCAGGAGATCAACCTGAAGCAGGTCTATCCCTTGACATATACGAAGATAATCTATCTATCATTGAGAATTTCGATGTATGGGAAAGAGTAATGGATATGGTTCATATTAACCAGATGCCACCTCCAGGAAATGATCAACCCAAAATAGAAGAGGCGGAGTCATTTATTCAACATATACAATCAGTTTATGATGATGCTGTCCTAAATTCAAAACCCGATCCGGGAAAAATAACGGTACGCCGTCTAAATAAAGTCGAATACACAAACAGCGTTCGAGATATATTAGGTGTAGATTTTGATCCAACAGAGAATTTTCCCGATGATGATGTCGGACACGGATTTGATAATATTGGGGATGTATTATCAATGTCTCCCCTTCTCATGGAACGATATCTTGAAGCAGCAGAAGCAATAGTGACTCGTGTAATTTTAGTCAATCCTCCTAAACCCGCGAAACATTATAGAGGCATTAAACAACTTCATCCACAGCATGATGATGTGCCAAATCAACGCTACCGTTTACTTGATCCATCTGCACCAGAGCCATGGAAATCAGGTCCATTTAAAACTGATGGGGCATACCTAAAAATCCTTCCTAATGAAGAGACATATCTAAGAGCAACATTCTATGCTGAGAAGACAAATGAATCTACTGCTAAAGTTGCATTATTTATACAAGGTGATGATCTGGAGGATGTTTCCACGCAAGAGGAATTAAGTCAATTAGTTGGTTTAGATACAACATCAAATCATAATATCAAAATACTAAAGATGTTTGATATTGTAGAGAGTGATAAGGACAACAATCAAACTGTTGAATTTCTAATTAGTCGAATTCCAAATATCCAAAGTGCTGGTATGGCTATGGTTAGATCCGGAGAAGAAAATGAAGATATAAAACTATATGTACGGACAATTTGGTCTGAAGGGCCATTAGACACAAGACCAAAAACACAACTCAAAATATTGGCATGTACACCTGACATCCCTCAAATTGAACAAACACGAGAAGTCTTATCCCGTCTTTTACGCAAGGCATATCGACGAACGCCGACAGAAGAGGAAATAGAACAACTTGTACAATATGTTGGAACTATACAAGCTGATGGATATAAATGGGAAGCAGCGATACAACAAGCAATTAAAGTTATTCTCTGTTCACCTAAATTCCTATTCCGGTTAGAATTGGATGATACTGCCATAGGTGAAGATATAATACCTATTGATGAATTCCACCTCGCATCCCGACTCTCCTATTTCATTTGGAGTAGTATACCAGATGATGAACTTCTTGATCTCGCAGAGAAGGGACAATTGAGTTCATCACTTGATTCACAAGTTAAACGAATGCTGAGTGATCCCAAAGCAGATATATTAGCAACTAATTTTGGTGTACAGTGGTTACAAATCCAACGTTTAAATACCATTAATCCTGATACTGAACGATTTCCTACATTCAATCCCAAACTAAAAGCAGACATGTATAAGGAAACACAGCTTTTCTTAGAATCGATTTTCCGTGAGGATCGTAGTCTCCTGGATATATTGGATACGGATTACACATATCTCAATCAGCGTTTATCGGGTCATTATGAGATCTGGCGTGATGAAAATGGTGAGAAAATTAAAGGGAATAATTTTAGACGTGTTTCCTTCCAAAATCCTGAGCGTGGGGGGATTTTGACACAAGCAAGCATTCTTACGGTAACCTCCAATCCAACCCGAACATCACCTGTTAAGAGAGGCAAATGGGTATTAGAACAAATCCTTGGTACACCCCCTCCACCCCCTCCACCAGATGTTCCTGAATTAGATGAGGATCATGAGAAAATCACTGGAACGACGCTACGAGAAAGACTTGAACAACATAGAGAAGATCCTTCTTGTGCAAACTGCCACGATAAAATGGATTCAATCGGATTCGCAATGGAAAACTATGATGCAATTGGGAAATATAGGACAAAGGACGGGGAATTAGAAATTGACACCACCGGTCAATTCTCAGATGGCACTTCATTCACAGGAATTAATGACCTAAAAGAAATTCTAAAAAGTAAAAAACAACAGTTCATTCAATGTATAACCGAGAAAATGCTGACCTATGCATTAGGACGAGGATTAGAATATTATGATAAACCTACTGTTGACAAGATTGTTTCAGCTCTTGAGGAAAACGATTATAGGAGTTCCGTACTCATATCACAAATTGTCAATAGTGATCCATTCAGATTACGACGAGGTACAAAACAGGATTGATGCATCGTGGTGTGTGTATAATATTATACCACTTCTATTTAGTAGTTCACATTACGATCACTCTTACTATAGTTTGGACAGTTTTAAGAATTAAACAAAGACTTGAAAGTCCATTCTTTATCTTTAGACACATCCTGAAACTTGTAGAAACAGATTACTATTGACTAAATCGGGAGCACCAGCGGTGCGTAAGGTGTGTAGAAACGTCAATGCCACAAGTAACCGAGCACCAGCGGTGCGAAAGGTGTATGTATATAGTTGTTAAAGAAAGTACGAAAATTGTCCAAACTATAGTCACTCTTAGTAATCCCCCTGATAAGGGGGATTTAGGGGGTTCTTCAAATAGTAATGAACAATGTTCATTTAAAAATGGTATTATTCTCATTCGTTGTAATCATAGCAGGTTGTTATTCTGTTAGCAATATTACAACTACCAACGACCCAATTATACTACTTGAAAAGAAATATTCAGTAAGATTAGACGCTTCACTGAAGTCTTCTCATGCACAAGAAATTATAACTATATTAGATTCAACTATTTCTGCAGATTACGAGATACCTTCATCTATATGGAAAATGAGTAGAGATGATATAAAAGACGACATCAAACTGATCCATCTAAACGATGTGGTTTTCGTTACTCTTAATAAAAAGATATTTTTGACTGATACCGAGGAACAGAATAAAAAACAGAAAAGATTATACTTTGCTATTGTTGATTTCTTAACTGATAATGGTTCGAATAGGACTGGTATAAAGCAAATTTTGAAAACAAGATATGGTATAGTTGTTGATGTTCATTCGTATATTTCATTGACACAAAACTCTACGCAGGAATCTTCTGATGATTTTTCTGATTTCGATAACAAAGATCTGATGATTTTTATTTCTATTCTGGAGGAATTTCCAACTATTTGGCATAGTATTCCAGAATTGAGATATATCGTTCAAAGAAATGATGATGAGGTGAGAGCACCTGGTCTTGCATGGACTTCTGAAGGTTATATTGAGTTATCTGCAGCACTATTTAAGCGGAATTTTGATAATGATGTTCGGAGACTACTTGCACATGAAAAAACACACTTTCTATGGGAATTTTATTTTACTGAAAAAACTAAGGAAGATTGGATAAATCTAAGCGGTTGGTATGAAGACCTTCCGAGCGAAACAGGTTGGAAGAATACCAGTAAACGTTCTGAATTTGTTTCTGATTATGCCTATGAGAAGAATCCTAATGAAGATATGGCTGAAACCTTTGGGTATTACCTTGTCTATCCAGATGTGCTTCGATCCGTCTCATTAGAAAAGTACGAATTCATAGAAAAGCGAATATTCAGCACATACGATACGCGTCTCAATCCCAAACTACAGAACTAATACCATTTCTGATATATAATGTCTCTTTTGTAGCATAAACTTTCCAGTTTGTGCCACATTCATCTTCATTTCTAACAATAGGTAATGGGACAGAAATTAATAGAAATGGTATAATTACCATTCTTGTATATTATGTAGGTTATAAATATGAAAACAGAAAAACATCTATCACGAAGATCATTCTTAAATGGACTTGCAATAGGAGTAGCATCTACCAGTATTCCATTATTAAGTTCAATAAAATCTTTTGCCGATCAATACGATCCAAATATACCTGTAAAACGTTATCCTGATCCAGCTGTTGAAGTAATTGACCAGCGTTTCTCAAAAATTAAGATAGGTAACGCAGTAGTTGAAAGACTATGGACGGGTGCTCGATGGTCAGAAGGACCAGTTTGGTTCGGAGATGGTGGATTTCTTCTCTGGAGTGATATTCCTAACAATCGCATTTTAAAATGGCAAGAAGCCACCGGACTGGTGAGTGTTTATCGCAAACCTTCGAATAATTCCAACGGGCACACACGCGATAGACAAGGAAGACTCATCAGTTGTGAACACGGTACACGTCGAGTGACACGAACTGAATATGACGGATCTATAACAGTATTGATTGATAAGTACGATGGAAAACGACTGAACGCACCAAACGACGCTGTCGTCCATCCAGATGGACATATTTGGTTTACCGATCCTGGATATGGAATTCTTTTTAATTACGAAGGACATAAATCAGCATTCGAGTTACCTACCTCTGTCTATCGTCTCAATCCTGATAGAGGAACTGTAACAGTAGTTACAGAGGAGTTAGAAAGACCAAACGGACTGTGTTTCTCTCCGGATTTTGAAAAATTATATGTTGCAGATACAGGTTCCCCTAAAAATATCATTGTATTTGATGTAATCAATACTGAACGGTTAGAGAATAAGAAAGTCTTTGCTGATATGACACCGGGTACTGCAGATGGACTCCGCTGTGATACAGATGGTAATGTTTGGGCAGGTGCTGGTTGGGTCGGTGAAGGTTTTGACGGTGTTCATGTTTTTGATCCTGACGGAACTTTGATTGGAAAAATTCATTTACCAGAGATCTGTGCAAATTTATGTTTTGGTGGAGTAAAACGTAATCGTCTCTTCATGACTGCAAGCCAATCTCTCTATTCCGTATATGTTGAAGCACAAGGGGCACCACTTTTCTAAAATCCTTCGTTGAATGCTGATGACATACTTTTTTCAATAAAATTGAAAATAAATTGAAGAAAATAACTATATCTAACAACTAATATTACCAGAAGCTACTTTTTCACATAAACATCCAGTTTGTACACCTTCTTGACACAAAATATAGTAAACAATGAAATTAATAGAACATTTTTATTCGCTCAACTTACGTATGCGTCCCAAACCTCTTCTGTAGGAGCGACCTCCTGGTCGCGACCGGGGGTCATTCCTACAAGTAAAGTGTCTAATTAAATCTAAAGATTACTATAAATGTGAAATCAAGAAATCAAGGAATCAACGGCATGAATACCATAATGGCATTCCCCGTGCTACAAATGTTGGATTATCAACATTTTTCAGTGAAACACATGGTCTACTGGGTCTAAATCTTGTTAGGAGCATCTTGGATTAACATACCTATATTACGAAGAACAAAATTGATTAAAGATATTTTGATGATATGAGTAAATCCTACTTTATAACTTTTATCGGAAGTATATAATACCATTTCTGGTAATTAAAGTCCCATTAATAAAATCTCTTTAATGTAGCACAAACTTTTAGTTTGTGTAGTATTTCAAGACATAATATAACCTACTCAAGGGAGAATCATTTATAGAAATGGTATAACTAGAGAATAAATGATGACTATCTATAAAAACGATCCTAAATACAAACATTCTGTAGGAGCGATCTCCGAATCGCGACCTACAAAATAG
>CAZZBB010000111.1:0-28460 GCA_964652195.1 uncultured bacterium | reverse complement strand
GCAATACTTTCGTGGATACATTTTAGTCTGCTTTTACTGTGATATATATAGTAACATAATAAAAACAGATATGTCAAGTTAATAATTATATATTGTGACATATTTTATTATTTTATTTACTGGTATTAGTAATATGTTATGAGTATTTCTACAATATTACATCTTTAGTTGTGTTATGGTTTGGTTTTATTCAATAATTCTTCAATTATTTTTTGGTTGTTGTATTTAAGTTGAATTTTTCTATGTGTTAATTCACTATTTTTATTGGGGATCTTGTAGGGGAAGGATGGAAGGATGGAAGAGGGGAAATGTCTGAACCACAGATTACACGGATTACACGGAGAAGAAAGGTTATTGTCTGCAAGATTTTCTTTCAATGCTGGAACTTCAAATCAAGGAATCAAGGAATCAACGGTATGAATGCCTTATGGCATTCCCCCAAATCAACCCAGCATACGCATATGGCATGCTGCGGGGTTGAACCATAGGTGAATCCCAACATTTCCTGTATGTCCAGCGTTACATGTTGGGTTTCGTTCCTCAACCCAACCTACAGGTAGTTTATATAGAAATGTGAAAAATATAGCAGATAATACCATAACTAAATATCCCTGCCTACTATAGGTAATCTATTGACACCGACACTATTTTCTGTTACAATATTCTCTATTAACTTCTAAATAAGGAGAAAGACATGTTAAGAATACTATTACTGTTTAACATCTTAATGATGTTATTGTTTACATTCACTTATGCTGATGCTATTGAAAAGGAAGATATAGTTGTCTATTATTCTTTCGATAAACTTGATGGAAAGAAATTCAAGGATGACTCTGGAAATGGTAATGATGCAGAATTATCTGGAAATGGGAAGTTAGTTGATGGTCAGTTTGGAAAAGCAATCAACCTTAGTGGTGGGATTGTACAGATGGTTCCAGCAAATGACTTTATCGTCCCTATTGGTGAAAATGGACAAATTACAATGGAAGCATGGTTCTATCTTAATGAACATGCAGCCTACGATGGTATCATCTCTATAGAGACTGAGAGTGGAGGATGCTGCGAATTCCGTACTATGGTGAATCCTAACTTCAATCCTTTTTGGGATGCTGCACACCATGCAGATAAGAGTTTGGGAAATTTCAAATTTGAATTAGATGAATGGTATCACTACGTTTTAGTTGCCGATGGCAAAGATGGCAAAATATATGTGAATGGAGAATTCATTGGCTCACAAGTTGAGAATTTTGAATTCCCTAAATTCAAAAAAGCAGCAATTTACATAGGCGCCGGTGAAAATCCAAATGTACACCGAGTTGAGGATGCTATTATTGATGAAGTTGTTATCTACTCAAAAGCATTAACTGGAGAAGAAGTTAAGATGTCTATGGAACTCAGTATACCTGGCGTTTTGTCTGTTGAAGCGAAAGACAAATTGGCAGTTACCTGGGGACAGATGAAATCTACATACTAAACTTTCTATGGATTCCACTTCTGGTGGAAATATGTATCTATGAAATTTGGCTTTCTATCAAAGATCTTTGAGGGTGCTTTGAGCATTGAAAAGACATATAATCAATGTGATAAAGCAATAGGTGCTTTGCGTGCATATAATGAAAATCAAGAAAAGGAAAATGCAGCTATTTCTGCAGCTGATAAGGCTGAACTTGATAGTACTGTAAACACTGCTATTGAAAATGCTACACGTATTATCGAAAAGGAAGGAGAACGAAATTGGCCTGGTGTTTTTCGTGAAATGCACAAGAATTTAGCAAACATCTATTTAGAACTTGATGAATACGACAAAGTTCGTGAGAAGTGTGAACATCTGCAGGACTATGGAGAAGTCGGTAAATTGGATGCAGAAGAAGTACTCAAGAATCTGAATGAAAGAGAGAATGGAGATTCAGATAGTACGCATTCTGAATCACAACCCGCTGATACAAATCCAGATGTTGATGTAGATACTTCATAATGCAATACCTATATTTTTCATGTATACATTTATTAGATGTAATGGTGATTACAAAGTCTGAATATATTGACTGAAATCGTTTGGAGCATTAAATCAATTAGATTTAACTAGCCTAATCTGTTCCAACTAACTACATGTCATTTCTGAATCCAACTGCATTTTACCTTTTAGGGGCAATCCCAATTGTGATTGCCCTACACTTTTTGAGGTTACGCAGACAACGTCGGCTTGTACCGAGTATAATGCTATGGCGTACAGGAGCAGAGGATCAGAAGGCAAATGTACCATTTCAACGTTTACGTAACATACTCCTTCCCTTATTACAAAGCCTCTTTTTGCTAATCATCATTATAAGTGTGGCGCGTCCAGCCATCCGTATACACAGTATAATACAAGGTAAAATTGTCTTCATAATTGACAATTCTGCAAGTATGTTGTCAAAGGAAACAGGACAAACGCGATTAGATGTGGCAAAAAAGGAAGTGTTGAAAGTCCTTAATGAAATTACTGCAAGTGGTGGCGTAATGATAATGACCACCCATTCCACAGAACAGTATATCCAACAACCGTTTACTACCGATCAGGATAAGTTAAGACAGGCAGTGGAAAACATCAATCAGACACATGTAGCAGTGAAATCCATAGGTGTATTTGACTATGCAACACGTTATTTAGATTCACCACAAGATAGAATCTACTATGTGAGTGATTCATTTGAGGATTTACCAGTTATATCAACTACAATTGAAAAAATGTATGTGGGGGAAAAAGCAGATAATATCGGTATTGTTCAGTTTGGTGTGGAGAGAGTTAATGATCAATATACGATCTTAGCTGTTATACAAAATTGGACAGATACCAATAAAGAAATTGAAACTCAAATTGAGATAGAGGGTGGTGGTGTAATTGCTGATAAACCTGTCTCAATAACTGCAGGCAATCATAAATCCGTCATTTATACTTTAAATGCTGACGGTTTATCTGATACCTCTATACGTTTGAATCTTATTGGCTCAGACGATGACTTTAATGTTGATAATTCTGCATGGGCACTTCTGAATGAAGTTAGACCTTTCAAAATACTACTAATCAGTAATAGAAACCCATCCTTATTAAAAGCACTCTTGAAAAATTACGGAAACCATGTAGAACTACAAACCATCACAACAGACGAATTTCATGGAATTAGCAATACGGATCTCATTATATTTGATGGAAATATATTCATTGAAGATCATCTATTTCAGGGAATGGAAACAAACAATTTCATTTTCATCAATTCTGAAAGTTTACCTATGATAGAAGAAAATGATTATGAGATGGTCAAAACACCTGTAACCATTACCAGTGAAAACAAGACACACCCAATTATGCAGGACTTATCAATAGTAGGATTGACAATAAAAGAATCTATAAAACGTGAATTACCTTTGTGGGGAGAATCCTTAATTGAATCTAATCAAGCTGACTTGGTATGGATAGGATCAAAAGAAAATAGTCGGTATCTGATTTTTGATTTTGATGCATTTAACACAGAGGTATCACCTTTTGCCCTGAATATACCTGACGGAGCGCTGATGTTCTATATGTGTCTGGAATGGTTAGAAGTTAACAGTCGGTCAATTAGATCTATCAATTATGGGAAAGGAATGAGTGAATCGTATCGGACTGGTGAACCGATAAAAATTACCTATCCTGTTGGACAAGATACGGACTTACATTTGGAGAAACCTGATGGAAAAAGTGTTAAATTAAGTGATGCGGTATTCCGTCAAACCGACCAAGTCGGTGTATATACCATATTTGCTGAAGATGTACAACTTGGGAGATTTGCAGTCAATTTACTTGATGAAACGGAATCCTCCCTAAGACATTCAAAAACTGTTGATGGTTCGCAAGAATTAGCAGGTTCATTCCAATTAGAATCAATTGAGAAAGAGATTTGGCAATGGACAGCCCTATTAGGTATTTGTTTGCTCTTATTCGAGTGGTTCATTTACCACCGTAGTTAAAGCAGTGAGAATCTTATTAAGCAATTTCTCTCTTGGCATAGCACCTAATATTGTTTCAACTTTTTTTCCTTTGTAGAATAGAATATATGTTGGTGTGCCACGAATACTGTATTCAGAAGTTTTGAGTGGATTTTCATTTATCTCTAATTTACCCACATGAAAAACATCACGAAATTCTAAGGCAATTCTTGCCACTGTAGGTCTCATCAAGAAACAATAGAAACAATATTTGGATTCAAAATCTACTAAGATAGGAAGTTCTACATTCTGTAAAACATTATCAAATGTCGCATCGGTTAATTTTAACGGATTGCCACTATAATTACCGAAGTGACCTGCTATTTGTGTTAAGTCAAGGATGTTAACACTGCCATCTTGATTGACATCAGGATTAGGAAATGTATCTTCTGCTATTTCCTCACCGAAGTGAGATGCTACAAACACCAGATCAAGGATATTTACTATTCCATCCACATTAACATCGGAATCAAGAAGAGGATCTTTGATCTCTTCGGCATGGTTTAATGTGACGGCTAAGGTTATAAGTAGTATGTAAATAGACTTCTTAATTAACATCATTTATACGAGTAATAGATATGGGTTCTGTATATATTGAGATATGGTCTGTAGGAACTGTGCGGCAGGTGCGCCGTCAACTATACGATGGTCAAATGTTAAACTAAGTGCCATCATACTTCGAATGACAATATCCTCACCTTGGACAATCGGTTTCTTGACAATCCGTCCAACACCAAGAATTCCACATTCAGGAGGATTGATAATCGGAGTAAACGCATCAATACCAAAATTGCCAAGATTTGTTATGGTAAAAGTACCATCTTTAAGTTCTCCCGGTGTAAGTTGATTATTTCGTGCTTTCTCTGCCGCAGCCCTGATTTTTTCTGAGATCGTAGCCAAACCTATATTATCCACATTTCGGATTACTGGTACCACGAGTCCATCTTCTAATGCCACTGCAACACCGATATTGATATCTTTTAACAGTTCTATTTTTTCATCATTAAGTGTTGCATTCAGGCGCGGATGTTTCTGTAACCCACTTGCAGTTATCTTAACAATTAAGTCAGTGTAGGTAAGTTTAACATCCTGTTCCAGTAAACTTTCGTTGAATTGTTCTCTTAATTCGACAAGTGTTGTTGCATCAACCTCAGTATGTAGCGTGACACTTGCATTCGTTTGAACACTCATTGTCATCCGTTCTGCGATTATCTTACGGATACCAGTAAACTCAATAGACTCCAATGGAGTTTGTTCAGTATGAAATACTTGTGCTGGTATTTCAGTTTTTGCTTGTAGCACATCGTCTCGAACGATCCTACCATCTGGTCCTGAACCTGCGATAGACGTTAGATCTAAACCGAATTCTTTGGCTAATCGACGCGCAAGAGGAGAAGCTTTTAAACGTGTCGTTTCAGTAAGTGTAGGTCCTCTTGTCTCAATATATCGGTGTATGTCACTTTCAAGTATTCTACCACCTGGTCCCGAAGCCTTTAGTTGTGATAAATCTATTCCGAGTTTCTCTGCTAACAGTTTGGCTGCTGGAGAGGCTTTGAAATTATTCGCCGCTTGCGTAGAATCTTGAGGTATGGTTTTCTGTGTTGTGGGTTCAGATATAGACTCCTCCGGTTCATCTATCTGCTCTTGATCCAGTATAGTGTCAAGTTCAACTCGTTCTACCTCTTCTCCAGGGGCTGCAATAATTGCTAATAACGCATTAACAGGAACATCATTACCCTCTTCTGCGAATAATTGTGCAATGACACCATCACAAGGGGATTCCTGTTCATGTACAACTTTATCGGTTTCGATTTCCAGTATAGGTTGTCCTTCGGATATGGTATCGCCTTCCTTAACAAGCCATTTCCCGATCTTACCCTTCGTCATTGTCTGATCCATCTGGAGCATTCTTAGTTCAACAGCCATCAAATATCTCCTATCTTCAACGAATTCTTTGGACTGTAGTATAGTGTCTTATACTATTGGGTTTATAGCAAAATCTATCAATCTGTAGATTGTTCAATAAGTTCAATGAGTAATTCTACGTTTTCATCTTTTTCAAGAATGAGTGCGACTTTCTGATATTGTTCTCCCTTGAAAAACGCTTGTATAAAAGGACTAAAAGCAATCAACAATTGAGATCCCAAAAAGTTGAGAGGTTTCCCTGTTTCTAAAAACAAAATTGCCGGTGTGGTCAGATTCCTATTCACAACCCATTGTGCCAGTTTTTCAAGTAACGCACGCTGTTCATCTTCAGGAATATCGTCAATAACTGTAGGTATGTCTGAGTTTTGATTGTACATGTCCAATTAGCCAAGTTATCAATTGTATTTCAATCTAATTCTTAGGGTATTAGAATTATGTTAACATGATATGGTTCTCAAATAATCATTTCTATAAAAATATAGGTATTTAAGAACGTATTTAGTAAGAAGGAAAACAAACTTTGATAATTGGAAAGATCAAAGATCTAAATCACTTAGATATTCAGCAATATGTTTTGGCTGTCCATCAACTGTAGTTTCCATAGCAGCAATGACAAGAACAAAACTCTTGATGTTATCTTCTATCCGCGTATCAGAAGGTTTTCCGCCTTCTAACCAGTTAAGAAACTCATGAAAGAGATGTTGATGAGCATAATATGGAATTCCAGGAGCTTCATATACCTCTTTTTCACCACCTACACGATGAATAGTTATCTGGTTTCCTCCCGCAATTTCAACAGTTCCTTCTTCAAATTCAACACGGTAGTGTTCACCATTCCAACAATTGGTTATACCTGCGGCAGTACTGTTACCTTCATAAGATGCGTGTACACCATTATCCATACGCATCAAATAATAACCACTTGAGAAATGCTTAAAACTTGACCATTCAGGATTCCATCCAAACCCTACCAAAGTTTCACAATTTCCCCCTGAGAGAAATCTAAGCATATCAAGATGATGTACTGATGCCTCAAATAAAAGGCTAAAATCCATATCATGCCGCCAATCAACACCCCAAGATAGATAACGTCGATAATCACATGCATATCTACCAACAATGTGTTGAATTCGTCCCAATTTACCTTCTTCACGGATACGGACTAATTCTTGCTTATTGTTTGCATATCGATAGTTTTGGATAATAGCACATGGTAATCCTGTCTTCTGAGATGTACGAACCATTGCTTTTGCTGCATCTAAGGTATCTGCAATCGGTTTTTCACAGATTACAGGCATGCCATTCTCCATGGCTGCAATTGCAGCAGGACTGTGAAATGGAGGAGGCGTTGCAACCCCACAGAAATCTGCTTTGAGTGTAGCACATGCTTCGTTAAAATCCGTGAAGAGTTGAGAGGAATTTAGGCCTAATGCTTCACCTTGTGATTTTAGAACATTCTCCTTAACATCTGCTAAACCAACGATATCTATCCGGTCACCGAAGTTTGATCTAAAGTTATGTATCCAACCCCCAGCCATTCCACTTCCACCAATCATTAGACATGTGTGTTTTGCCATAATAACTCCTTTACATAGAATCAGGACGTCAATTTCTTTTATTCTCAATTATGTTGATAGACTATCCTTCATTATTTTACCTCGTACTACATAGTCATCTTTACCATGTCGTACACGTTCCAGTTCTTCTTCTGTAACCTCTCGTCGTACTTTCGCAGGCACTCCCATTGCAATCGTACCAGCAGGTATATCTTGACCTTCTCTGACGAGCGTTCCAGCTGCAACAATAGCGCGTTCCCCAATATTACAACCAGTCAGGAGAATCGCACCCATTCCTATTAACGCTTCATTGCCAATGCTACAACTGTGTAGGATTGCACTGTGTCCAATTGTAACATCATCACCTATTAGACAAGGTATCTCTTTATCCATATGTATCACAGTTCCATCCTGGATATTGGTCCGACAGCCAATCAGTATCGGTTCTAAATCACCCCGGAGAACGGTGTTGAACCAGACACTTGAATCTTCTCCAATTACAACATTTCCAATTATCATTGATCCAGGAGCGACGAATACTGTTGAGTGAATATCAGGTGTAATACCTTCATATTTTATTACCATAATTTTTATACCAATTATTTCACAAGGTATTTATAATAACTAATGTTGGGCAACTAATAACTTACGTATATTACCTAAACCATAAATATATGATATGACGAACACTATGAGGAGTATGAATATCATTAGAATAAATATCAATATATTATTTGTATACCATGCTATTACAGGTATGATGACAAATGCAACATCAATTAATAGAGTGACGGAAAAAGATAATACTCTTAGAAACGGTTTAGGTTGATTGTTTAATTCTGCCATCCAAGGGAGTGTACCGATCATCGTGTTCATCACACAACCCACAGGTAAGGTAATAATAGGTGTTAGTAGTATGAATAACCGATTATGCGTTGGAATATTGAGTAGAAAAATAGCTACCAATGACCAGAATTCGGCATATATTATTGCACAAAAAAGAGCAGTAAGGAATTTACTTGTGAATATCAATTTTGGTGATACCGGAGCTGTTTTCAACATCCACCATGTCTTGATCTCATCCCGTAGTCCATTACAGCTAATACCGAAGGTAATAAGTAAACTATACAGAACTATCTGGACAGTCAGTATCTCAGATGCATTTGATTCTGATACATTCCCTTGATACCATAAAACCAGGATATGCACAACAAGGAATAAAGTCAACATGATTATTGCGATTAACCTACCTGTATGTCTCATATAGATTAGAAAATCCTTCAACATCATGGATTGGATTTTTCCGCGGAAGATAGTAAGTACAACACTATTTAGGTTTGCAGAAGACGTTGTGTTAGTACGAGTAGACCTTCGTTTAGATTTCAACTGTCGGACATTTTCCCATCCGCGTTTGTATATCAAGTGGGCAGTTAACATAGCTATTCCGATAGAGAGAATAGTAAAACCATATACTGCTATCCCCCAACTTATACGTTCCCAAGTAGATGATTGCGTATTTAAACTTACCAGTATTTGCCCTATCCATTCATGCGGAGATATGACACCAGTCGTTTCTCCCGTTTTTACTGCTGCCCAGTTAAGTAAATACTTCTTTATAGGTACAACCTCCGAACCAATAAATAATGAAAATGATAATAAAAATCCTACAGACACACTTAAAGCTGTTCCAGCGATTTTTATAATAGATAAAAGTCTGGTTGAGGCAAAAAAACGAGCAATTACCATCATACTGATAGTTACATAACTCCCTATCATGACAAGCAAGGAAATGGATATAGGAAGGAGAGTAACATAAAAATGCCAAGGTAATTTGTAAATTACACCAAATACTACCCACGGTGGACTTAAGAAGCAAAGAATACTTAAGAAACGTGTCGTAGTTATATGAATGAACTTATAGCCGAAGATTGCAACTGGTTGAATTGGTGCTGCATGGAGGATAGTTGTATCGGGTGCTTCGAAAAGAATTCTCAACGAACTTTCCATTAATTCCTTCGCAACAATAAGCACTCCAAATAATAAGAAACCATTAATCACATTCAATAGAAGCTTAGAAGGCGCATCAAATGATCGTAGATGTGAAAAAAGAGAATATCCTAAAAAGGATAATGCGAGCACTATTATTATATATCCAAATAACTTTAGAAGACTTTTCCTCCAGGCTTGTTTGTTGTATTTAAAGTTATTCATCCATCCATAACAATCCGCCTGTATGAGGATTTTAATGTCTTTTACCATTTGGTTACCTAATTCTATTCTAAATGACTATGTTATTTTAAGTATGATTTGAGATACAAAGATTGGATTGGATGATGTATTACCCTACATATCAGCGGTAAGGTCAAGAAAAATATCCTCTAATGTCTCTACATGATGCTCGTTTGGATCTACAGATTGAGATAGCATTTCACGCTTTTGTTTTTGTAGATCAGATAGAGTACCAACAGCAATTAAACGTCCTTTCGTGATAATACCTACTCGATCACAAATACGTTCAGCAATTTCGAGGATATGTGTTGTCATAAAGATAGTACAACCTTGTTCACATCGTTCACGCATGATTTCCCTGACAGTTCGCGCACTTCTTGGATCAAGTCCGCTTGTTGGTTCATCCAGGAATAGAATTTGAGGATGATGAATGAGAACGGAAATGAGAAGAATTTTTTTCTGCATCCCATAGGAATATCCTTTAATTTGATCATCTGCAGCATCAGCCAATTCGAGCAGTTCAAGTAAAGTTCCCATTTCTTTTTCCGCTTGACGTGGTGGGACTTCATACAAATCAGCGATCATCCGTACGAATTGTTTACCTGTTAATGCTTCATAGAGTTGTGGAGTATCCGGCATTAGTCCAAGTATTGCTTTCGCTTGTAAACTTTGTTCTTGAATATCGTACCCAGCGAGAGTCGCTGTGCCAGAGGTAGGTCGGATTAATCCGGTTAGCATATTGATTGTGGTTGTTTTGCCAGCCCCATTTGGTCCAAGAAAACCAAATATCTCACCAGAATCAACCTGGAGTTTTAGCGAATTGACAGCACACAATTTACCGTAATTCTTGGTCAAATTAAAGGTTTCAATCATTTTGACTACTGCCAAGAATATCGCGCTTGAGCTCATCAAGTGCATCATCAATGTTGAAATGGTTTTCGTTGTCTTTCACCTTATTGCTGTACTTCCTGTTTTTCTGTTTCAACATTTTTACCTTTGCTTCAGTCTTTTTTACTTCATTTTCGGCTTGTTGAAAAGCAATTGTATGGTCTGGTAAACTAAACTCTGATAACATCCTATAGAACTCAGCCTGTGTTTGTGCTTGTTCTTGACGTTTTGATAGGGCTTTCGCCCGGACCAATGCATTCTGATATGCTTGATAGAAATTAAAGAGGTCTGATTTTAATTCAGTAACAATTTTTTCCTGCTCTCCAATTTGCCGGTCTAATTCATTAATTTTACGTAAATATTCTGCTTTCCATCCAGAGTTTTCACTTACTTCATCCTCGCTTATGTTTCCACCTGAAATCTGTTCTATCCTAAGGAGTTCTCTATATTCATGCTTAAGTCTTTTCTCCTGTGCTATAGCTGTAGCAACAAGGTCTATCGCATCTGGAATCCGATTTTTCATGTCAGAAAGTGCTTTATCAATCTCTGTTTCGTTATCCTCTAAATCCTCAAAGAATTGGTCAATACGATCTCGAATTTTTTCAGAAATTTGTTTAAACCTATTCATCATATCCCTCCAATTTAATTTATCAATTCTTGGTAATTCCTAATGGTAACTTTGAACTAATAGATGCATCTGAATATCAGTACATTAATAACGATTTCTGCCTGATAAATAGAGACATCTTTCCTATAGAAAGATAGAGAATAATGTAGATATTTCAATATCAAAATCGAGTGTATAGAACTATAACATTTTGTAATCTGCATTTACAAGTTCAACACCGAAAACTGCTAATCTTGCCATAATACTATGGATTGCAGTAAGGTTACTATCAATTAAGATTGAAGAACGATTGTGTTGTGCAGCAGCTTCCCCTAAGGTGCCACTACCTGCAAAGAAGTCCAAGAGTAAGTCTCCGGGTGAGGAATGGATTTTCACAATTCGATTTAGTATCCCGAGGGGTTTCTGCGTAGGATAACCCGTTTTTTCTTCACCGTTTGTACTAACAATTGTGTGCCACCATACATCGGTCGGTGTTTTTCCACGAGCAGCTTTCTCTTTACCTACCAAACCTGGTGCCATATAAGGTATCCTATCCATTTCATCAAAATTGAATGTATAATGTTTAGGACTTTTGGTATACCATAGAATGTTATCATGTTTAGCTGGCCACCGTGATTTAGATCTTCCTCCGTAGTCGTATGCCCATATAATTTCGTTGATAAAACATTCTCTGCCGAATATTTCGTCAAGAATTATTTTACAATAATGTACTTCTCGGTAATCAATATGTAGAAAAAAACTACCTTGCGGATGTAGGACGCGATATGCTTGTTCAAGACGCGGACGTAAAAACTGTAAATATACATCCGAGTTGGCAAATTTATCTGAGTAGTGTCGAGTCTCTCCAATATGAGTTTTGTATGTTTTGCCTTGAAATCCTACTCGATCACCAGCGTCATCTTGTTCAACTTGTATTTCAGTTCGAAATTGATATTTTCCTGTATTAAACGGCGGGTCAATATAAATGAGATTGATACTATCATCAGGAACATACTTCTGAAGGATAGATAGGTTATCCCCATAATAGAGATAGTGTTTAGACATAGGGATTTAAATTCACTTGTATATTAAAATATGTGGATTGGTATCTACTACTATTTAATGGTAAAATTGTATCAGAATATGTATAATTTAGCAACCAGATAGTATTGAACATTGTCCTAAATACTGTCGTGAAACAGATACAATTTCTTCAAATTGGCATCTGTTTTTAGCCTACAATCACTATCAAATGAAGTTATATTATTCTTGACGGCATGTAGAGTTTTATGTAAAATTATGTTTGTTTGTTAATCTGATTTTGCATCTGGAATGCCAAAGGAGTGACAATGTCTGTTTTATTAGGATTAGATGTTGGTGACGTGAGAATTGGTGTTGCTATTAGTGATATACTTGGTAGTGGGGCTCATCCTCTTTGTACACTGACACGGACAAATCGGCAGCGAGATGTGACTGCGATTGGTGATCTCGTTTCTATTCACAATGTAGAACGAATTATTATTGGATTACCAGTTTCGCTTGATGGAACTCTGGGGACACAAGCTGAAAAAGTACAACAATTTGGCAATCGTCTTTCACAAACACTTGGTATAACGGTAGAGTACTTCGATGAGAGGTTTACAACAACAGAAGCAGAAGAGATCTTAGATAAAGTAGAAATAGATAGAAAAAATAAAAAAAATATAATTGACCAAGTTTCAGCTGTTATTATCTTAGATGAATATATGCAAGAAAATTCTGCAGATAGTAAAGACGAGGAATAATATATCAATAGTCCGCTGTTTTTGGCGATCCTACTTAGAGCAGCGTAAAATTGGGGGTCGTCCTTGTTTATATGGAATATACGTCGAATATTTACTTGGAAACGATGTCGGAGGTATGTCTTATACGGATTCGTATTTTTGGCAATCGTCTGCGTTAGTGGTATCCTTATAGGAGGATATTACCTATCCCCACCTTCAACCTCAGAAGATATTGTTTCAGTAACAATTGTACCTGGGAGTAATACGACAACAATAGCTAAACATCTTGCTTCCGTAAATCTAATTCGTAGTTCTTTTGTTTTTAAACTGGCGGTTCGTTACCAAGGTATCGGTACGCAACTTCGTGCGGGTAAGTATCAACTCAGTCGTGATATGCCACTTACTCGGATACTTGATGAACTTCAGAAAGGGCAAATTGAATATCAAACTTTCACAGTTCCAGAAGGTCTTACCGTAACCGCAATTGCTGAATTGTGGGAAAAAACTGGATTAGGAACAGCAGAAGAATTTCAAAATGCCATAGAAATACCTATTTTTCTTCAGAAGTATGTACCTGAGAACGTTTCAGCAGAAGGATATCTTTTTCCAAATACCTATAAATTTGCTAAGGGAACAACGGCTGAAACAGTTGTAAAAATGATGTTGTCTGAATCTGATGCAGTTTGGAACGATTCATTGGCTGAAGAAGCAAAGATATTAGGTCTTACACGGCATCAAATTATAACACTTGCATCTATTATTGAGAGGGAGGCAGGATCAAAATCAGAAATCCCAATTATATCAAGTGTATTTCACAATAGACTTAAACATAATTGGCGACTTCAAGCAGATCCTACTGTGCTTTATGCTTTAGGAGATCCGAAACGTCCATTGACACGAGATGACTTGAAAACTGTTTCACCCTATAATACCTATCTTCATAAAGGTTTGCCCCCTGGACCTATTGGAAATCCTGGAAAGGCTTCTATTTTAGGGGCGCTTAGACCGGAGAAGACATCATTTTACTACTTTGTGGCAACTGGTCCAGGAAAACATCATTTTTCAAAGACGCTTGAAGAACATAATAGGATGAGATACCAAATTAAGCGGAACAGAAACTCATCAAAAAAACAGTAAGGTATTGATATGGTACATCAATAATAAATAAACCTACTCATAATCGGAGTTTTTAATCATACATGGGAAATGTTGAATCTCAACAAACACTTCAGTCTGAAATTACAATTTCTGGAATAGGATTGATGCTTGGTGAACAAGTTGACTTAATAGTAAAACCTGCTCCAGTTGATTATGGAATTGTCTTTCAACGTACTGACCTTCCTGGTACACCAGAAGTGAAGGTGTGTCCAGATAATTGGGTGGATGTTATACCCAGATGCACAAGTTTGCAACAGGAAGACGTGACAATTAGTAGCATTGAGCATATCTTATCTGCTCTTGCCGGATATAGGGTCGATAATGCTAAAGTAGAGATGAACGCACAGGAACCACCAGCTCTTGATGGTAGTGCTTTACCGTATATTGAGAAATTTCAAGAAGTTGGTTTAGCACGGTTAGATTCTCCTCGTAAGTATATTGAAGTATCTGAACCTTTTGCTGTTTGTAATGATAACAAACAGCTTATTTTTATGCCGTCCGATACCTTTGAAGTCACCTTTGCCTATGACCACCCAAATGTATCTCCGCAATTCGCAACATGGGAAATGACTGATGAGAATTATATCAACGAAATTGCCCCCGCGCGGAGTTTCTGTTTTGAGTCTGAGATAGAAGCATTACAGGCTTTAGGAATAGGTAAAGGAGCAAGTTATGACAACGTAGTGGTAGTAAAAGAGAATGCGGAAGCAAGTACTGATCTTAGGTTTACTGATGAATTTGTCCGACATAAGACGCTTGATCTTATAGGTGATCTTTACCTTGCAGGGTATTTGCCAAGAGCGCAGGTCATAGCAATGCGTACTGGACACTCATTTCATGCTGAATTTGTACAAGCTTTGTCAGAGAAAGGATTTCTTGATTTCAGCAATACTGTTGACCAAATTGTTGAAGCACAGGATATCTACCGAATTCTACCACACCGTCATCCAATGTGCCTAATTGATAGAGTAATAGAATATGAAAATGGGAAACGGGCAGTAGGAATTAAGAATCTTACGTATAATGAACCAATCTTTGAAGGGCATTTTCCAACACAACCAGTAATGCCTGGAGTATTACAAGTTGAAGCACTGGCACAGCTTGGTGCATGGCTGTTACTTCACGAGATTGGAAAAGAGGATCAATTGGGTTATTTTCGTTCCATTACCAATGCAACTTTTCGAAGAATGGCTATACCAGGCGATCAACTCAGATTAGAAATTGAGATTGTTCAAAGACGAAGGAATTTAGCGCGTATTTCAGGGGAAGTGTATGTAGGTGATGCTCTTGCTACCGAAGCAGAATTATCTATCGCACTTGCTTCAGAAGATTAGAAACTTCAAGATTACACTTTAGTCGTATGAATTAATTGAAAGCAGAGGCAACTTTTGACATCGAATAATATTCACCCAACAGCGATTATTTCACCAAAAGCGGAATTAGGAGAAGATGTTTCCATCGGACCTTATACTATAGTTGAAGACTATGTTCAAATTGGGGCTAATACTGTCATTGGACCGCATGTGCAGATAGATAAATGGACGATAATTGGTGAAGATTGCCAAGTTTTCTTTGGTGCATCCCTCGGCAACCCTCCTAAAGACCTAAAGTATAACGGTTGTCGGAGTTTTGTACGTATTGGGGACCGTAATGTTCTACGCGAATACGTCTCTATTTCTCGTGCAACTTTCGAGGATGAAGAAACTGTAATTGGTGATGATAATCTTCTCATGAACTGGGTAAATATCGCACATGACGCGATTATTGGGAACAGAACGATTATGGCGAATTTTGCTACACTTGCCGGTCATGTAACCATTGAAGATGATGCTCGACTTGGTGCTTATGCTGCCCTACACCAATTTGTCCGCGTTGGTAAAATGGCAATGGCTGGTGGGTGCTCAAAAATCGTTCAGGACATACCTCCGTTTGCCTTGTCTGCAGGACAACCTGCGCGGGTACGCGATCTTAATCGTATAGGTATTAGGACTTCACAGATTAATCCGTTAGCCAAATTATCATCTGAAACATTTGCCCTTCTCAAAAAAGCCTTCCGTATCTTATTCCGTTCCGGTTTACCCTTAAAACATGCTGTTACAAAAGTCAGAGAGGAAATAGAGCTTGTTCCCGAGGTAGAATATCTTCTCAATTTTATCGAATCCTCTAAACGCGGTATCGGTTTCAGTCAACCAAATCGCCCTGTGAAAAGCGATGGGTGATTTGCTGCCTATACACAGGAGAAAATCATGGATACCATTCACGACTATTTACTCAAACAAAAAAAATATATGCCAGTCTTTCCAAAGGTAAGTGGTAAACCGACTATTTATATTGACGGCTATCCTTGTGAGGACGATGAACCTATGGCTGAAACCGATTTTCACGCTGAACAGATAATTACCCTCTCCGACCAACTCAAGCGGTATTTTGCAATCAACGATTTGGTTCACATCGGCATTGACAGTTTTATCTATTATAGCGAAGGGGATATCACAAAATGTGTCGCACCTGATATCTACATCGTGTTCGGTGTTGATAAATACCCTCTACGCCGCAGTTTTTATACATGGGCAGAGGGGGCAGTACCTATTGCTGTTTTTGAGTTTCTTTCTGATTCGACCGCACATCTGGATCGGCATAGAAAAGTTGCGTTGTATCTAAATGATATAGGTGTTCAAGAATACTTTATCCATCAGCCGGAACTGAAGAAGTCAGCGGAGTTTTATGGGTGGCGACGAAGTCCATCAGGAGACATCGTTGAGATAGAGCCAGATGCGGAAGGAGGCTTATTCAGCGAAGCATTAAATCTCTGGTTTCGGTGGAAAGACGATCACACAACGCACGTAAGGCTTTTGCGTCCGTACTTGCCTGACGGTACCCCGATAACAACTTCTACGGAAGCAGAACATCTTCTGTTGGAGGAAAAACATCTCAGGGAGGAAGCGGAAGCGATGGCAGCAGAAGAAACAGAACGTAGGCGAGAATTGGAAATTGAAATAGAACGACTTCGTACTCAACTTGCAGACAGACGAAACGAAACACCATAAGAGAGAAATTACCAGAAGCCCCAGAAGTTGAATATTTACTCAATTTTATAGAGACATCATACGCAGTATCGGTTTTGCCAACTCATCATCCTACGCAAAACGAAGAGTGATTTCATCTTAATATTATTTCAATATAAGAGCAGGACTCAAATATATACACATGTTTCTATCCACAATAATTGATGAAATGACAGCAGTTTGATGTAGAATAGTTAGTATAGGTTTGATAGGATAATTAAATGAGATAATGAATTTACTACTTAAGGATGGATATTCATGAACGGAGAATGCCTTAATCACCTAATAACAGAAGATGAAAGGGAACATTTCGAAAAACAGGGTTACCTCTACCTTCCAAATGCTCTTTCTTCTGATTTAAGGGATCGCTTATTAAAGGCAGTGGATAAATTGTATGATGATGCACTTGCTACCGGTAGAGCCAATCCACAGAATCAATGGGGATACTCGAATTTTATTGGAAAAGATGACGTCTTCTTAAACCTTGTTGACCATCCGACTACACTACCGAAAGTCTGGGGGATTCTGGGTTGGAATATCTATCTTTACCATGCACACATGCACGTCAAACCACCTGCTCCAGAAGATGCACAGGTGGGTGATGGATGGTTGGAGTGGCATCAAGACAGTGGTCGCGTCAATATTGAAATGGAAACACACCCACGTCCGCGCCTATCTATGAAGGTCGCATATTTCCTTACGGATGTTTCTGAACCGGGACGCGGTAATTTCTATATCCGTCCAGGTAGTCATTATTCAGATGTACCTATACCAGAATCAGAAATCAGTCGTGACCCACGCGAAAAAACTGCTTCAGATATACCTGATGACGCAATACCTGTATGTGTAGAACCTGGAACTGCTGTTCTATTTGATAGAAGACTTTGGCATTCACGCAGTCCAAATACTTCTGATATTACCCGGAAGGCACTATTCTACGGATATGGATATAGATGGATTCGCCCCAAGGATGATATGGTAGTTGAACATCTCTATGAACGGAGTGATCCAATTCGGAGACAATTACTCGGGGATGCTGTGAAGAACAATGGAAGATATGTCCCTTCCGATGACGATGTACCATTGCGCGGATGGTTGATCGAACAGTTTGGTGAAAACGCTGTGTATTCGCAAGCACCGCTCGGTACATAATCTGTTTTCTAAGGTATTAGACAGACCTTCCCAAAATTCCTTCGTGATTCCAGTAATTGGTGTGCCTTCGCAGCATGCTTTAAGGGAAGTGTTGTATCAATGATGGGGGTTAACTTCTGTTGCTCTGCAATACGGATGAGAGTACGAAGTTCTGAAGGTGTTCCTAATGCTGATCCCATAAGTGTGAGTTGTTTTTGATACATTTTACGGATGTTAATTTCTCCAATATTCCCTGTTGTAACACCACATGACACAAGTCTTCCATTTTTAGCAAGACTGCTGATACTTTGCTCCCATGTAGCAGCACCTACATGTTCTAACACAACATCCACCCCACGACCATTAGTCTCCTCAAGTATCACATCGGAGAAATCCACATCTTTGTAGTTTATGGTCACTTCGGCACCATGCTGTTTTGCACTTTCTAATTTCTCATCTGTACTCGCAGTAGCAAAGATCCGTGCTCCAACAAGTTTGGCTATCTGTAAGCCAGCACTTCCAACACTACCTCCAGAACCAAGTATCAAAATATCATCCCCAGCACTCAATTGTGCTCGCGTAATGAGCATATGCCATGCTGTCAGATAAGCAATCGGAAGTGCAGATGCTTCAATAAAAGATAATGTATCTGCTATTGGAATAGCGTTTTTGACCGGTGCTTTGACATATTCTGCATACCCACCGTTGGTTTGAAACCCCAATAATTCTTGGGTATCACACAGGTTCTCATAACCTCCAGTACAATCAGAACATACACCGCATGGAATACATGGAGCAAGTAGAATACGATCTCCAATTTTGAGATGAGGATGGTCGCCAGAAATATCAGAAATTTCACCTACAATGTCAGAGCCTAATATATGCGGTGTACCAGTTTCTTCCAGTTTCCGCTTTATCTCTGGTCTATTGCGCCGCGCGTGGATGTCAAGGTAATTGACAGAACACGCCTTCACTTTGACGAGGATTTCATCAGGACCAATGACAGGATTATCAATTTCTTGATATTGCAATACATCAGTTTCACCCTGATTTGTAAAGGCAATTGCTTTCATTCTCTCACCAAATCTGAATTAGTATTGTTCTACATCTTTGAAAGTGATACTTCATAAGAACAGTGCCACTCAATTACCCGTATGCCCCACTATTGAGGAATCCTAACAATCTACGCAGTCTTGGATTTGCATCCTTATAGACTGATTCCGGCATTACGTAATTCATAAACGGTTTGTATTTATGTCCTACCAGACGGCGCGCATAGGTAATCTGTGTAATATATCGAGTGCGTTGACTTTGATTTGGTCCACCTCGGTGCCATACTTGATTGTTGAACATTATCACACTTCCAGCCTTACCAAGATTGTATTGAATGTTATCTTCCCACTTTGTCCCATCTATTGGATTTGGAGGTGAAGCACCAAACAGGTGAGAACCGGGTATGACTTCTGTTCCACCATGTTCAACCTCTGTAACATCAGTTAGGTAGTAATTTGCTGTAAATAGGAGAACAGGGAGACGAACATTCGTTGGTGGTTCACCATCAGTTACAATATAGTGGGGTGAGTCGTCTTGGTGCCAAGAAGTTATTCCACCACCAGGACGTGTTTGGAAGGAATTGTTGTGAATTATATGGCATTCTCCAGGAATCAATGCCTCAGCAAATGATACAATTGGTTCAATGTCAAACAACCTTAGGTTTGCTCTACTATGTTCGAACATACGATGCGAAAGATGCATTGTAGATTCCATATTTCCACTGTTTAAACCATTTGGATTGTTTTTGAGTGCCCATTCTAAATCCTCTCGAAGTTCGGCACAATGGTCAGGTGTTAATACATCCTGTAGAAACAAACACCCATCACGGTCGAAACTTTCCACCCATTCCTGTATCTGTTCTGAACTAACTTCTTGCTCTGACAAATAGCGTGTTTCAGACATGAGAATCTCCTATAATCAGAAATAGGTGGAGTTGGAAACCCCACCTATAAAATGTCAACTATCAGCTATAGATATAAGTATGTGTTTATACTTGAATTATTAACCCATAGCAGCCATAACGATAAGACCGAGTGAGATAATGACACCTGCAACAGCAACCCCTGCAGCCACGTTGTTCTCTTCAGCAATTTGTTTGTTGAGATCATAAGGTGTTGCCATATCAAAAACCTTGTATCCGACCATAAGGATTATTAAACCGACAATACTAAAGACGACGACTAATATAATATCACGGGTAATGCCTCTTAAGTCGAACATTGAGACTTCTTCAGCAGCACCTTCTTCCTGGGCACGAACTGTTGTTGTAAATACAGCGAATACACAGAGTGATACCAATACTAAGCAGATTGTTGTTACTACGATACTTTGCGCTTTCATGATTCCTCCTGACCCGGAATCTTTGTCCGGGGGATAGTTGTTATGTGAATACTATAGCTTGTAAACGAATGGTATTGCATTATACAACATTTCAATACTATCAAATTAAAATTTGTAAGTCATTTTACGAGTAGAAACTGCATTTCAGCAGTTATATGTATCTGTTTAATCAGGATTGCGTCCCTTTCCGGTAGATAACACCATCCTGATGAGACCTCTTCAAGAGAATCAACTTGAGGGATGTCAAAAGCCGAATCATCCCTATCATCATCACTTTCCGCAATTTGGGCACGAATGTTTGATGGAGCTTGTTCATGACCGGTAATTAACGTATAACTTACTTCATTATCTGCGTAATTCAATGTCCACTTAAAATCCCCATTTCGAGGTGTATTTGCTACCGTTGGTGTAGCACCTGAACTGAGATGAATTGATCCAGAAATCACTGTTTTCACACATGGGTCAAGTCCTCGAAGTGTGTATACATTAACCATAATATCTTCAGGATTGAGATGTGGACCTTTACCCTCAGTGCAATATCCATAGAAACCATCAGGATAAGTTCCTTTCAATTCACCCTCTTCCCACTGTTGATACATTGCACTAATGGTAATACCCTCAGCAACTTTCTGCCAATTTTCATCTTTGGAGTGTTGATTTAACCTTTGAAGAAAATAAGCATAAACCAAACCGTTCCATTGTACAGGCACACCGAGCCAAGAATGTGTATAAAAAGTAGTGCCGAATACAGGAATAGATGCATAACGCATCCCAGGACGATCAGGTGGATTCCAATGATATAGAAAAAGTAGTCCAACCTGTGCCCAATATTCCGCTTGTTTCAAATAAGATTTATTTTTCAATACTTCATGTGCCTCAACATAAGCCCCGATTGCGTGGGCAGCAGCCAGAATATCTGGTTCATATAACGGACATTCCCAAGCTTGTGCCCCTCGTGGAACTACAAAACGATCCATATATGATAATGCCTTCTTTCCAGCTTCAAGCGATAATTTGTTGCCAGTTATGCGAGCATGTTTCAAGAGTTTCAATGCATTTGATGCACAAGTTCCGAGGACTACATCCCCGTCTGTTCCAAGACTCTTAGTCTGTTCAGTTGTGGGTTGAAAACCCCAACTACCATCTTCAGACTGTGAATCTATTATAGGATGTATTTCAGATTCATAGTATTCCAAAGCAGCATCAATATGGCCATAATAGAATGGAAACTCTCCACTTAAAATATGACATGATCCGCGTGCAGCCAATCCTCTGGTACCAGCATCAGCGATGGTCTTTTCTCCAATCTCTTTTACTCGTTGCAATACCTCATCTGATTTTGTAATTAAGTAATCATACCAAAGCAGAGTAGCAAATCCTGGCTCGTTATGAGAGTTCCAATCAACACAATGACGTGATTGCCGTGTCTCCTCATCCCAGACTGAATGCATGAAGCCGTGTCTGGATAACAATAATTCTTCTTCATCATTCCGAGGAGGTTCAAGGGGTTCAGGTGAACCGTAGGCAGAAGTCCAATGTGAAATCGCTTCTAAAATAGATGCATTACCATCCGCTATAATTTCACAATCAATATTGATTGAACGGTCAACTTTGATCGAATAAGGTTTTTCTGAAACAAATGTATTCTCTTTTACCCAATCCGGAATAGTTGGAATGAAAAGACCCATCAGATGATTTCTTTCTTGATGATACCAGTTAGGAGAGGCAAATGCAGCAGAAAGGGATTCTGCTTCTCCATCCCAACAATGCCTCGGATCCCATGTGATACCAACCACTGATTTTTGTATCTCAACTGCCATAACGGGTATCGTGATTTTATATGGATGTGGCACTAATCGATTGTTTAGTGGAGGAGCTGCGTCCCGGGAGTTTGAAGATGGTTCATCATCTTCAAGAAACTCTAAACCCGGGAAAATGGCTGCCGTCTTTTTTTCACGGCTGCTTTTATGACCCGCATAGATTTCAGCAGTTCTGAAAGCAAGCAATTCTCGTTCTCGATCAGTAGATAAATTATATTTTGCTTTGATCCGTTTGACATCATCTGTCAATATCAACTGTAATTGAAGTGTCCATTTAACACCATCAGTATCAGTGTGTTCACCAGTGATACGAACTATGGATTCACCAAGACTGTTTCCAATCATTTGAATATCATCTGGAATAAAACGGAATTCATTCCTATTACCTTCAGAGAGATAGGTTACCTCAGCAATCATCTTTGTGGTTGCAATCTGCTGATATGCACTTCCTTTTGCCACATAAATAGCGATATATTCATATCCAACTTGAGGAGGGGTGTGTGATGATATATTACTTTTTGTTTTCCCGTTATTTGAACGTGATTGATCATCATTATGGACAAGTATTACTCTAAGATGTTTATTCCCTATTACAACATGCTTATTCTCCATGTATGTATGGAGTTCAGGAACAACTTGTGTTTCAAGCTTCGGTTGTGCTGGACGTATTTGTATAACTCCTCTTACGCGTTCATCAAACTGATGAGTTCGAGACTTGAGAGAGACAGAGAAATTCTGGTCAGTTTGACGAGATACACCGCGTGCATACCATACATAGGTAGCGGAATCACCAACTGCAAGGGGTTTAAGGTTATGGGCATTTCGACCGCGACGTAGTTTAATGTCATTTATGGTGAGACGTGTTTTACTGTTTTTACCCAGCGGTCCTATCCCAGTGTTTTTTATAGTACATTGAACTTCAAATGCTTCTCCTGTAGCAACCACTGCTGCTGTTGAACCAATACTAACTATTTCTAATTTGGGTTGTGCAACATAAAGTGTTAACTCAGTGGGTTCGATTTCAAACTGATTGTAGATATCAGCAGCAATTTCATGGGTGGGCGTAAAATCGTCTCGGTTGAATTGAAAAATAACAGTATGGTCTTCAGGAAGGTTTACGATGGCTAATCCACATTGAATCTCTGATGGTTGTAATTGTTGCTTACCAGCCTTTTCCTCAGGTTCCGTAAACGTACTTCGAGTAAGTTTGAGAAGTTTCGGATGACCCCATAAGGCCCATGCATAGCTGCTATTCCCTTCAACATGACAACGGGTGAGAAATGCGAGTTCAACTTTATTATCTGCAAAACGTGTAATATCAATAGTATTTTCATTCCAACTACACTCATTTGATTTGGATTCAAAAAGTTGTTCACCAGAGATCTCAATAGAATAATTGACACCACCCGGTTGTTTTTCTGGATTATCAAACACAACACCGTCTCGGAGACCAATGCTGAAATGTAGTATTAAGGATTCATTTTCAGATACGGAAGGTAAAGTTAGCTCATAAGTAATTCGTGAGGTATCATTAGGGGAAGGGTGTTCAAAGAGTGAAGGTTTCGTTATACCACCTGATATATCTGTCAAATTCGCAGAGATTTGTTCACCACCTGAAGAATTACTTTCTTCAAACATCTCAACGAAATCGTATAATAGTTCGCTTTCACCAAGAGAATATGGTACTGGAGGAACAGTTTCTTGTGGTATTTCTTCTACAACAAGTTCAACATCCTCCTGGTCATCGGTATCTTCCGATTCAGAGGGTTCGTCTGATTCGAGATGTTCTTCTGTTTCAGATATAACATCTGTTGTTTCATCAGTTTCTTGTGATTCTTCGTTTTCTGATGGGTCTTCGGTAGATAGATTTACCAGTGGTTCGATTTCAATTTCATGTGAATCCTCTATTTCAGATTCTTCTTGTAATTCAGGTGGATTTTCTGTGTCATGTATACCTTCTATTTCAAGTTGTATGTCATTATCTTCTGTTTCACTATTTTCTGGTATTTCTTCAATATGAGGTTCATCAGCACTATCGGTTGAATCTACATCAATTTCTTCTGGATGAACAGTTTCAGGTTCTGGTGATTCATAATCCTGTATATCATTTTCTTCTGTTTCACTATTTTCTGGTATTTCTTCAATATGAGGTTCGTCTGTACTATCGGCTGTATCTACATTGATATCTTCCGTATGAACAGTGTCAGTTTCAGGATGTGATTCATCATCACCAGAGGATTCTTCCGTAGTTGTATCTTCAACAGGTTCTGGCGTGTCTGGTTCAGGTGTCTCATCTGCATGTTCAGACTCCGGTTGTTCTTGATCAACTACCTCCTCTTCACTTTGTGTTTCTTCTTCCGTTTTTCCGATGAAAAAATGTTGGAAAAAGGTCAGCATTATATATCTCCTATGGTCATTTCTCAGCAGGTAAGTAGGTGGCTTATTTTTCTTGCCACTGCTTCTTCATATTTTTCATTTCATCATTGAGAATCAGGTCTGATGTGGGAGTTTGGCTGGCTTCATCAATAATCCAATTTCCCTCTTCATCTCTCAATACAGGTTTTCGTTGTAAAACTGGGAGTATACTGAAAGGTTTATGCGGTTCCATTTGATACCAATATGCAACGGATGATGTCTCGTTGCTAAGATGATTACCGTGTCCGTGTTCTATTGTTACCCGTATCTCTTTTTCAAAACGGATCGGATTCTCTAAATGATAGACATACGAAGTTTGATATCCGTTTGTATCGTTTTCGTGTATGGATGAACCGTTATGTGCAAATGCATTCTTTTGCATTCCCCATGCCTGATTGAGGTAATCCTCAGATCCAGTTCCGTGTAAATCTGGTGGCCATTTATAGCCGTCAATCCAAATCATATCATCTCCTTCACCCCACCAAGTCCCTTGAAAATTGCTCACAGATAGGTTACAACCAATATAATGTCCTTTACCTTCAGCAGACAGAATTAGGTAATTAGTATCCCAAGCAAGACGTTCAGCATTTATGATATTTGCCTCAGCTGTATTGACTTGTATTTCATGTCCCCATCCATCACAAGGATTCTCACGATGAAATTGTGCGTGGAAAAAAGCTACTTCCTCACTATGTGGGTTGGGGTAAAGTTCGTAATCAACATAGAAATATTGGCGGTGTGGTGTATCCCCTTCGTTGACAAGTTCGATCCGAGCCGAACGATTGAATGGCATCTGTAGATAACAGTTTAAGGCACAACCTGTATTAAACTGATTATTACTATGGGTTGATGCAGAGAATGGTATGGAATCATAAGAGTTGACGATCTCGTTTCCAAGTCCAAAAAAGTCTCCTAATGGACACAGGACACTTGGATGTTGCTCATCATCCCAAAACATCTGTATGAGTACATTTCGATAACCGTTTGGTTGTGTCATCCAGATGTGGTTGATACTACCTGGACCAGTTATCTCAGCAAGGACACGAGTCTCACCAGGTGCGATATCCCATGCATCGTTATTTCGCCCTGTGGTATCCCATGAGGATGCTCGTAATGATTTGGCATTTTTTAACTGTGTTAACGAAGACAATAATCCGTCAGTATAACTCATTCACATTTCCCTTCAAATTATTTTGGTGGTAAAATCAATGTCTTATGATTTCATTATTATACCATATACCCATCGATTTTCAACATCTTTATTAGGGAGTGCAATACAGAGAAAGATAGGACAGAATGGAAGGAAATAGGAGGGTTTTACACGACTAATGATTTGAACAGTCTGTACGATAATCTTCTATATCGTACAACTTGCTCCTTACTTTAATATATGATAACATTTTGCCAAAAAAAATCAAGTTGTCTTTTAATTACTTCTGTTATCTAAGACATTGTAAAGCGAGGTTATTTAAATGTCCTGTCCTCGGTGTAAACATGAACATTGTGTCAAAAATGGTAAGGTTGAAGGAAAACAACGACATAAATGTAAAAGTTGTGGGTTCCAATTTACACGACTCATCCCAAAAGGATATCCACTTCATTCGCCAAGTTCAGAGTAAATGGTTCGATCTTTCTAACAGTTTGCTCTACAAGATCTTGCGAAAGACATCCTATTTCCTATTAAAAACCGTGTCTGCAGGTCTAAAATCTTGTAGGTAGCAACTTGAGTTATAATAGATGTTCAAATTAAGTACAAGAATGTTCATTCTCTATACAATTCAATGAATTAAAACAATGAATTAAAACATAAACTGTTGAAAAAATAGGATTGGTAAACCAGAATAGTTAGGCACTATAATTGCAATAGGAATCTTACTAATTAGGAGATTATTTAATGTATAAATCAACTATTCCATATGATATCAAGATGCATAACATTAAAAAAGACTCTATAAAAAACAGAGATACAATAATAAATCTATTATTCCAATTCCTATTATTCCAAATTCTAAGTTTCGTAAGTATTTCCGCTCAAGTAAATCAAGAACCGGTTGAACTTGAAAAGATTGTTGTAACTCCCGGTAGGTTCATGATTTATGATGGTACTGTACCACAATTATCTCTCTCCAAAACAGAAATAGAACAGTTTCCTCTAATTGGTAACGATATAATGCGTTCAGGTCATATATTCCCTGGTGTTGTCGCCAGTGATTATAGTGCTCGCTTCAGTGTACGTGGTGGAGAAAAGGATAGTGTATCCGTACGGTTAGACGGAATGGAATTGTATAACCCTTATCATTTACAGGATTTTGGGGGTGCAATATCCCTGATCGGTTTAAAGTTAATACAACGCGCAGATCTTTTGATGGGAGGGTTTCCTGCAGAGTATGGTCAGAAGATGTCGGGAGTTTATGATATTACTACAAAATCTCCAAATCCAGATAAGATTACGGCTAATTTTGGCGTGGATTTTATTAACACAACGGTATTGTTGGAAGGACCGTTTATAAGAAAGGGGACCGATAAAGGTGGATGGCTTCTTTCTGCACGGCGGGGTTATATTGACCTCATCCTGGCTCTGATAGATATTGATGAACAATATAATCCACAATATGCAGATGTGTACGGTAAGTTTGTGTATCAAATCACAGACGATGATACAATTAGTTTTAATGGGTTATACGGTTGGGATAAAAACCTAATACGAGTTGATGATATAGATAATAATTTGAATTCGCAGTATGACAATTCAACCATCTGGATGAAATGGAGACACTCTTTCAATACAACACATTGGTCAGATGTATATGTCTTTGGTGGGACATCAAGGCAAGATAGAACAACTGGAATAGCAGATTTCGACAATCGTGATTTCCGGTACATGGGTACAAAAGTGGAATACACAGCAAACATATTAGAGAAACACACCTTACGGTCTGGTTTTGAGTGGCGGTGGTTATTTGGTGAATATCAATACGATGTTAACGAACGGATTGCTGGTATAGAAAGATATAGACCGATTAATGCTAATATTGAAGATAGCGGAAGCGATATCAAGTTTTTCATACAAGATGAGTGGCAACTTCATTCAAAAGTCGCGTTGAATGTTGGTGGACGCTATATAATTCAAAACTATCGTGAACCTGATATACAAAGCTATGAAATTGGTCCACGGGTCGCACTTGCAGTACAACCAAAAAAGGACTTAGTAATTCGGGGTGCTTGGGGAATTTACCATCAACCAGTAGATATTATGTCTGTACCTGTCGAAGATGATATACACTCCGTTGGTCGTGCGGAACAAGCGATTCACTATATATTAGGATGTGAATATAATCCAACCACCAATTTCCTGATTCGACTTGAAGGATATTACAAGGAATACGACAATTTGGTAGGTAGACTTAGAGAATTTGGTCGACAAACACAGATTTTTACGTCACCTGAATCAGCGAATGCAAAAGGGTTTGATGTATTTGCTTCTCATGCAGTTTCATCACGAT
>CAZZBB010000110.1:0-11595 GCA_964652195.1 uncultured bacterium | reverse complement strand
ATTATATACTTTAGCTTTCCTACCAATTTCCCCTATATCAGAATTCAATATCTCTTTAAAGCTGTTTTCTGCCTCTAACCATTTCTGCTGTTTCAATAGCGAAAGTCCAATGAGCTGTTGTGATTCAGCCCGTAACCTATTGTCTCTAATATGTTCAATAGAGGTTGCAAGGTATGATCTTGTTTTCTCATAATTTTCCATGAGAAAATAGGATGCCCCAATCTGATAATAAGAATTACTAATCAGTTCATTATCTTCTGATTTTTCAAGAAATGATCTGAATATTTGAATGGCAAGTTCAGGTTTACCCCCTAATCGATAACATAATGCAATTCTATACTGGATTTTATTTGAATCCTCAGGTTGGTAATATAGATAACGTTGATATTCATTAACAGCACGTAGATAATCGCCTTGTTCATATAGGTAATTAGCAAATTTTAGTACATTTTCAGGACTGTAATAATCAGGTGGTTTTTCTGAATTTACAATTGAAGGGAAAATTGTATTGGAGAGGATGAGAAAAAATAACCCACATATAAGTCTATTTGGCATAATCAGTGATCGGATCTTTATATTTATTCATTTTAAAATCTATTTGATAGAAATGTGATTGTTGTCCATTGCACCGAATTAATCTATCAGCAGCAAGGAGGATACCTCGAAACATGCCATATTCATGAATACATGCCATCCCAAAGCGGGAGCATGTAGGGGTAAATTGGCATGTGGGCCCATCTTGGCTTGAGATGAATTTCTGATACAACCGAATCAAACCTGTTGCTGCTAACTTCAGCTCTGATGTTTCAGTCAAGTTAAAACTTTTTTCTTTTACAGAGTTTTCTATTAATATAGGGTTGGTTTGTCGGATATAGAGTAAATCCTCAATCTCTCCTGCATCAGTAGGTATAGAAAAGATGAATGATATAAGGAGAATAGGAAAAATTGAATAAAAAAACTGAGAAACCTTATTAAGAATCCAACGATGTTCTACCATTTTACTTCCTTGACAGAAACTGTTTCAGGGATTTTAAAACTAAGAATTGGGTTTTTTGTGTTGGTCTGTGGGTTGTTATAGACAACTTGCTCTTGTTGAAGGATTTCAGACTTGGTACCATAGCTGCTCGAAATAACTTTCATAGGGATATAAATATTCCCGAATTTCCTATGATTCTGATAGTGTGATTTTGCAATGATATATCCTTCAGGATGTTTCACTTCAGCCGTCAGAAGTTTCTCCTCAGACATACCTAAAATTACAGTTCCAAGTTTATCTTTTGCTTTCTCAGGAGGATTCCAATGGGTATAAAGTATCTTATCTACAATATCATGTTTTCCCAGAGTATATCCAAGTGCAGTTAATCCGTATTCCGCTTGAGTAGATTGAATGATGGATTCAATGAATGGAAGTGGTATCCTACCGTCAGCAATAAATCGGAATCCCTGTTTTTCAACAGGATAATAGATCTCTAACACGCGGTTCTTAACTATCATAATCTGTTGAATCGGTTCTGTCACCTCAACTACGACTCGTGCAGCTTTCACATCATAATGTAGGATTCCAGCGATATGTTCGATCTTGTTTTGTTCCGTAACCTTACGGGTAAATTCTAATGATAATGACGCTAATTGATCGGCAATTACTGTTGGTATGAAAACAAAAAAATATAGGAAGAGTATTAGTAATCTTCTATAATACATCAATACCAATAATATCCTGATGAATCATTGATTGCACTAAAAATAAGAAATGAGTACCCAACACAGACCACAGCAGTTCCAGTAAGACAACCTGCAAGAGCTCTGGAAGTTTGAAGGTTAGTTGCCTTTGCTCTGTATGTATCAGTATATACCGCAATATACTCTGGAGACTTACCTAATAGACGGGATGCAGGAGGGTTTGGTTCAAACACACTCGCGATGACAAGAACAGTTATATTACCAAGGCATCCCCCTAAAAACCAAAGACTGCCATTTACATCTACTGAAACATCTTTTTCAGCATCCGCAATAGCCTGTTGTTGTATAGTATTATGTTGAGCAAGACATACAAAAGGGATACTCAATATGAGAATGACCATAAGGCAGACAAATACATGAAACATTGAAGTAATATGCAATTATTTATTCCTCTTGATGTTGTTAGGTTTATTATAGTAAACTTTAGATTTAATTAGACACAGTACTTGTAGGAGCGACCTGTCGGTCGCGACCAGGAGGTCGCTCCTACAAAAGAGGTGTGGGACGCGAACGTAATACCATTTCTATTATATTTTCCTTCATTACCGATTGTTAGAAATGAACTGTGAACGGCACAAACTGAAAGTTTATGCTACGATAAAGACGCATTTTCAATTAGAAATGGTATAAGGTCGTGTATTCTATTTAGTAATTTTAGCATATCACAATACTTTTCTCAATCGGTATTATGCATAAAGGATGCCCATAGGGTTATGTGGAAAGTCATATTTGACAATACTTGTGATCCGTGATAACTTAAAACACTATTGTAGTTTAATAAATAAGCTATCTGTTTTATCAAATCTGTATCCCTAACTGAAACCTACGATTCGATTTTGGGAGATAAGTCTATGATTCCTACAATTACAGCACAGAATCACTTCCAGGATGCCCCAGAATGGGCAATTCTTGAACGTAAATTGATTGACGAAATTAATACTGCAGCACCCAAAGTTCTAAACAAATACACACGTCCAGATGGAACTTTGTATTGGCCAACACATCCAGACTTTCAAAGTTTTGATGGATTAGACGATGCTTATGAGAGTTTCCATAATTGGCCGCTATTTTACATGCTTGGTGGAGATGCACAGTTTTTGGTAGATGCTCAAAACGAATTTGAAGCTATCACGATAGACATGGCACGGTACGGCTCGGGTCATGACTATCCAATGGTCTTTAAGGAGTATCAACCTGGATACGACTGGTTTCACCAAAGTGAAGGGAACTATCTATTTTACATGTTGTGCATGGCTGATCCGACGCATACTACAAACATTGAACGCGCCAAACGGTTCGCAGGATTCTTTCTAAACGAAGATCCAGATGCACAGAATTATGACCCGGAACACAAAATCATCAAATGTGTGATGAACGGCAGTAAAGGTCCGGCATTTTGGATACTTGAAAGAGAATCCTTTTATCCCTCAATGGGTTACAATTTGCCGTTTATTGATGTTCCCGGCTGCACAAGTCGTGATGTGATGTTGGAAAGCGATGAATTGCGCGATCTAATGGGACGAGTTATATATGAACGACAAGGAAAAGGAGATGCTGTCGGCAACCTTGCTGCAACGACCCTTGCTACCAATGCATTTATGTTCACAGGTGAAGAAAAATATCAGGCATGGGTTCAGGAATATGTTGATGCTTGGATTGTACGTACTGAAGAAAATGACGGGATCGTCCCTGACAATGTTGGATTAACAGGAAAAATCGGTGAACACATCGATGGTAAGTGGTATGGTTCTCGCTATGGATGGAGTTGGCCCCACGGCTGGCATAGTGTGGGTCAAGCGGTTAGCGTTGCCGGACAGAATGCTGCACTCCTTCACAAAGATTTGACATATATGGATTTCCCGCGTTCCCAGATTGATGTTCTCATACAGCAAGGTATTGAACACAACGACCAACTCTATGTGCCGCAGAAGTATGGTGATCCTGGAATGGCAAACTATACTCTTGGTCCGTGGATGCAGTATCCGATAACAATTGAGGATGGTACCGTATTACAAAGAGATGGTTGGTTTGAATTCGCGCCGATGCATCCGTCCGATGTCGCACACCTTTGGGCAATGACAATGGACGATGCTGACCAAGACCGTGCTATACAGATAGCAAAAAAGACCGGGTCAAAATTTGACATCAATGCATGGCATCACACCAAAGACCAAGGTGGACGTGATGGTGGTTGGTTGGCATATATGCGAGGCGATTTTCCTGAATATCCAGAATCAATCCTCAATCATAACCTATCGCAAGTTCAACAACGACTGAACTTTATGGAAAATGATGAAGAAGATCCGGCAGGATACGGAGACGCTTATTTCCAAAGACGCAATCCCGTTACGTGCGAAGGTTTGGTTGAACTCACATGTGGCGGTCCCTTGCCGCATTACAACGGAGGTTTATTTGTTACACGCGTCCGTCATTTTGATCCTGAGAATAAACGTCCAGGTCTTCCAACGGATGTGGCAGCGTTGGTCTGTAAACTAACTGACGATTCCACTGAATTGGAATTAGTAAACCTAAATACCTCTGAAACACGTGTTGTCATTATTCAAGCGGGAGCGATGGGTGAGCATAATTTTACCACTGCATGTGCCAATGATGGTAATAGCAAAGACTCTATCTCGATCAACAGCACATATCTTCAAGTTCATCTCCCGCCTAATACACATATAACTTTAGAAGTGGGGACGGAACGTTTTGTCAACGTGCCATCGTATCAACAACCGTGGTAGGAAATTTTGATTAAACACAGGGAAATTCATTCAATTTCTCTGTGTTTTCTTTTTTTAAGGGTTGAAATTAAGGGTTAATCAGTTATCTTCTCTTCAAGAGCTTCGGTGATTAAGAAATCTAATTTCCCCGCATCTAAATCTGCTTCAATCTCTTGGTCCCATTTTTCCCAATCCAATTCGCTGAACCACTGTCGTAATTGTTTGTACTCGGCTTCAGGTAGAGCGAGAATCGCTTGCTGAATTTTCTCGAGTCGTACCATTGTGTCCCTCTTATGTCAGTTTGTTCTGGGTTGTCAATATTTTACCATAACTGATTATGGCAATTATAACCTAATACCATTTCTATAAATGATTCTCCCTTGATTATTGATATTTATGTCTTGAAATACTACACAAACTAAAAGTTTGTGCTACATTAAAGAGATTTTATTTATGGGACTTTAATTACCAGAAATGGTATAATTTGGCTTTGCCATCAATACCTTTTCGTGCTAAAATACCCGCACCTTTTGAAAAGTAGCACAATAGGAGGCACAAATTATGGCAGTAGAAAGATTTCTAACTGCAGAACAGAGTGTTAATCAACTACTAAAGACCACCCCACAGCATTACTTCAATGGCACATCACAAACGGATTGGAGAGAGTGGCGTAGGAAATTCAGACGGAATATGGTTCGTCATTTAGGTCCAATGCCAGAACATGTCCCATTGGAGGTGGAAGTATTAGAAGAAATACATCAGGATGGATACACAAGAGAGAAAATAATCTTCAATTCAGATCCATTCTCTTCAATCCCTGCCTATGTATTAACTCCTGACACTGCAACTCGTGATAAACCTGCTCCTGCTGTTCTTTGCGCCCATGGACATGGCATTGGAAAAGATGGTGCTGTAGGTATAGTTGATGATTATCAGAAACAATATGCAGTTGAATTGGCAAAACAGGGATTTGTTACGATCACACCGGACTGGCGATGTTTCGGTGAACGAAAAGACAGAGAGGAGTGGGTCCGACGACCTGGAAGGGATGGATGTAATGTCGCTTATCTAGCACTCGGTTATTTCGGTTATCAACTGATTCAACTCAATGTATCAGATGGGCAAAGATGCCTGGATTATCTGCAATCGCGCCCTGAAGTGGATGGCAGTCGGTTGGGATGTATGGGATGTTCATTTGGCGGTACAATGACAACCTATATTTCAGCATTTGATAAGCGGGTAAAAGCAGCAGTAATAGTTTGTTATCTCAGCACTCTCACTGATGCATTGGGTGATCGGGGCAGGGGTAACACTTGTGGATCTCAATTCATGTTTGGTTTACGCGCAGAGGGTGATATTGCCGATGTAGCAGGATTAATAGCACCACGGTCATGTATGGTACAAATTGGTTCTGATGATATGTGCTTTATTGAATCTGATGCGTTAGCAGCATTTGATCATCTGGAGAAGATCTATACAGCCAGTGGAAGACGTGATCAATTAGTCCTTGACCATTTCCAAGGTGAACACGAGATAAACCTCAAAACGGGCATGGAGTTCTTGCTTGAGCGGTTATAAATTTGGATTCTATAAACCTTGTCAGAATTAGACATTGAACAATCGCAAATAATCATCCAAAGTCTCAACACGACGAATACACGTCAATTTATCACCATCAACGAGATATTCTGGTGGACGCATCTTGAGATTGTAGTTAGAGCTCATCGCGTGGCAGTAAGCTCCTGCATCACAAACTACAAGACCTGTACCTTCTGAAGGGGTAGGAAGTTTTCGCTCCTTACCAAGGAAATCAGCTGATTCACAGACTGGACCAACGATATCAAAGATTTCCATCTCCCCATCTACAGGTTCGATAAATTCAATGTGTTGGTATGCATCATATAGACTGGGTCGGATAAGTTCAGCCATACTACCATCGGTAACTATAAAGTGTTTATTACCGTTGGTTTTTACCCCAGTGACTCTATTTACAAAAACAGCAGCATTTCCAATAATAGAACGACCAGGTTCTATTATCAGCGTGATATGATCCGGTAAAATATCTCGGATGGAATCAATGAGATCAGATGGAGAAGGTATATCCTCACCAGACCGTTCGTAATCTATACCTAGCCCACCACCGATATTGAGAAAATGGGGAGAGAAACCTTCCTTTTCAATTATTCTCATAAAATCAACCATAATTTCAGTAGCATCTCGGAAGATTCTTACTTTTTTAATGGTTGAACCTAAATGACAGTGGACACCGACCAAATTTAATAGATTATCTTTCTTAATTTCATTCAGAAACCAATTCAGTTTTTCATTCCGAATACCAAACTTGGAATTCTTCATTCCAGTAGAAACATAGGGGTGCACCTCTGGATTCACATCAGGATTAATTCGTATAAGAACATTGGCGGGGATGTTAAGCAGTTTTGTGGTCTGTTGAATGTGTTTTAAATCAAATTCACTATCAATGTTGATTAAGACTGAATGTTCAACAGCAAGGGCAAGTTCATCAAATGTTTTTCCGTTCCCATTCAAGATCGTCCGTTTGAGATCAAATCCTGCTGCCAACGATAACTTTAGTTCATTTCCACTAACCAGTACTGCCCCACTTCCCAGCTCATTTAACCTCTTTAACAGTGTTAGGTTGTTGTTGGCTTTAACTGCATAACCAATAATTGCATTTATATCTTTTAATGCTTCCTGATAGGCAGTGTAGTTTGCTTCTACTTGTGCAAGACTATAAAGATAGAATGGACTATGTTGCACCTCTTGTTGGACATCCTTAACTTTTAAGTCTTCACAGTAGATATATCCATTCTGATAGTAAAAACTCATATGCTCTAAATATGCTCCTATTCTCCTATTTGAAATTACTTTATCAATTAATACTCACGTTTGTGCCAATCGTCTTCCCAAAGGTTGAATGAACCCTCGCGATAGGGGTGTTGTGCGATGAGGTCCTCATTCAATTCCATACCAAGTCCAGGACCATTAGGCAAACTAAAATATCCATCTATCACCTCTGGACATCCAGTAGCAGCCTCTTTGACCCAGGCTTCAGAAAAATCGTTGAAATGTTCCTGAATTTTGAAGTTAGTTGTACATGCTGCCAAATGTAATGCAGCCGCAGTAGAGACCGGTCCACCTACATTATGTGGGGCAACAGTCATATAACACATATCACCCATTGCTGCAATCTTTTTAGTTTCCAGGAAACCACCTGTTTGCGTTATATCAGGTTGTAGAATATCTGCAGCTTGTAGATTGATGAGTTCACGGTACTCGTACTTATTATGCAATCTCTCACCAGTAGCAACAGGGAGATTGATCTTTTCTGACGCTTTTGCAAGTGCAGCAATATTATCCGGTGGAACTGGTTCTTCAACCCAGCTCGGTTCATATTTTTCCAATTCTGCAGCAATCTCTATAGCAGTATACGGACTAAACCTACCATGCATCTCAACAAGTATTTCAACTTCTGGGCCAACTGCATCTCGGACAGCTTCTACAAGTGAAACAGATTTTAATTTCTCTTCGTAAGAGAGTTCATAATATCCTGCACCAAATGGATCAAACTTCAGTGCCTTATAACCTTTCTCAATTACTTTTTGCGCAGCAGCATGAAATTCCTCAGGTGTACGTTCCACACGGTACCATCCGTTTGCATAAGCTTTGATTTTGTCTCTGCATGCTCCACCAAGTAAACGGTAGACAGGTTGGTTCAATGCTTTTCCAATTATGTCCCAACAGGCAATCTCAATAATACTAATTCCAGTTGCTACTATTTCACCTGCACGACCATAATCATCTCGGAATAACCGTTGGTATAGGTCTTCAGTATTAAATGGATCACTACCTATCACATGCCGACGTTTCGCACCATCAATATATGCTACGAGCGCATCCGTACGATTATTCATCCGTACTTCACTTATACCTGTTATTCCTTCATCGGTTTCTACTTTAACAAAAGTCAGATTCCGCCAGCTTGTTCCCATGACAAGGGTAACTATATCTGTAATCTTCATTTATCTTCTTGCTTCTCCTTGTGATACGCGACGTTGACCACTTCCTTGTGCAACTGCAGGTTCAATTGTAGGTGCGTCTTCACCTGCTTCTACCATTCGTCGTAAAAGCCTTTCTCGCATTGTTTCTGCTACATTTTCATGAGACCTTAGACCCATTAGATTGCGTAATTCATACGGATCTGCATCAAGATCGTATAGGTATTGTTCAATATACACATCCGATCCGGCATCTTTACCACCGTTTTTATTAGGAGCATCCACTCCATACTTCCAGCGCTGGGTGCGTACAGCACGACCTACTTGTGCCTCACTGATTTGAACAAATACCTCCTCTGGCCAATCATCAGTATCCCCATGTACAAGTGGTAGGATGGATCTACCCTGCATCTCGTCCGGTACTGGTAAACCAGCAGCATCCAGTAATGTTGGTGGTAAATCCACTAAACTCACAAGTTGTTGAATTTGACCACCCCCTACGAAGCCAGGACCGTGAAATGCTGTTGGAACCCGGATAGAACTTTCATGACAGGAACGCTTATACTCACTATTACGGGTCTTGAAATGGCAACCATGATCAGATGTAAAAAGAATGATTGTATTATCCAAAAGGTCAAGACTCTTGAGTGCATCTAACAATCTACCCAATGCCTCGTCAAGTCGTTTTACCATGCCGTAATACCCACCTAAATGCTGGTGTGTTGACCCGCCAAGTGCAGCAAGGTCCGGGGGAATCCATTTTCCTGTATATCTTTCTCTATAGCCATCTGGTGGAGGATAATCATCCAAGTGGTTTTGATGGTGTGGTTCAATATATGAGGTAAACAGATAGAATGGATTATCTTTCTGTTGGTCTATATATCGAATGACAGCATCTGTCATAGCATCCACTCGATATCCAGGGAGATCAACTGGTTGGTTATCGTTGTCAAATAGTCTTGTTTGATAAGCATCAGAAGTAAATTCCAGTACGTTGGACGCTAACCAATAATCATAACCACCACGATTCTCTGGGGGTACAGGTCCGGGACCAGTTCCACCCGAATAGAGATGCCATTTGCCAATGTATCCTGTTGAATACCCAGCTTCCCCGAAGTGATGTGCAAGTGTCTTAAGATCAGGAGACAACGGTATACCATTTCGAAAACAACCTGTTTCTGTAGCATACAATCCAGTTTGTAAACATGAACGCGCCGGTCCACATACAGGTTGACATGTAAATGACCGATGGACATGTGTACCACGCTGAGCCATCCGATCAAAATTCGGTGTTAAATCAAGTGGGTTTCCGTGTAAACCTGAAGTATCCCACCGCTGTTGGTCAGTAAAAAACACTACGACATTTGGTTGTTTGGATTCAGATTGTGCCATCTCTATTTTGTTCCTCTATAACAGATTTTTAACAGTCAGATTCTATAGGATATTACGCTACAAGTCAAGGAGAATTCACAGGTGAATCGTAAGCAATAAAACCTATTAAATCACGGATATACTGATTAGAGATATTACTCCAAGAATACATTGAAGGTGCATTAATTGATATGGTAATCACATGATATTATATTCTTGTGTAATTATATCTTTGATGGTAGTATGACTACATTGGTATGTGTGTTTTAAGTGTAATTCATTTATTCAAACTATTGATGAACTATTGAGGACATACAAATGAAAATTACTGGTTTTGAATTTCGAACCGTTTCCATTCCATTTCTTCCAGCTATCCAGGAGTATTTCGGGCAAGAATATCCAACCACTTTGGTATGGGTTCATACTGATGAAGGCATAACCGGTTTGGGAGAAAGCAATTCCTCACATGGGTCGAATATTACTGATAGCAAGGATAGTCTAATTGATAGGTATGTTGGTAAGAGTATATGGGATATTGACTTATCTTCTGAAGGTTTTACACTCCAAAGTGCGTTTTATGATATTGCAGGACAAGCGTTAGGTGTTCCAGCATATAAACTTATCGGTCCAAAATATAGGGATAGTGTTGAACTTGCCTACTGGTCACCTGCAATGCCAGTTGAGAACACTGTAGCAGAGGCAAAACGTGCAGCCGACTTAGGATTCCGTGTGCACAAACTTAAAGCACGAAGTGCCACTATTGTTGAGACTGCAAGACTTGTTAAAGCAGAATGTGGTCCTGACTTTGAAATTAGGGTTGATCCTAATACGGAATTTGGTGACTTAGAAACAGGTATCCGTCTTGCAAATGAGTTAATTCCTTATAATATTGAAGTTTATGAAGATCCGATTAAGTTTGAAGATCTTTCATGGTATAAAGAACTGAGAAAACATACGGACGTTCCTGTTGCACGTCATATTGGGAGTGCTTCAGAGATATTGGAAAATATACGCGCTGATGCTGTTGATGCTATGAATACGTTTGGAAATGTTACAGGTCTCCGTAGAAGTGCTGCTGTCTGTGAAGCTGCAGATATTCCAATATGGGTTCAAGTCTTTGCATTTGGATGTTGTGTCGCTTCAACATTTGCTGCACATATGGTATGTACAATTCCAAACTGTACCATGCCTATTGACGAACTCCCTCATATCCGAGTTGATGACTTATCGGGTGGAAGTATGGATCTTTCGAATGGGGCAATCAATCTCACAGATGAACCAGGTTTGGGTATTACCTTAGATATGGATGCTGTTGAGAAATATAGAATCCGATAGTGATTTTACTGAATTTTATCAAAATATGTGCTTTTTTGCAAACTGATGATGATTAAGGGGTGTGTAAAGTATTTGTCACTCAACATTATGCTGCTATTGCATCTGGATACCAATGATTATCCCAAGTATCATTCTTTAGCATACATCTCAACTCCAGTATTGCATTGATACCTTTTTACAACCCCAAAGTTAACTTTTCAAGTGACAAAAACTTTACACACCCGATAAGTCAGGGCTATTTAGTTTTAAGAATTACCAGTTACTGAGTGTTACTGATAGTTTGTTTCGTAGGGAATCAACGCAGCATGCGCATATGGCATGCTGCGGGGTTGAACCGCAGGTGAAACCCAACATCTCCTGTATGCCCAGTGTTCCATGTTGGGTTTCGTTCCTCAACCCAACCTACAGGT
>CAZZBB010000109.1:0-102402 GCA_964652195.1 uncultured bacterium | reverse complement strand
GTCAAATAGTCTCATTACCCAACTCTTACCAAAATCAATACACGCGGTAACATCTGCTGGTTTTGAGTTGAAAGTTTATTTATTCATTATTGCTACAAATATAAAAATGCTATTTGGATATAGGTAGCAACTTGGGTTAATTTAATTAAATGAGATGTTTGATCCGAAGTGAAGATCGGGGATCGGAATCCCCTCCCACAGTATGTAAGAGAATGTAAGAGAATATATGATTGGGGATTGGAGTTCCATCATACAGAATGTAAGAAATATAAGAGAATGTAAGATCGGGGATCGGAATCCCTCCTAAAGAATGTAAGAGCATGTAAGAGCATGTATGTTTGAGGATTGGAGTTCCATCATACAGAATGTAAGAAACATAAGAGAATGTAAGATCGGGGATCGGAATCCCTCCTACAGAAGAAAAGAGAGGATCGGGGATCGGAATCCCCTCCTACAGAATGTAAGAGAGTGTAAGATCGGGGATTGGAATCCTCTCCTACATAAGAGTCTAATGGTTATATTCTCAATTATTCGTGTCTTAATGCATCGATTGGATGTAATTTTGCTGCTTTCCATGCTGGATATGCACCGAAGAATACACCCACAAGTGCACTTACAATAAAGGATAGTATTCCGTAAACTGGAGAGATAACTGTTCGCCATTCCCAAATAGATGGCACAAGTAATGCACCTCCTATCCCTACTCCTACACCAACAATCCCACCAATCAATGATAGTGTAGTTGATTCTACCAGAAACTGGACGAGGATATCTAAGCGTTGTGCTCCTACAGCTTTTCGTAGACCAATCTCTTTTGTCCGTTCAGTAACCGATACCAACATAATGTTCATGATACCTATACCACCCACAAGTAGAGACACAACAGCAATTCCCAATATCATATTGGTAAAAGTCTGTCCTGAAGCTTCAAACATCTCCATGAATTCAGCTTGATTACGAACATGAAAATCAGGTTCTTTATTTGAAGGTATTTTGTGTTGTTTACGTATTATTTCCGTAACTTCAGCCTCTGCTTCATCAAGTTCTTTATCAGAATTTGCTTGGACACTAATGCTTGACAGGAATTCATTTCCGAAAATCCGTTTCATTGCAGTAGAATAGGGAATAAAAACCTGATCATCTGGATTTCTCCATCCACTTGCCCCCTTCTCCTTCATAACACCTAAGACATGGAAACTAACATTCTTAATTTTAACCGTTTTGCCAACGGGATCTCGGTTGCCAAATAGATTGTCAACAACTGTTTTCCCAAGAACACACACCTTCCGTCTGTAGATGATATGATTCTCAGAGAAAAACATTCCATTCTCAATTTGGAAATTTGCGGTGACAAGATATTCTGGAGATGTACCTACAATTGTTGTGTTGGTATTCTTATTGAGATATTTCACTTGTGCGCGACTACTGATTTCAGGAGTAGCGTAACGGAAACTTTTCCCACGGGTACGTAACATGTTTAGATCATCTACAGTAAGGGTTCTGCGTGCATCGGCTGAACCGCGTCCACGAAACATGCTCTGCCCGGGACGAACAGCAAGGATGTTTGCCCCCAATGTTTTAATCCGATCGGTAATATCTGCTTTCGCACCTTCACCAATCGATGTGGTTGTGATGATTGCTCCAACACCGATAATCACCCCTAACATTGTCAGTATTGAGCGAAGTTTATTAGCCAATAGTCCATGAAAAGCGTTTGCTAAACTTTCTAAAATGCTCAAAACCAATACTCCCGTTATTTTTTATCTGCCTCTTGGTCCACCACCCATTCGTCGGACAGTAGAAGCAGGATTTGACATCATTCGTCTAAACATTTCACTTCCAGCATTCCCCCTTTGGAATCCACCAATAGCCACCAGATCTCCTTCTGCGAGTCCAGAAATTATCTCTATCTTATCAAAACTACTCACCCCAACAACAACAGGTAGTGGTCGCTCGGGTAGACCATCAGACCCAATTTTTCTGACCATTTTATTTCCTCGCATATCAAGAACCGCTTCAGTTGGCAGTGTAAGGATTCCAGTTTTATTTACAGCGGAGATCTTTACACTTGCATTCATCCCTGGTTTGAGAAATGGCATTTTTACGGATTCAGTCTGTTTTTGCTGGTTAACGTCTATAGAGGGTGGACTGGGTGTTTCCTCGATGAGTTCACCAAAAAGTGCTCCCCAATCATCTTCATCCTTATCTTCTTTCACTTCAGCGACATTTGTATCGTCAGTATTTTCAGTAGTATTTTGTTGTGGCTTAGAAACTTCTGTTGGAATCGTTCCATCCCCTGCTGTTTGACGTTGTTGACGCATTTGACGGAATCGTTCTCTCTGTTCCTCAGTCATTGACTCCATACCCCCGGGTCGTTCACCAGTTCTACCTCGCATTCCTTGACGTGAAACAGGTGCTCCAACATTTTTCAATTCAGATGTAACCTCAAAGGTAGTAATATTCTGAATAACCTGCCCTAAAGGTGCGATTTTCAATACTTCTCCATCAAACGGCATATCTGGATATGCTTCCACGGTAATAGTCACAGGTTGTCCAATTTGTACTTTTCCAATATCTGTTTCATCAACCTCTGTCACAACATACACAGTGTTAAGGTCAGCCATTGTAACCAATGTTTGTCCTTCTGAAGATGCCAGTGATGATAGACGAGAAGTAATTACCTGTCCCTCTTCAACTTTCTTTTCAAGAACAGTCCCGGATATGGGGGCTTTAATAATGGTATCCTCATACTCGATTTGTCGTAGGTCAAGTTGGCCTTGACTTCGTTTTAGAGATGCTCTTGAACTTTCTAAGTCGCGTTCTTTTCTGTCAATCTGTTTCTTATTTGTTTTTGCGAGTAAAAGTGAATCTTCAGCTTGGGTTATACGTTGTTGCTGTAATTCAATATCCATATCTCGTGATTCTTCCGCTTCAATCTTCTCATGTGCGACTTCGAGTGAAAACTCAGCTTTTTTAATATCTGCTTGTGCGAGTTCAAGCTCGACTTCACTTGCGGGTTGTTCAACTAACTTAAGCTGTTCAAGAGAGGAATCATATCTTGCTTTAGCTGATTGAAACTGCGCTTCAGAAGCATCAAGTGCTGCCTTAGAAATTAGCCCCTGATCGTGTAATTCAGTATTTCTTTTATGCTCTTTCTCCGCTAATTCCATACTGACTTTATCTTGTGTTACTGAAGCTTGTGCGCGTTTCTTCGTTTCGTCCCGTACCGTTTCAGATGTAAGAAGTTTATACCTAAGGTTAGCAATTTTCAGACTATTTTCTGCATCTTTGACACCTCGTTTATTTGCAATCTTTTCAAGCCGGATCTGTTCTTTTAGTTGTTGTAACCGTTTTTTTGCTTCACTGAGAGATTCTTCAGCTTGGCGGATCTGAATTTCGGATTGCTCTTTCTGTAGTTGTATATCAATTTCTGATTGTTGAAGGCGTGCTTCTGCTGCTTTTAGATCAGCTTGTGCTTGATCTAAACTAATTTCAACATAGGTCTTTTCGATGACGGCAATAATATCGTCCTTTTCCACATAATCCCCAGCGTCAACTCTCAACTCTAATATTTTCCCACTTGCTTTTGAGCTGATTTCAACAATATTCAACGGTTTGATTGTTCCAGTTGCGTCAATTGTAACGGCAATATCCCCACGTTCAACAGCTGCTGTTTGTACAGCAGGAGCGTTAGAATCTCTATCTCCATTCTTGGTAGCAAAGACCATACGTCCGACTACAACGGCAGCAGCAACGACAAGAACGGCAACACCCACAATAGTAATTAGTTTCCATCTTCTCATCGAAATACCCCCTAAAATAAAACTCTTAAATAACGGTCACCTCTGATAAACCTTATTATTCTCCTATTAAATATGTCAAATAAGTCATTAAATAGTTCGTATTAGATTACAAGGTAGTATCTATTATTACTCATACATCATTATTATCTAATTGGCATATCAACAGCATTATCTCTACGTTCATGCATATTCTTTTCCATAGCTTCTGGATATCTGTCAGGTAAGAAAGATATTTCATTCAATCTCTTGAGTTCTTGTTCCTTTAGCTTACATTTATCAGTACCAAGATTATCCATTAAGTGTTCAATTCTACGTGCCCCCACAATTACGGATGTGATTGATTCTTGTTCCAATACCCATCGGAGTGCAACTTGTGCTGGACTATATCCGAATTTCTCGGATACATCAAGGAGTGTTTGTAAGGTTTCATCTGCATTTATTGCGAAATAGCGTTGTGGAAATGCCCATCCTTCTTCTGAACGCGAACCTTGTTGTATACGTTCTCCAGGTTTATACTTACCAGAGAGAAACCCTCCCGCTAATGGACTCCAGACGACAATCCCTAATCCTTTTCTCTTACAGAGTGGTACCAATTCTTGTTCTATATCCCGTACAACAAGATTATAAATAGGTTGATAACATACAAATTGTTCAAGGTTATTAGAATCGCTAATCCATAATGCTTCAGAGAGTCTCCATGCTTGGTAGTTGCTACATGCCGTGTATCGAACCTTCCCTTGACTAACCAGATCATCTAATGCTTTAAGCATCTCATCCAAGGGTGTTTGTGTATCTACATGATGGATATAATATATATCTACATAGTCCATCTGAAGTCTTTTAAGACTATCGTCGATAGCTTGCATAATATGAACACGCGACATACCAGAATCGTTTGGACCTTTACCCATTGGATTGAAGAACTTCGTTGCAATGATTGCATCACGACGTCTATCTTTAAGAGCTTTACCAAGTAATACTTCGGATTCGCCTTCTCCATAGGAATTAGCAGTATCGAAGAAGTTGACACCTGCATCCATAGCGAGATGTACCATCCGTTCTGATTCTTTTTCATTTGTTCCGTGTCCAAAGGTCATTGTACCTAAACAGATTTCTGATACCTTTAGTCCAGATTTACCGAGTCTCCTATATTCCATATTATCTCCACTGGTTATACTATATACTACTCAACGGTACTGCCTTTTTTGATACTTCCAAAATTTCATTGAGAACGTCAGTAATTTCTGGATCTATCTGATCTACTGGAACAAATTGGACTAAAGTATGATAATTAGTTTTCTTCATAAGATTCGGCAAACCCAGAGTTTCAAAAAAAGAGTCAAACAACGTATGTAAAAAATCATCACTTATCTTTATGTCAGATGACCAAGGGGATTCTTTACGCTGTTTTATAAATTCCTTTTCAATATTCTTTATTGTATTTTAATATTCTTTATTGTATTTTCCATTGTAGACATCCACTCAGGTACATGAACAACATCAAAAAGAGGACCCTCTGAGTGTTCCTTTGCAGCATCCTGTGCCCAATTAAGTAATACTTGTTTATTGGATACTATATAATTTTCAATTTCCCGTCGGGTCCATACATACTCTCTTAAGTCAGGATGATTGTGTAGTTCATCATGAATTCGATCAAAAAGACAGAAACCTACCATATCAGATTTTGCTTCGCGTAATCCATGAAAGTGTTTTCTTGCTTTCTGTGGCTGATTACAAACATATTCCACATACGGTGTATTTAAGGTAGATTGTAAAGGATGATCAAGTTTCTTTGCAAATGCTCGCAAGATTGCAAAATCAGTAGGACCTTCTACATAAAGAACCCAACCCTGTTGTTCTGCCTGATAGTATTGCTCATATCCGATAATTCGAAGTGATTTCGATAATTGACTACCACGGTCATCAATACGATGTGGCTTCCCAAGAAATGCAATCACAACATCTCGTTCAGCTGCTTCGTTTAGTATCACCTCAGAATGACTTGCAGCAATGATTTGACTATTGTATTCGTTGGCTGATTCAGTCAATACTTGATAAATCTGTCGTTGGCGTAAGATTTCAAGATGTGCATCAGGTTCATCAAGTAGTAGCACTGAACCGGGGTTTGCAGCAATGTAAGCAAGTAATAGTAATGTTTGTTGTAAACCACGTCCAGATGAAGAAAGGTCTAATGAAATACCTGACTCATCTTGGTAATCCATTGTCACTTCTCCCCGCTCCTGAATATAATACGGATTATTTATTTGAACACCGAATAATTCATTGATCTGTTTAATGATTTTATCCCATTTTTCGGTATCCTGTGAAACTTGGTAGCAAATATTACGCAACACTTCCGCTGTTCTTCCTTCTCCAATCCGAACTCCAATAGTTCCTTGTTCTAATCTGATTTCGTTTGAAGCAAGTCCAGACATTGGGGGGAGAAAAGCCATAGATAAATCTGAAACTTCCTCAGCAACCGGCATCTGTTCTTTTACTTTACCATCAATTTCTTTAATTCTGAGAGGTCTGCAGTAAAAGGATTCTTCGTTTGCATAATCAAATTCAAAACCGCATTCCCATGCTTTTCCGTGTGTAACACCTTCAACGACAATATCTATACGAATGTAACGAGTGGTTTGCTTACCTTCAACTCTTCTTACATCGCGGACATGCAAATTCCTCCAGAGCAATCGTGCATTGGGTACAGGAATAGAAATTAGATCACGACGGTTTATAGCAACTCCTGAGCGTTTCTCTGGATTGGGTTTTCCTTTACGTTTCTCATTCCACCGTTTTAATCCTATTTCCCACAATGCCAAAGCCTGCAATGCTGTAGTTTTACCCGAATTATTGGGACCAATGAATACTACTGGATTCCCCAATTCTATCTCAACATCGTCAAAGTTCTTGAAATTACGACAGATTAATTTCGTTAGCATATTGCATCCATAATCATCATATAAGTTGGTATAGTCATTCAGGAAATAGCAACTGTATTTCCCATTGAACGGAGTCCTGCTTCATAAACCTTCATTACTTCTAACGCAAACTCAAGCGAACCTTTCTCTGCAGGTTTCCCTTCCAAAATACAATCACAGAAATATCGCATTTCTTGATAGAATCCTTGAATAAATAGACCTTTGTTTTCCAATGTTCCAAGTGAGAATTGGGGTTCCCAAACTATGGCTCCACTACCGAACCCTTCGTTTAGAAAACTTGTACTACCTGAATAATCAAAATCCATTCCACGTTGTAATTTAACCTGCTTGCCATTCATAATTTCTGCATGACATCCATTACCGAAGAATTGGTATAGTTCTGAAGGTTGTCCATGTCTTGCTCCATCAGCAAGATGGAAATTGGCAAGAACTCCACTTACAAATTCTATGATACATACACCACCACCACGGGGACTTCTGTGTACTGTTACAGACGAAACCTTGCCGCCGACAGCCAATAAAAGTGATAATGGATGCACACCATTCTGTAACCAGTTCGTATGTTCCCCTCCACGAATAATTTCCTCTCCATTACTTGGAATGGTCATCGGGTATACACCCAACATTGTTCGTAATGGACCGTATTGCTCTGTTTGAAAGATCTCAACTATCTTTTCAGTTGCCGGCATAAATGCCTTCTTAAAACCTACAACTACAACCCTATCCTTTTGATGGCGAATCATCTCCTCTACTTCACTTACAGACATTCCTGGAGGTTTTTCTAACCACACATGTAGACCAGCATCAAGTGCTTCACAAGTCAGTTCTGGATGTAATCTTGGTGGTACACAGAGGAATATTGCATCTAAGTCTTCATTTTGAAACATAACTGTCATGTTGTCATAACATGCTTTTACACCGTATTGCTGTGCAGTAAGTTTGGCACGGTCAATATTTACATCACAGAATGCTTGTAACTTCACAGGAAGAAATGTCATTGTTGGTAGAACATTACGGTATCCATGGGAACCAACACCAACCACTGCAATGTTTAACCTATTTTCAAAATCTCTCTGGTAACTCATACAATTTCATTCTTTAATCAGAAACGTAAGTTTGATAATTAAGATCATTGTATTCGGTGCGGTTAGGAAACCGCACCTACCGGGTCTATGAAAGTAAAATATTGGGTGAAATGAAGTTCATATATCTATTATCAAATTCACGTTTAGTCAGAAAGAGTTGCATCAAGAAATGCATCCAGGTCGTTTTTCATTTTCTCAAGTTCATCCATATCAATATACATCATGTGTCCAGCACCATAATATGCCATTGTGATGTTATCTTGTAAGGACTTATCCAACCCGAGATGTGTGAAAGTGTATTCAGTAGCTAAGAATGGCGTTGCCAAATCGTAGTAACCGTTTGCGACGAATACTTTTAATGAAGGGTTTGTTGTCATTGCTTTGCGTAATGTATCAGCAACGTTGACATAAGCATTTTGAAATCCGCTAAAATCCCACGGGTGTACCCGTCCACTAAAAATTTCATAGGGTAAGTCACTTTCGAACTCAAGGTCACCACGGACATAGTCGTTCAGCGTAGCAGTATATGCCCCTTGTATAACATCTAAACTTGGATCATACTCACAAGTTTCACCTGCGGTATCACGGTCAATTCCAGTAAACCGACTATCAGACCGTCCCACAGTTTTTCCTTCTTTACGGAGTAGTTCTTTTGTAAATCGGAAAATCTTGATCCGCAGATCGGTTTTCTCAATATATTCTGGTGATAATCCCGTATACATAGCTATTTTCTTAACAATTGTTTGTCTTCTACGATCCGAGATGTTTGACCCCTGCATCAAAGCCAGTGCGTAATCACCTAATGCAAACTCTCTGACTTCGTTCATGATCCGTTCAAAACTACCTTCTGATTTTGTATCTAAGTCAATGAGTTTATTGTGCCAAAATGCAGTAGCGGTGTAGGTCGGTAGAAATAAAATATATGGCAGTTCATTTCCAACAGAAAAGCTGATGGTCTGGGAGTTTAATACTACTGAAACGAGCATAATTCCGTTGAGATAGGTTCCATTCTTATCCTGGAGATAGCCTGATAAACCTGATGCGCGTGTAGTGCCATAACTTTCTCCAATGAGAAATTTAGGAGAACGCCACCGATGATACCGCCCTAAATACAGAAGAATAAAATCCCCAACTGATTCAATATCTTGTTGGAACCCGTGAAACTGCTTTGCTTCTTCACCGGGTACAGCGCGACTAAAACCTGTACTTACAGGGTCAATAAATACAAGGTCTGTTTTATCTAAAATAGAAAATTCGTTGTTAGTTAATTCATAAGGAGGTTGTGGAGGATTTCCATGTTCGTCAGGTTTGACTCTCCGTGGTCCTAACACTCCCAAATGCAGCCATACAGAAGATGAACCTGGGCCTCCACTGAATGAAAATGTGATTGGACGATCCGAAGTATCCTCAACATCATCTAAAGTATAGGCAATGAAGAAAATAGAAGCTTTTGCTTTCTCACCCTCTTTGTCGACTTCTTTCTTTAATAAAAGTGTCCCCGTGGTAGCAGTATACTTATACTCTTTACCATCAATGGTAACACTATGATGTGTTATAGAGAGATTATCCTCTGGAATTGACTTATCATTATCCTCTGACTTTTTCTCTTCAGAAACTTTATCCTCTTCTTGACTCATTTATATTTCCTTTAACGTGAGTTTGCTAACTCAGATTTTATATTCGAATCAACGGTATGAATGCTATAAAGCATTCCCCGCCTACCGGGTCTATGAAAATAAAATTTTGAGTGAAATGAAGTTCATATACCTATTATCAAACTCACGTTTAATCTGAAAGAGTTGCATCAAGAAATGCATCCAGGTCGTTTTTCATTTTCTCAAGTTCATCCATATCAATATACATCATGTGTCCAGCACCGTAATATGCCATAGTGATGTTATCTTGTAAGGACTTATCCAACCCGAGATGTGTGAAAGTATATTCAGTCGCTAAGAATGGCGTTGCCAAATCGTAATAACCGTTTGCGACGAATACTTTTAGTGCAGGGTTTGTTGTCATTGCTTTGCGTAATGTATCAGCAACGTTGACATAAGCATTTTGAAATCCGCTATAATCCCACGGGTGTACGCGTCCACTTAGAATTTCATAGGGTAGGTCACTTTCGAACTCAAGATCAGCCCGTACATAATCGTTTAGTGTAGCCGTATATGCTCCTTGTATAACAGCAGAACTTGGGTCATACTCATAAGTTTCACCTGCGGTGTCACGGTCAATTCCGGTAAAACGACTATCAAAACGTCCCACAGTTTTTCCTTCTTCACGGAGTAGTTCTTTTGTAAATCGGAAAATTTTGATCCGCAAATCGGTTTTCTCAATATATTCTGGTGATAATCCTGTATACATAGCTAATTTCTTAACTACTGTTTGTCTTCTACGATCCGAGATGTTTGACCCCTGCATCAAAGCCAGTGCGTAATCACCTAATGCAAACTCTCTGACTTCGTTCATGATCCGTTCAAAACTACCTTCTGATTTTGTATCTAAGTCATTGAGTTTATTGTGCCAAAATGCAGTAGCGGTGTAGGTCGGTAGAAATAAAATATATGGCAGTTCATTTCCAACAGAAAAACTAATCGTCTGGAAGTTTAATACAACTGAAACGAGCATAATCCCGTTGAGATATGTTCCATTCTGATCCTGGAGATAGCCTGATAAACCTGATGCACGTGTAGTGCCATAACTTTCTCCAATGAGAAATTTAGGAGAACGCCAGCGTTGATACCGCCCTAAATACAGAAGAATAAAATTACCTACAGATTCAATATCTTGTTGGAATCCGTGAAACTGTTTTGCTTCTTCACCGGGTACAGCGCGACTAAAACCTGTACTTACAGGGTCAATAAATACAAGGTCTGTTTTATCTAAAATAGAAAATTCGTTGTTAGTTAATTCATAAGGAGGTTTCGGAGGATTTCCTTGTTCGTCAGGTTTGACTCTCCGTGGACCTAACACACCTAAATGTAACCATACAGAAGATGAACCTGGACCTCCATTGAATGAAAATGTTATTGGACGATCCGACGCATCCTCAACATCATCTAAAGTATATGCAATGAAGAAGATAGAGGCTTTTGCTTTTTCACCCTCTTTGTCGACTTCTTTCTTTAATACAAGTGTCCCTGTGGTAGCAGTATACTTATACTCTTTACCATCAATGGTAACACTATGTTGTGTTATAGAGAGATTATCCTCTGGAATTGACTTATCATTATCTTCTGACTTTTTCTCTTCAGAATCTTTATTCTCTTCTTGACTCATTTATATTTCCTTTATGTATAGATATATACCATCATCATAGCATAATATGACCCAAGTTGTCACCTATTTACTTACATAGGGGTGTGTAAATAATTTGTCTCCTTAGGTGTCAATTTAGTGAGATCGACTCGGTTAGAAACCGAGCCTACCGAGGGGTCGGAAAAAGATATTGAAGAATCGGGGATCGGAATCCCCTCCTACAGAAGAGGATTTCTATCTGTACGAACGATTCGTTTTTATAAGATACACTGTTGTAAAGTGACAAAACTTTACACACCCTTTACATAGCACTCCGCTGGAGTGGATGTTGATATGCCTTTTTCTATAGACATATCACCCCTCTGGGGTTAGGAAAGAGTCTGAAAACTGTGTTGTAATTATCAAAATCTGTTAGTAGCAACTTGGGTTATTATACAAACAGGTATATAATTATGTTTGAAGGCAAAGACCAAAAGTGGTAAAATCTACTAAAGGAGTATGATAATGAAAAAACCGTTACGTTTGGGTTTAATTGGCTGTGGTGGAATAGTACAAAAGACACATGCTCGTGCTTACCATTCCCTTACAGATACTGTGATTGTCAGTGCTATTGCAGATGTGGTTGAAGAAAACTTAGAAAAAATTGGTGAAGAATTTAATGTCCCAGAACAGAAACGATATACAGATTATCGAGATATGTTGGATGATGGTGAGATAGATGTTGTAACGATTGCCACACCACATTCACTGCATGCTGAACAAGTGATTGAGGCAGCAAATGCGGGAGTTTCTATTATTTCCGAAAAACCTATGGCTACCTCAATTCCAGAAGCAGATGCGATTTTGGAGGCAGTCAAGAAACATAATGTTGCCTATACAGTAGTGCATAACTATCTTTATACTGCAGGAATGCAGGCAGCATTATCAGAACTACCAAATATCGGTAAGACCTATTATGGTCGTAGTACTGGTATGGGATTAAGAGGATCTGATTTTAACGCTAATCATCCTAATCCTGCTTTTGCGTGGCGTGCCAGTAAAGCGACTGGGGGTGGTTGTGTTAGTGATTCAAGCTATCATGAGATTTATGCTGTTTGGACACTGGTGAATTCTCCTGTTCGGTATGTTGAGGCACGTGTCTTAACGATGCGTCTAAATATAGATGTTGATGATTTTGCTATGTTAATGTGTGAACATGAAAATGGTGCTATATCCACAATATCTGGTGCATGGTCAGTTCCTGCACAGGAATACGGTTGGTGTGAAGTTCATGGTGAAAATGGTTCGCTCCGAGTAAAACATCGTTTTAATGTCCGGGATGCTTACCAGAAATTTACAGGACCGACGGGTTGGAGACTGCAGGAACTTCCAGATCTTGATGATGAAGGCCTCAAAGATGCGAGTGGACATGCTGGTTATTTTACTGCTACCTTCAATTCCATTGCTGAAAATAGCGATCTTCCTATCAGTGCTGAGAAGGCGTATCACAATCTTGCTATAATCAATGCTGCAAGAAGAGCAACGACAGAAAGACGTGCTATTGAGATTTAAGATGCTGTGTGAATATGGAAACGAGAAGTGAACAACATGATGCCCGGATATCAGCTGGACAAGATGCTAAAAACGATGTTAGCAAAGTCTTTTGGTTTTTTGTAGGCTGCATCTTAAACCTGCTTGGTATCTTCATTGCATACGCCTATCAACCAACAGTTGGTGTTAAACGTATTTTTGGAAAATCACAAATGTATACTCTTTTTTATGAAAGAATTTACAAATCTGATAGACGGAAGATCCAAGTTAAATGTGCAGTTATTGGAGCCATTATTGAGTTTCCGATTGTTATAATTGCTCTCTTAATTGAGAACATATTCATGTAGCAATAATATGATTCTATGTACGAACCTTTATCCTGATTTAGACCATTATCTAAGGAGATAAGATATGGAAGAAAATCATCAGAACATTGCAATAACAGCAGAAGCAGATGCAGTTTCTGATACCAACAAATTAATCTGGTTTATAGCTGGGTTAGGATTAAGTATATTGGGACTACTATTGGCATATTTGTATCAACAAGAGCCACCTGCATCTCGATTTCTTGAAAAATCACAAGAATATGTAGCCTTATATACAGATGCATATAAGGCTAAATTAAGATCACTTCAAGTAATGTATTCTTTAGTTGGATTTCTCATTACAGTAGCACTCATCATTTTATATATTGGCTTCGTTTTCTCTACTATATTCTTTATTGATCGTAGAATGTGGCTACAAGGTATCCTATAACTCAAGTGTATCCCATGTGCAGTCGCAAAAATGTCGCCCTCTGGACTAAAGATACAAATATTCCTTCAGGCGTATTCGTAATAAATGTATGCATATGGTTACCAGTGCTTATATCCCATTGTTGAGTGTCTCTGTTCTGTTTAACACTTGCAAGCAGTCTATCATCTGGACTGAAAAGAAGTATATCAGCCTAACCTCCTTCGTCTTAATATTGTTTGACATTTTTAGATATCTTCAGTTACAATGAAATTGACAGACATTTTAATCAATATATTCCATGTCCAATGAACAATCAATTTATTAGGAGAAATCATATGAATAATGAACAACATCAAGCGCGTATGGATGGTGAACAGGATGCTGAAACTGATGTCAGCAGAATATTATGGATTGTCGTAGGTTTTTTCATCAGTTTAATTGGTGTTATCATTGCCTATGTATATCAACCTTCCCCACCCGCAACCCGTTTATTTGAAAAGTCACAGGAATATGTCATGTTTTACACTGAAGCCTATAAGAATAAGGCGAGAAGTATTCAATTGACAAATACTTTAATTGGTTTGGGAATTAGTTTCGGTATTGGTATTTTGTTCACTATATTTATGCTCGGAATGATAGGTAGTATGAGTAGAATGGGATTTTAGTTCTACGTACTTATTGTGACGACTTGTATCAGTTAACTATCTGTTTTTGTTGTTTTCACGCATTTTGTACTATAAACATTTCGTCCCTACCAAATCAAGAAATCAAGTCATCCCCCGGTTATGAATGCTTTATAGCATTCCCCGCCTACCAGGTCCGGGGGAATAAGAATTATCGAATTTTAAAATTTATCTTCATATGGCATTCATACCGTTGATTCCTTGTTTCTTTAGGGGTTCTTAAATTAGTAATGGGGAATCATTATTTAGAAATGGTATAATTTTAAGGAACAATAAATGTCTATTCGCTAAAACACCGATAACACCGACGAAAAGGCAAACGATGGAACAGAATCAATATCCTCCTGGCTGGGATGAGGAACGTGTGCAAAAGGTCATTGATTATTACGAGAATCAGACTGAAGATGAAGTTGTCGCTGAAGATGAAGAAACATTTTGCAATGAACCAGTGAACGACCAATCCGATTCACATAATGAACTTGATAAAGTTTTGAAAATAATTCAGGAAATAGTGGAAAAATCCGCTGATGGAGACTACATTTATCGCGGTGAGCCAGAACATTATGATGAGTCTCCATATTGTGGAAAAGTTTCTTCAACTCTTTTTCGTCATCACAAGTCAACGTGGGCAATGGGGTTTGACTTAGATATAGAGGAAATACAATCACAAGTTTTGAATGAAGCTAAAGAACATATTCATGAAACAGTTAGCGATTTTGAAATCTTAACCGAACTCCAACACTATGGGGGCAAAACAAACCTGATAGACTTTTCAACTGACTACCACATTGCTATCTTCTTTGCTTGTGATGGATCTTCTGGCAAAAACGGCCGACTTATCTTGCAAAAAAGAAACGAAATAGGAGGATTAGTCGAAAAACCACGTGAACCAAACAAACCAATTAATCGTGTAATAGGACAGAAAAGTATATTTATTAGACCGCGCAAAGGTTTCATTGAGCCTGAACCCAAAGATGTTGTTAATATTCAAGCGAACTTAAAACTTCCTATGTTAGAATATCTGCGGAAATACCACAATATAACAACGAAAACGATCTACAACGATCTACACGGGTTTATCAGAACACAAAATATCCATCATAGAGCGAATAATGAGTTTTACAGTGCTCTGATAAGCGGAAAGCAATCCGACGATGAAAAGGCTATTCACCATTATACCAATGCCTTGGAAATGAATCCCCAAATGGACGCAGCCCACTATAATCGTGGTTTGACTTATGCTAGTATAGGCGAGTATGACAAAGCCATTGAAGATTTCAACATTGTCATCAACCGAAATTCAGAAGATGCTCACGCATATAATAAACGAGCTGAGCTATTGCTGTATCAGGATGAGTTCGACAAAGCTATCGAAGACTATAATAGGGCGATAGAGTTAGAACCGGATTCTGGATTTTTCTACCTTAAACGAAGCAACGCATGGTTACACCTACATGAATGGGAAAAAGTAAAATTAGACCTAACTTCTGCCAAAGAAAATGGCTTCAACAATGTTGGTATATTTTTTTATGACTACAAAAGTATAGAAGACTTTGAGGAAAAAAATAATGTTAAATTACCAGAAGACTTAGCTACAATGTTAAGGCAACAGTAGAAACCGACTAATACACTTTACCCATAGGAGAAAAACGTGTATTTTAGCGATGAACAATTTACAATAATCAACGAAGATGTTCTGACGACTCACGCAATCGAAAACGAGAGTGTTGATTTGGTCGTCACATCCCCTCCGTATAATGTTGACATAAAATATAACTCAAATGACGATGCACTCTCCTATACCGACTACCTTACTTTTTCCAAAGATTGGTTTTCCAGATGTCTGCAATGGTTGAAACCTGATGGTCGTTTCTGTCTTAATATCCCATTAGATAAGAATAAAGGTGGACAACAACATGTCGGTGCAGACTTAACAAAAATAGCAACCGGGATCGGATTTCAGTACCATTCCACAATTGTTTGGAATGAAGGTAATATCTCAAGAAGAACTGCTTGGGGTTCATGGTTGAAAGCATCCGCCCCCTATGTAATTGCACCTGTGGAGTTAATTGTAATCCTATATAAAGATCAATGGAAAAAAACAAGTGGCAGCGGTGAATCGGATATGGACAAAGAGGAGTTTATGGAATGGACAAACGGACTTTGGACTTTCCCTGGTGAAAGCAAAAAACGAATTGGTCATCCCGCGCCATTTCCAATTGAACTTCCGCGTCGATGCATCAAACTTTTTAGTTTTGTAGATGACACAGTGCTCGATCCGTTTATGGGAAGTGGAACTACGTTAGTAGCTGCACATCTGAATAATCGAAGAGGCATCGGAATTGAGGTTGATGAGGGGTACTGTAAACTTGCTAAAGAGCGTTTAGGTGAAGCTACCAAACAATTAAGTTTATTTGAAGAAGAAAAGGAAAAGTTGGATGGCGAAAACGATTCGTGAACTTGTGTTGGAATATTTCAAAAATCACCCAAATGAAGAACTCCCTCACGGACCTGTTGTTGACTGGGTATCAGAGCAGTACGAAAAGGAACACGGCAGTCCTCCCAGAGATCCATGGAGATCTATCAGACAACTCTACCAAAATGGCAAGTTGATTAAAGTTAAGAAGGGTGTATACAAATACGATCCCAGTTACGTACACGAAGTTGTACTCTTTGAATTTTCTCAGAAAGATAGAGACGCTATTTTCAAACGTGACAGTTACCGTTGTGTTGTTTGTGGAAGGGGAAAAGAAGATGGTGTTGAACTTGCCGCTGACCATATTAAACCGAAAGATAGAGGTGGAACGAATACTATTGAAAATGGTCAAACTCTCTGTTATGAACACAACTTACGTAAAAGTAATTATTCACAGACTGAAGCAGGTAAGAGGTATTTTATCAGGATGTACCAAACAGCAATAGAAAACCAAGATGAAAAGATGATAGCATTTTGCCAATCCGTTTTTGATGTCTATGATGCACATGAAGTGAATGGACATATTGACCGTCCTGACATAGAGAAGTAAACAATCAAATGTTAACACAGGTTATTTCTGATATTGTTCAGTGTAAAGAAACGATTGAAAAACACGAGTTCGATGAAACTGCAACTAAACAGTACATTGTTATTCCTATTCTGAGATCTTTAGATTGGCACGACAGCAATTTATACACTTTAGAAGTTTATCCGGAAAAGAAGGTCAGCAAGGACAGCAAAGAAAAAGTGGACTATGCCTTACGACAAGGTGATACTCCTTTAGTATTCATTGAATGTAAACGTTGGGGTGACAGGATTGAAAAACATCAGGGGCAAATTTGCAAGTACGCTTTTCTGGCTGGAGTAGAGATAGCCGTTATCACTAACGGAAAAATATGGGATTTTTATCTTCCTGCTCGAACAAGTACGTCTGATAGAAGGGTAATCCCATGGGAAGATAGAATGTTCTGTTCGATTGATCTTGAGGTACAGCAGGAGGCCTCAACAGATTTTCAAAAGTACCTTTCTAAATCCAACGTTGAACAAGGGAAAGCAAAAATTAGTGCTCAAGAAGCATTTCAACCCAAACAACCTGAGACTCCTTTACCTCGACAACGTTACGGTTTACCGATCCTGAGAGTCTTGGTAGAACTTGGAGGTTCAGCATCAACTAAGCAAGCGTTAAAACAAGTTTATCAACTCATGGAGGCAGATAACGAACTGCGGGAAATAGATAAAACGCGCCGTTCAGATGGACAGTTTTATTGGGACAATCGCACCCAAGATATGCGGCGAGAATTGATAAATAAAGGCTTAATGAAGGAAGGCTCTCCGCGCGGTGTTTGGGAAATTTCTGACGCAGGACGTAATCACCTACTTAATAATGGAGGAACCTAAAATGAAAAATGATACTAAACCTATTAAAGCAGCACCAACAGCAAAGTCACAAGCTGATCTTGATAGGATGAAAAGTATCCTTGAGGATGCTCTTTATGAAATGGGTTATGGCGAAACATTGGTAGATATTCTTATTGAAAGGAACGTTATTGACTTTGATTTTGTTGATTACACGAGCCATATTATGTACCAACTGAAGGAGCACTATGGTGACGAGGTTTATTGTGGTGGACTTGAAGTAGCAGTTGTCTTTGAGGGTTTAGATGCTTATCTGACAGGAGAATTGGGAGAAAAATGGCGTACGTCTAAAGGCAACTATTTTCAGGAACGGATACGAGATATGATTAAAGAATCAATTGAAAATTTAGGTTTGAAGATCGTTTTACGCTATGATTTAGTGAAAAGCACCACGTTATCAGAAGAATTGGAAGGTGTAAAAAGACATTTGACAGTAGATTATGGAAAAATTCATTCTGAAATCCCATATATTGATATTATTATTTACGACCCTGAAGATTTGCGTGTTGTCGCTGTAATTTGGTGTGCAGTCAATTTGAAAAACCAAATCGACCAGATGGTTTATTGGAAACTCAAATTACAGACAGACGAAGATACATCCACTATCAAATTTTATCTTGTCACGACTGACTTGGATGGAACTTTAAAAATTACAGACGTACCACAGAAAGGACGCGCCGTTGTAGAAACGGATCTTGATGGTACCTATGTACTAACGACAGAGTATCTTGAGGAGAGCGACAAGGTAAAACTTTTTGAGCATTTCATTGAAGATTTCAAAAAAGTCTTAGAAGAAAGCAATAACACATGAAATTAGCAAATGCACCATGTTCTTGGGGAATTCTTGAGTTTGAGTTGGAAGGTGAATCCCCTGGCTACACACAAGTTTTAGATGAAATGTACGAAATTGGGTACCTTGGTACTGAATTGGGTGACTGGGGTTTTATGCCGATAGACCCATCACAACTTCGTGATGAACTTGCGATAAGAGAATTAACGCTTCTGGGTGCTTTTGTTCCAGTTAACTTTGTTGATGCTGATACACATACTTTGGGTGAAGAATCAGCATTACAACATGCACGTCTCTTAGCAGATACCGCTGGAGATATTCCCTACATCGTATTAGCTGATGATAATGGTTCATCTGAAGTAAGGACACAAAATGCTGGACGGATTCTTTCTGAACATAGTCTAACTACTCAGCAGTGGGAAGTCTATTGTAGAGGTGTGAATCGAATAGCAGAATCTGTATTGAATGAAACTGGGTTACGTTCAGTTTTCCACCATCATTGTGCAGGATATATAGAAACACCAGAAGAGATTGATAGATTATTGGAACTTACCGATCCTAATCTTGTTGGATTGTGTTTCGATACAGGGCATTATAGATTTGGAGGTGGTGTGCCTATTGAAATATTCGATAAACATGCAGATAGGATATGGCATGTTCATTTTAAGGATTGCGAACCTGAAATCGCTGCGCTATCTCGTCAAAAGGAATGGGATTATTTTCAATCTGTTGGTAGCGGTGTGTTCTGTGAATTAGGTAAAGGGGAAGTGAATTTTTCCACATTCATTGCAGAATTACAAGATCGGAAATATGATGGTTGGATTGTTGTAGAACAGGATGTATTACCTGGGATGGGAAGTCCTTATGATAGTGCCAAGCGAAATTATCAATACCTTAAATCCATTGGAGTTTAACTAAGAAAAAACCTTAATGAATATCTCAAAAATCGGTGTTGGTGTAATTGGTACAGGTAGGATTGGAAGGGTTCACATAGATCATCTTTGCCAGAATATACCTAATGCTGAAGTTCTCAGTATCTGTAGTTTAGATACAGATATTGCGAAGACCCTCTCTGAACAATATTCCATCCCACATATTACTACTCAATATAACCAACTCTTAGACAATTCAAATATTGATGCAATAGTCATAGCTTCTTCAACAGATACACATGTTGAAATTTGTCAGGCTGCAGCACATGCAGGAATACATATCTTCTGTGAAAAACCTATTGCCTTGGATTTGCCGGCAATTGAAGAAACATTAACAATAGTCAAAAATACGGGTGTGAAATTTCAGGTAGGATTTAATCGACGATTTGATGTTAATTTTCAGCGTTTACAAGAGTTAATCATGCAAGGAGAAATTGGTGAACCACATATACTACGAATTACGAGTCGAGATCCCACTCCACCATCATTAGAATATATTAAGGTATCTGGAGGTTTATTCCTTGATATGACAATACATGATTTCGATATGGCTCGATATTTGATTGGTAATGAAATAGAGGAAATCTATGCAGTAGGTAATGTCAATGTTGATCCGAAAATTGGTGAGGTTGGTGATATTGATACAGCAGTGATTACTCTGCGATTTAAGAATGGTGTATTGGGTACAATTGACAATAGTAGAGAAGCAGTTTATGGATACGATCAAAGGGTTGAGGTATTTGGCTCAAAAGGAATGGTGTCTGTAGGGAATTCAATTACTGATACTGTAACATCTACTGTTAAGAATGGAAGTATTACTTCCTTACCACACTACTTCTTTATAGAAAGATATAAACAAGCTTACCTAAGAGAAATGGAATCGTTTATTCAGTGTATAATAGAGGATACAGATCCCATGGTTTCGGGTGAGGATGGAAAATTACCTATACTGATGGGTTATGCTGCTTTTAAGTCACTAAACGAAAATCGCCCGGTCTGTATATCTGAAATTCGGTAGAATTATTTAGAACGAATTACTCACCACCAACATCCCCAACTTCGATTTCAATCTCATCTCGATTCCTGATACGTTCAACCATTCCATCTCGTATATCGACGATCCTATCAGACACATCAAGCATCTTCAGATCATGTGTTGCAGAAATTACAGTGACCCCGTCTTCAGTATTTAATTGTTTGATGAGATCTATGATCTCACGTCCTGTAACTGTATCAAGGTTAGCGGTAGGTTCATCAGCAAGTATAATACTGGGATCGTTTGCGAGTGCTCTTGCGATTGCAACGCGTTGTCGCTGACCTCCAGAGAGTTCGTCAGGTAGGTGGTACATCCGATCCCCTAATCCAACTTTGTCAAGTAGTTCTTCTGCTTTTTTATTTCGATCCTTATCAGGTATCCCAGCAAAAATCATTGGCAAAGTAACGTTTCCGTGTGCTGTCCGGACGTTTAGCAGGTTATAGCTTTGGAAGATATATCCAACTCGATGACATCGAAAAGCTGCGATTTGGCGTTGGGAAAGATTGGACATATTTTGACCATCAATATACACTTGTCCTTCAGTAGGACGGTCAAGTGCACCTATCATATTGAATAGTGTTGACTTACCTGAACCAGAAGGTCCCATCAAAGAGATATATTCTCCACGTTGGATTTCAATATTTATACCGTCCAGTGCACGTAGAATATTAGAACCCATTCTATATTCTTTGACAACATCTTCAGTTTTTACAACGATATCAGGCATAGTATATCCTTATTACTTTCCAAGATTTTATTATCTAGTTCTGTAGAATTTTACATATACTGTGATAGATTATACTTCAGTTCTCATTGCTTCGGCAGGTGGAAGCTTTGCTGCACGCCATGCAGGAAATGATGAACCAACAATTGCTAATATCATTCCAAGAATACATCCAATTAAAATTAGGAGTAGTACACCAACCTGAAATGATCCATTTTCAGGACTTGCAGGAAATAGTGGAAAGTAGAAGAATAAATCCATGCCATAATTTTTTAGTCCTAAAAGAACAGCCCCTAAAGTTCCGATCAATGCCCCAATTAATGCACCCGCAAAACCTTGGAATCCAGATTCAAGTAAGAATAGTCGTACAACAAATCCATCTAATGCTCCTAAACATTTCATTGTACCGATCTCACGAAATCGTTCAGTAACAGCCATCAACATGGAATTTGCAATTCCTACAACGCAGACGATAAGTGACATTATAATAAGCCAAATGTCTTTTGTTGATATACCTTGTTCTGATGTTTCATCAAGGTTTGTGATTGCAGAACTCCGTCCACTTTCTTGCAAAGCCAGATCTATTTCATTATTTGTCCAAACAGAGACCAGGAATGCAATTCCAAGTGTAATCCCTGCTGTAGTAATAATTGATCTTCCAAACCTTATTTTCAGGCTTTGGAAACTAATCTTTAATGATTCAATAAAGGGTAGATCAATTTGTTCTTCTATTGATGTTCTCTGATGCAAATTCTTCACTCCAGAAATAATAACTATAACAGTATTATATCAAAATTTCTGGTTTTGGTCAAGTATTCCAAGGGTTATTTATTAATTAGATAATTTGACAATATACCTAATTCACTATAATATTAAGCAGATGACCTATATAAGGATGAGAAGATGCCATACCTGAATTCGTCTCAACATCAAGATTGGAAAAACCACGGATATTTGAAGTTATCGGGTTTTTTTGATGCTGATGAAGTGAATGATCTACAGAATTGGGTTTCTAACATATCATCTTGGGAAACAACAATTGATAAATGGATGCACCATTATGAATCAACACCTGATGGGGTTCGACTTTCACGATCAGAGAATTTTATTCCGTATCATGACAGGTTAAAGGATACTGTTACGAGTGGAAAAGTATTAGGTGTTGTTTCAGAAGTGATGAATGAACCCGCGATACTTTATAAAGAGAAAATCAACTATAAATATCCAGGGGGTGGTGGATATGCTGCACATCAGGATGCTCCTGCATACGAATTTGTTAATTTTCATATTACATGCTTAATTTCTGTGGATGCATCAACACCAGAAAATGGTTGTCTCTATTTTGCATCAGGTAGACATCAAGAGGGTTATATTGCCCTTGACGAGGATGGTTGTGTCTCCCCTGAAACAGCAGATTCTATGACTTGGATTTCTGTACCAACTGATCCTGGTGATATACTCCTCTTTGGTTCCTACATTCCGCACAAGAGTCCACCGAATAGATCAGATGAACCGAGACGAATTATCTATCTCACCTACAATCCGAAATCTCAAGGTGATTGGCGTGAAAAGTATTATGCCGATAAACGGCAAGCCTTTGCAGAATATGCAAAAGACGGAACAAACCGAGATGGACAAATAAGTAAGATCGCACATTTCCGAGGAAAATCTATAAAAAATGCAAAATCTCATTGATCCAACACTTGCAGAAAATATGACAGACGTTTCATCAGAAGAACAGGTTGACGTGCTGTTTTCATACATGAAAGAGAAGGGGCAGACGTTTTATGATGAAGTGGTGACACAGTTAGAACATGCCCTACAATGTGCAGCTTTAGCAGAGAAACACAACGCCAGCTCAACGGTTATAACGGGTGCGTTATTGCATGATATAGGACACTTTGTGCTGGATGAACACAATGCTGATATAGCGTTTTTGGATATAGATTTAAACCATGAAGAGGTGGGAGCGGAATATATGAGTCCATTTTTCCCAGAATCTGTTATAACACCGATTAGACTCCATGTACCTGCTAAACGGTATTTATGTACTGTTGATGATTCCTACTATGATGGTCTCTCTGATGCTTCCAAAAAGAGTTTGAAAGTTCAGGGAGGAATTATGTCTGATGCGGAAAAAGCAGCATTTGAGGAAATTCAACATTACGAAGATGCGCTCACATTACGTCGGTGGGATGATCTTGCTAAAGTAAAAGGGTTAGAGACACAAGGATTAGAAACATATCGTGATATAGTACAACAGTGTTTAAATCCATAAAATCTATTGGAAAATTAAATTTAAGAAGGGATGATTATGTCATACGAAGCTATAGAATCAAAATTTATTGCGACACCTGAAAAAGGTGAGGTATCCTCACTACTCATCCGTCCTGATAACGCGGAATGGTTATTAGTACTTGGACATGGTGCCAGTACTAATATGCGTAGTTCAACTCTACAGACAATTGCTGAACGGTTAGCAGATATTGATGTTGCCACCTTCCGTTATCAGTTTCCTTATATGGAACGTGGGGGAGGCGGTCGAGAATCTGAGGCTGTTGCTTTACAGACTGTGAAATCTGCTGCTGCGGCTGCACATGAAGTTGCTCCAGATTTATCGATTCTTGTTGGTGGACATTCTTACAGTGGACGAATGTCATCAATGTCAGCAGCGCAATCTCCGATAGAAAATGTCAAAGGTTTGGTGTTCTTCGCATTTCCATTACATCCATCAGGAAAGGAAGGAACGGAACGCGCAGAACATCTGAGTGATGTAACCATCCCAATGTTATTCCTTTCTGGTACACGAGATAAGTTGGCGAAGCTTGAGTTACTCGAACCTGTATGTAAAAAACTGGGTGATAATGCCACATTACATCTATTAGATACAGCAGACCATGGATTTAAGACACTGAAACGGTCACGTAAATCTGATGAGGATGTCTTTGTGGAGATGACGTGTGTGCTAAAAGAATGGGCGGAACAGTTAGATTGAGGATATGTATATAAAATTGACAATTAACAAACCATAAATACGCATAACTTAGAATTTGCATTATATTCGAGGATATGATAGAATAGTATAATCTAAACATAACGGGGTGCTCTTATTTTATAAGAGCTGAGAAAACACCCTTTGAACCTGATCTGGGTCATGCCAGCGTAGGGAAATATATAAAGTGCATTGAATATGTACTTTAAGCCAATGACAATTAGGTAATAAGTTTTATGCCTTAAATTTGTCATCCTCATATTTCGAGGAATGGAGTCGTTTCCTTTGTGGTGTATCCCAATCACAAAAAAGGAAGACGGCTTTTTTCTTGGAGTCTGTGTATGTTCAGAAAGACAATAGTTTCGATAATCATACTATTTTCAATTTTAGGTATATGGGAGTTATTTGTTTTCTTATTTGAGATTCGAGATTTCATACTTCCTCCACCATCCAAAATAGTGTTGACATTAATTGAAGAACGACGACAACTACTTGGACATTCATTTGTCACACTAACAGAAATGCTCATTGGATTTCTTCTTGCAATCAGCATTGGAATACCATTGGCTGTGTTGATGTTTGAATCCCCAATTCTTGAAAAAGCTTTATATCCCTATGTAATTGGTTCACAGGCAGTACCAGTATTTGCTATTGCCCCATTATTGGTATCGTGGTTTGGGTTTGGGATTTCTTCTAAAGTCGTTATGGCAGCTATAATTGTGTTTTTCGCAATTGTATTAAATACATTAGATGGTTTGAAATCGACCGATCCAGATACAGAGAATTTATTCCGAATTATGCGGGCAAGTCGTTGGCAAATATTATGGAAATTACGTATACCATCTGCTTTACCGTTTATTTTTTCAGGGGCAAAGATTGGCATATCAATTTCTACTATCGGAGCGGTAATAGGTGAGTGGATCGGTGCCAAAGCAGGTCTCGGATGGCTTATGAAATATGCAGGTGCTACCCTTGAAACACCCTTGGTTTTTGCTGCTATTTTTTGTTTAACCCTGTTAGGATTAGGACTCTTTACTCTGATGTCATTGTTTGAAAGGCTTGCAATGCCTTGGCGATATCATCAAAACACACTATCTGATATTCAATAATATATGTTGTATTCATAAGTTTGGACAATTAATATCAATACTTGATTGAACATCCAGATAAGTATCATAATATTGATATTGTTCAATGAATATAACTTGTAATAAATAAAGGAGATATATACTTATGAAATTACTGTATCAATTATTAATTCTGATCTGTTGTGGTATATTCTTAATGGGCCAATCTGATAGTAATGCCGATAGTCATCTGAAATCTGAAATGAAGAAGGTTACATTACTTTTGGATTGGTTTCCAAATATTGATCATGTTCCTTTGTATGTTGCCCAGCAACAAACATTTAAACAGCATGGATTAGAAGTGGAATTGCAATGGGGAGGTGATCCTGATGCCCCGCTCAAACTGGTAGCAGCTGGAAAATACCCATTTGCTGTAAGTTATCAACAAAGCGTTACCATAGCCCGTGCGAGTGATGATGAAATACCTGTCAAATCAATTGGATTGCTCGTTGAACATCCATTGAATACCATTACCTTTCTCAAAAAATCTGGTATTAAAACTCCAGCAGATTTTAAAGGAAAGAAAATAGGTTATACTGTTGCCCCATTAGATGTGTTATTGTTTAATGCAATCGCTGCCAACGCGGGTTTATCAAAAGATGACTACGAATTGATAAACGTTGGGACGAATATAATTGCTCCACTCGTAGATAATCAGATACATGGTGTGATTGGACCTTTTCGAAATTATGAAGTTAATCTATTGAAACTTGAAGGTGAAGAGGCAGGTTTCTTTGCTCTTGAAGAACATGGTATTCCAGATTACTATGAACTTGTAATAATCACGAACGATGCTTACTTGAAAGAACATCATGATTCTGCTAAACAGCTGATGATTGCCATTAAGGATGCTATTGCTTTTACGAAGAATAATCCTGATGAAGCATTGCAGATCTTTTTTAAAGCGAACCCAAATGCCAAAAAAGAATTAGAGGAACTTGCATTTCGTGATACTATAGATTTATTTGCTACTACTCAGATGCAATCTAAAGAGAAATGGGATGCTTTCACAAAATTTGCCCTTGAAAACAAGTTGATTTCCAAGGCAGTTAAAGCAGAAGACCTGTTTGTTAATTTATTAGATGAAGAATAAAGAGATAATCATCATAGGGGGTGGTGTCATTGGACTTGGCATTGGATGGCAACTAACCAAGTCAGGTGCATCTGTTACAATATATGATAGTGGCGAAGCAGGACGGGCAGCATCCTGGGCGGCAGCTGGGATGCTTGCCCCTCTGGCAGAAGCACATACTGAAGAACCGGAACTCCTTAAATTAGGGTGTGAGAGTTTAGTTTTATACCCGCAATGGGTAGGTGAATTAGAATCAGATGCAGAAATGTCTGTAGGTTTTCGTGATGAAGGGACACATATTGTAGGTCTTGAATCAGATGACACACACCAACTTAAACATCTTTACCAAGCACAACAACAATTAGGTTTGAGTGTGAATTGGCTTAGTGGAGGAGAAGTTAGGGAAATTGAATCAGCACTTTCACCCCGAGTTTCTGCGGCAATTCAGTGTGAAAGTGATTATCAGGTTGACAACCGTTTGATGGTGACTGCCCTAAAATCCGCATATCTTAGAAATGGTGGAGTGCTACACGAGAATAATCCTATTGAGAAAATCCATGTTGAAGATTGCCAGGTACAAGGTATTGAGACTCGTGAAGGATTCCACAGTGGTGATATGGTTATCCTATCAGCTGGATGTTGGTCATCACAGATTGATGGGATACCTGACAGTATTCGTCCACCTGTCCGTCCTGTAAAAGGGCAAATGATGGCACTACAGATGGAGGATGGGATATCCATTAATAGTGTGATTCGTACTGTCCGTGCAAGGTATCCGACGGATGTTTATCTTGTACCGAGAACAGATGGCCGATTGATTATTGGGGCAACAAGTGAAGAGATGGGGTATGATACAAGATTAACCGTAGGTGGTATGTTTGAATTGCTTCGTGGTGCGTGGGAAGTCGTGCCGGGTGTATATGAACTTCCAATCTTGGAATCTTGGGCAGGATTACGCCCGGGTAGTAGAGATAATGCCCCGATTCTTGGGAAAACACCTATTGAGAATCTAATATATGCTACTGGACATTATCGAAATGGTATTCTTTTGTCACCTATTACTGCTTATGAGATTTCAAGACTTGTATTATCAGATGAAACATCAGATGTAATTAAGCCTTTTCAGTTAGATCGATTTTTGAAGTAGATGGGGTTGAACATGAAGATAAATATAAACGGTGAAGAGAAAAGTGTTGTCCAAGATATTAATGTATATGATCTACTCATCAGGATTGAACTGGACCCTAAGCAATCTGGTATTGCTGTGGCTATTGATCGTAAGGTGATTCCAAAATCAGAATGGAAATCTTTTGTTTTGGAAGAAGGTTGTGATGTTGAGATTATCCGTGCTGTTCAGGGTGGATAAATTGGACTGAAAAAAGTGTTAATCTAAGAAAGTCATTTACTGAAATTCACCTCGGACAGTTAATGCACTGGCGATAGATAGGAAATCTCTTCCCTCTTCAACCCTATCGTGGTTGTAACTAAGACCTAAATGAAGGTTTGCAGTTAGATGATTGCTTAGTTTATATCCTGCGCGTAACGTTGTCTCATATCGTTCAGATTTTTCTTGTTTATTTGCCCCATAGTTTTCACGACGAATTGCTAATGATAATGTATTGGTTAGATCAAGATCATGTTTAAGGGGTATACGTCCGAAGAATGGGATTCGAATTCCACCTTCGGTACGATATTGATAGTCAATACTAAAATTGGGAGTTATGATAAAGGCGTTCGTATTAATTCCGCTACGAAGTTGGTCACGAAGGGTTGTACGAATTCCTAAGGATGTTGTGGTTTCTGGTGACCATTTTTGCGACCAACTGAGTGAAGGCGTGTGTGCTTTACTATCACTGAGGACAGTAACTAAATTGGAACTGTTTCGTATTGTATAACTATACCGTAGTTGAAAACGGGAAGTTTCCTGTGCTTTAAGTTGTAAATTGCCTTCATATGTAATAGCATCAGACAAGTATGTGCTTGCATAACTTTTTCGAAAACTGTCCGCTGTAATTATGCTTGTACCGATTGAAACCCATGTCCATGGTTCCACTGAAGTTCGTAAATTGTATCTGTTGCTTTTACTTGAATTTGTGCGTTCTTCAGCATTATCCTCAAGATTCCAAATATCTAATAGATCCTGTCCGTTCTCAAGTTGTCTAAATGATTCTGAAGCAGAAAAGTTTGCATTTGTACTGATTGAGAATGTATTGATGATTCTACCGAAAAGTCCTTCTTTGACTTGTGGAACTGGAGTTCCTTGTCCTGTAGAAATAGCAGCCTTATCTCTGCTAATCCAATCTCCCTGTTCTTCCATTTGTTTTTGAATATGGGATTCATTAATTCCAGATTTCCGCAACTCTTCAACAGTTGTTGTAGTTTGTGTTGATTGTTCCGATGTCTCTCTTTCTTTTTCACCCTTTGCTATTGGTACCCCTTCTGTTTGGTGTTCAGTCTTTGGTTTTGGTAATAACCATGAAAACCATTTCTGAATACGTAGATTTAAACCGACACTTACATTTCCATTGAGTGATGCGTCTTTTTGTGTTGTGAACCAATTTTCTCGGAAACTGACACGACTCGTTACCGTCGGTCGTAAACCCAAAAGATCACGATTCAATCGAGGCGTCAAGGAAAGTCTATGTTCCCTTTCGGCTAAAGTAAAATCTGGTATTTCTTGTTCATCTTCTTCACTGTTTGTATCGGGTGTATTCGTTTGAGCTGGTAAACCAAGCGTGGAATATGAGGATCTGGTTCGGTTGGGATCACGTTTTTCAAGTGTTCGTCTAACGTCGTAGCTTGGACTAAGACTAAATGCACTAATTGGATTTATGTTTAAGGATATGGAACCACTATCTGTCTTTTCATCACGATTTCTACCATATCCGTAGCTAAAATATGATGAAGAAGCAGCAGATGTATCGGTTGCTTCTTCTGGTTTTGCGATGATATCCTCATGGCGGTACTGAACATTGAAACCAAGTTTCTGACCTAAGTCATAACGAACTGAACCCGTATACAAATGACTAATCTGTGTTCCTTGCCGTTCATTCCAAAAGTCTTGGAAGTTATAGGCAAAACCGAGATTTGGGAACGGGTTTCTGTTAAATTGGACCGACATATCCCTATTATGGGTTTCACTCTTCCCGCTTTGATAAGAACTGTAACTACCTCGGAGAGCTTCTGTTTCGGATTCTTGTTCTCGGATAGAATATCGGATCGGTAACCATCTAAAGATTGTAACATCAGCATCAATGTTGTAATCGTTATTGGTTGTGCTGTAACCGCGTGAGGATAATCTTTGTCTACCGATTTCCCCAGCCCCACTCTCAAAGTCTTTATCCTGGCTTGCATAACCGCCTCTTAGGTTTAGAATTCTTCCAAGTGAGACAGACAGGTTTCCCCTACGTGCCCATCCTGCACGAACAAGTGGGTCACCAAGGTGTATTTCATTTACCCAAATCTCCCCACTTATTTCTCTATCAGTTTTGTTATGTATACCGAGCAATATACCCCCGATATTTTTAATTGAGAGTTGTGAGCGACTTGTTGATGTTCCTGTTCCTCTTACAATGAATCCATCCGGATGTCCATCAGGTCCAACAGGAATAGGTGTTTGCGTTTGAGTTACACCTATTTCCGAATCCTGATTTTGAACTCTATCAGGATATTCATTTGCTTTTTCATCTTTTAAGTTGATTTCAATCAATTTCCAACCATCAAAATCAATAGGGATAGTATACTCATAGTAATCTGTAAGGTTTTCAAATATGTTAACATCATCCTCTTGTTGGGATTGATTCAGGAATGGATCAGAACTATAGAAAGAACTACGGTATCCAGTACGTACATTCGGGGCAAGTTGTAGAATAAAGGTTGTATGACTTTTATCACCATATAACCAAAGTCTTAGTGTATCGTGCTGACTCAAGTCTTGACCTTCGCTTTGTGTGAACCCTTTTAATTGTTTTGATGTAATCCCGTATGAACCGGGGAATAGGAAATACTCCAAGCTAAGAGTTTGTTCTCGTTGATACTGTGTTTGAAATCCGAGAGATGTTGCAGTGAATGGATGGAGTTTCTTGAAAAGTTCATTATCTTCAATTTCTAAATATGCACTCTGATAATCATCATAACTAAAGTTATCTTTTGTCCCAACAATGAATTTTTCCACAGTGTCCTGTATAACCTGTTGTTCAGCAAGACTGGCTTCAGATGCTGAACTGGTTTGGGTAACGACGCCTTGTTCCCATTTATTTCCAACTATTTCAATGGAAGCCCATTGAAATGTTCCCTTAACACTTCCTGGTCGATTCTTCATGAGCCAAAGCCGGAAATGCTGAACGAAAACAAGGCTTGGTATACGAGACCCTTCAGGAACAAATTCGGTTAACGGGATACTCAGGAAAGTCCATCCATTTTTATTTTCACCTTTTATCCATTCGTTGGGTATTTCATTGAGAGGGATAACGAGTTGAAAATACGCATCTACACTATCAAGTACTCCATCACCGTTTAGATCTTCACTATCTAATATCTGATTATCTTCACCAAACGAAACTGATTCAAAAGGACTATCATAGGTCCAACCGACATCTTCCCCCGTATCCAAACCTCCGTTGCCACGATATCGGTATTCATCCGGTAGATTCTCAAGATCGAGGTCCAAGGCGTCTATCACACTATCTCCGTTAGTATCTTCTAACCCTTGGGGTAAGTCTTCACTATCAAGACGTCCATCTTCATCGGTATCCTCGCTTACGGCACCAAGATTTAGGTATAGGGTTACATCATCGTCTCCCTGCACCCGTAACCACATTTCGATAAAACCTCGTTCAGAATAATCAACACCAGATTTGGATAGACCATTTGAAAATCCACCCCATTCTTGAACAACATCTGTAAATTCATACCCTATTTCCATAATCAATCGTTCTTCAGTTGATAGAGAGAGTGGTTGTATAGAGGAAGCAGGGACATCCCGGTTTCGCATATAATTGCCAACGGCTTCAGCTTCTTCTCTATCTTTTAGGACAACCTTAAAAAGCGTTCTATTCTCAAGAGTAGGGATAACATTGTAATCGTGTGTTGTTACACCAGATGAAGGTGTTTCAGGAATAAAAGGTATACTACTGGGCTTCCAATTATATTTTAATGTTGGAATCGTGGTCGTTTGCTTTACTCCTTCCATACTGTCAATGAGTGCAACCCCGATGCTGTTAGGATTATTATGGGAGTAAGCAGATTCACCACTAAAATCTATGGATAAAGGAAAATGGTTTACTTGTACAAATGGGAGTGGATTAACCAACCACGCTAAATTGAATTCTCTACCGAAACTTGTGTTGATATTAAAGGCTTGTAGTCTGTTTGGTACTTCATTAACATTAGGGATTTCAGCGGGTTTCTGTCCAGTAGTGATAATGTATCCTGTGGATATATTGAAACCTTTTTGGTACACAGGATTGAAATAGTTCATTCCTGAACCATAACCACCGTAATAACTTGGACCGCTTCGTGAACGACCACCGAAACTGCCAAAGCTGCTATATCCCCCACTTCCAAAACCCCCACGAAATCCACTACCGAAACTACCACTTCCTAATCCTGATCTTCCAAATCCAGTATTCCTTCGTGAACCAGTATTCGGAAAATTGTTTGAAAAAGTATCACCTGTGAGATTGTTATCATCTGAACCTATTTGTCTACTTTGTATTCCACCTAAGCGATCGAACCGATCTTCAAGATTCTGCTCCTTTTGTGATTTGGGTTTAGGTTTATGTGTATAATCTAACCACAAACCTGCCACAACCTGTTGTGTTCCACCACCGAAAGGTGTTTTCTCAAATTCTACAACGATTTCATCAAATTCATCCAATTCGGTGAAGAAACGGATAGATCCAAATTCATATAGCATTTGGTAATCAGTGTCGCGCGTTAATAATCTACCGTTTCGTCGAACGGTTTCACTATTTGGTATAACATATGGTCCAAGATGGTAGGTCTCCGATTGATATGAATAATCAGCGACTATAGTGTAGATTTGGTCTGTGTTTCTTAGTGATTCCAGGTAAATTGCCTCGTTGTTAAGGGAATCACGATACTTGAAGAATGGATTGGTTGGATCATTAATCTGAAATGGATGTAAATTTGGAAATCGGAGTATTCCTCTATCATAGTCAATAAACTGCGGATCAACAATTCCATCCCTATTCTGATCTAATCCAAAAACTTCAATATATGGGACAAGTCCATTTTCAGTTTGAAATGTCTCACTTTCTCCTTGTCGTATGATGGATAATTGAAAATCTCGAGGGTTTATGTTTCGATTTCCGAGATAATACACATTGTCAGCAGTTGTTCCGCGAAAACCTTTTTCTTTTAGTATCACATATCCGATTTCTTCCCCTTCTTCATCAATAGAACCGTCGCCATTCTCATCTGCAAAAACATTCCCTGGATTTCCAACACTTCCACCACCATCTCCGATGTATTCGTATGCAACAACGATAGTATAACTTGCTGCTATTGAAGTAAGGAACTCGATTTCTCCCGTTTCATAGTCTATGTTATAATCTTGTCCTGTGAACTGCGGATTGAAGTATCCTTGACTTGTTCTTTTTCCGCCTTGGTTATTACCAACTACGTTATCATCAATATATATCTCGACACTGCCTGATTTTATTGGTAGATATGCCTCATGTAATAGACCATCCTCTCCCTGATGGACTAAATAGTATCTATTCTTAACGTAATTTGCATCTGCGATCTGAATTCCGCGTGGTCCGTATCCATAGCTTGCCCTGCGCGATTGTCCTCGGAAGGTTCGTACCTCACGTACACCTTTACTTCTGGATCCAAATGCGGTCAGGCGTGTATTCTTATACCCAAATACGCCTTCAAGACCGAACAGGTTTCTGTTGATATTTAGGAACCGTGTGTTCGGTAGACTAAGTGTGATATCCCCAAATGAAATTGTCTTTATGAATTCATTTGGTTTACCCTCATACCAGATCTTGATTTTCTGCTCTTTTTCACCCCCAAGACCATATCCGCCTCCGTAACCACCGTATCCGCCTCCGTAACCTCCGAAACCTCCACCATAAGCATCACCGGCGTTATAGTCTACAGCAATATGTGTCCGTTCACCGACCCGTCCATGCAATCCGATTTTCTGTTGTTGTCTAATATTGATACCGCTTGCTCTTGGTACGCCACTTCTACCAAAACTGCTGTATCCGCCACCATAACTTGAGCCAAAGCTATCAAAACCACCTCCGAATCCTCCTCCTCCTCCATATCCGAAGTCCTCATAACCGTATGAAGATGATAATCCAAGATCAAGACCGGAACCGTAGCCACCACCACCATAACTGCCATACCCATATCCACCATACCTGTTTATATCACCTTCGCCAAAATAGTGTGTTTTATTTGCTTCAATAGTTACGGATTGAAAACCTGTAATTGTCAGGTTAGAATCCATCGGTAGATCTATACCTTTAGTATCTTTTACGCGTCGAGGTTTCCAGTCGTATAGTTTGGATAAATCACCAAAATTTGGCGAATACTTCCATCTTTTTAATGTGTCAAAATAGGGCAGTAAGGTTTGTTGGCGTGGAGAAATAACCGAATCAACATCTTGTGTTTTTTCATCATCAGTTGCTTCGGCAATAGATTCTTTTTGTTTCCATTCATCTTTCTTGGATGGCGAATTAAATGGATTCTCTTCTGTGTCAGGAGACTTGGAGGATGTTGTCTGCTGTTGAGCGGATTCTTTATTTTCCTCTTTATTTGCGGTTAGGGCGGGATTGGCAGTAATGAGAATACCGAAGAGAAGGAATAGTATAATACAAAGTGTGTGCTTTGGCTGCAAAAGTATGTGCTCCGATAAATGACAGATATATGATTATAGTATAACGGGGAAGAAAGTTTCAGGTTTACATTTGGTGACTATGATGTAAGATATCCAACAATTAATGATTAGGTCTATAAATATCAATTGGTACAAACGATTCGTATTTATGAGATGCACTGTAGTAAAGTGCCAAAAAGATTACACACCCATTTGATGTAACTATTATTGACAACAAACCTGAAAACCATCATAATAGAAACAAGTAAGGTATTCTGTATGCAGGTTGATGTGAATAGTTATAACACTTCATAGAGGGGTTTTGTATGGATATAGTATCTCTTCCGTGGGAATTTGTGATTTTGTGCGGATTTTCCCTGTGTGTGGGTTGGGGGATCAGAGGGAATTTTGGACATGAATATGGTGCTGCACTTCCGGGTGCATTGACAGCAATTGCGATTGTCCTTTTATCTGGTCGAGAAGATTGGTATAGATATGTCCACTTTTTTGCTTTATTTGGAGCAATCGGTTGGTCATTTGGTGGAAGTATGTCGTATATGATGGTTGTGGGTTATTCGCATTCACCACAATCCAAAACAGTCCTATACGGGTTTGCTAATTTATTTGTTATTGGTTTTCTATGGGCTGCCCTTGGTGGTGCAGGAACTGCATTACCAGTATTTCTTGCAAGTATTGAAAATAGCCAATCGACTCCTGCCCTAACACTCTTCTTTACGCCAGTATGTGTTGTGTTTGTTGGTTGGTCGGTTCAAGCCGTGTTAATTGATCGTATACTTGCCACGCAACGAATGGAACGTCACGAGAGTCCATTGTATTGGTTTGACACCGATTGGGTTGCAGCCTTAGTTGCGATAGTCTCAGTTGTAATTGTGATTTTATTCCGTGGTGGAATTGATATTGCAACCGCGCTTATCCTGTATATGGGAGTTGGGTGGTTTGTAGGATTCTTGTTATTGGTGAATGTATTTAAACTCCGAATGACACCACCACGAGGGGATAATTGGTCTGGTTGTGTCGGTATGTTGGCAGGATTATTGGTTTTCTGTTGGCAGTATGATCTCGGTGGTTTGGCATTTGCTACGATTTTAACAGGCATTACGGGTGGTGTAGCATTTTCATTTGGACAATTACTTAAGATGCTTGGTATTCGGACAGGTCGGAGTACGAATTGGCATAGTGTGATGGAACAGACGCAGGGATTTCTATTCGGTATAGGAATTGCAATTGCTTTTGGGTTTTTGATTAACAGAACTCCGATATTAAATTTGGAACCCACTTTTCCAGGATGGGTAGAGGTTTTTTCTGTGTTTTGTGTTGTAATCGCGTTGACATATTTGAACTATAGAAAAGCTGCGCAGACCTGGGTGGATATTGTAGATTCAATTACTGATAAGATGTTTAGAATCCCCGTGGTCGGTTGGTTTCGACATACCCGTGGATGGATAGGTTGGTTTGAACTGTTCTATATCGGTATTGGTATTGCTTTGGTAGCTATCTTGGCATTTCATCTTAAGAATCCCCTTCCCTTTATTCCTGAGAGTTGGATAGGAAAGGGTCAGTTGTTATATTTGATATTCTTGTGGTGGATAGTCATCTTTAATTTTGAGCGTGCATTAATTAACTTTAGTGCTGGACGGATGATTACGGAAGGTACAATAGCCTTTAATGCAATTTTATGTACTGTGTTGGTTACGATTGGTCCACATCTGATTTCTAAGCAGACAGGAAGTGAGTTTTCATTCTCTGATTGGTTGATGTATTTGCCGATATGGGGTATAGGTATTATGGTGGGGACATCATTGTTATTCTGGGGAATTAAGCATGCAATTTATGGCAAGGAACATGCCCCTGGTGCAGCGGTGCATATTCGTTTTGGTGAGGAATCTAATGCTCCAAAAGCGAAGCCAAAAGCAGGTGAACCGCATCCGTAAGGTTTATCCTACATCTATGGTAGGTGTGGTTTCTTAATTGTATAAAAGATAATTGGTGAACGGCACACTGCGTGCGTCTACTCCGTTTAAGATAGCGGATCTGAATCCGGGATTGTCTGAATCACGGATTATACGGATTACGCGGGAAGAGGGTTTGGAAACAGTGAAGTGTAAGGCCACAAAATAACAGTTTGTGGTACAAAGGGCTTGTGGTGCGGTTAGGAAACCGCACCTACCATGGTAATGATGGATAAGAAAGAATTGGGATCGGAATGTCCGTTCTTTAGATTGATATCTATAGGTCAGCGATTTCCACAGATGTGCCTGATTCAGCGGAAGCATATATGCCATCGGTTATTTGCTGGACGACAAGTGCTTGTTCTAAACCAGTTATGGGTTGACGGTCTTGTCGGATTGCAGCTGCAAAATCTTCAAGAGGATCACTATAATGTGGACCGGGTAAATCATCTGAGTTTTCAAGTGGGTCTGAACTCACACCATCAGCGGTCGTTGACTGTGTATGTACAACCTTTTCAGGGTCTCCATTCCCCATATTCAACCTTAATGCTCCTTCCGAACCAATGATTTCCCAATTTGCACTTGATTGTGCTGCCATGAATTCACTACGTTCAAGTGTGATTGTTATACCATCTTCACATCGTACCAATCCATTATAGTGTGTTTCTGCATCTGAACCTTCTGCGATGTGTGATTCAAAAACGGGTGGTACCGTCCATGTCTGTGCAAATACTGTTTTCGGTTTTAATTTCCATCCTGTAATTCCGAGTAGGAAGTCTATATCGTAACAACCCCAATTTACAAGGATGCCTCCTCCATTTAGTGCTTTCTTTAATCGCCATGCAGGTCTGGGTGAATCCGGCTCTCTTCCACATCCTCTGAGTGCGCGGCAGTGAACTGTACGGAGATCACCTAACCCACCGGATGTGATAAGTTGTGTGGCAAGACGTGCAGCTTTGTTGAATCGGTTTCGTGAGGAACAACAGCCAGATACTAAATCCCCACGGGCTTCAATGAGTTGATTTACCTCTCCAACGTTCATAGCAATCGGTTTTTCAATGAGGACATGTTTTCCTCTTTCAAAGGCGCGTAGTGCAACTTCCGTTCGGAATTGTGTTGGAAACGCCAGAACAACGGCTTCGACGTTTTCATCATCCAATAGATCTATATCATTTGAATATACTTTTGGTGGATTGAATCGTTCTGTGGCACTTTCTCTATATGATTCTACGAGATCTGCTGCTGCGACTAATTCAATATGGTCTGATTGTGTTGCTACGCTGAGATGTCTACTTCCGATGACACCACATCCAATAACGCCTAATTTGACTGGTTCCATATATTCTCCATTTTATGGTTTAGTTAAATACAATTCACTCTATGGTTTGAAGGATGAGTCTACTTCCATCTTTAAATCCTAAATGAATATATACATTCCGTCCCTACGGGACTCAATATTGTGTATTCCATTTTTGCTATATACATTCCGTCCCTACGGGACTCAATACTATGGGTTCTATTTTTTATATACATTCCGTCCCTATGGGACTCATAGGCGTCAATTTAGTGCTTAGATTGAATGCAAAATGGACTCCTTTGTAGGAGCGATCTCCGAATCGCGACCCCCCAATACAATCGGGTATCGGAATCCCTCGTACAGAAGAGGGTTAATTTACTTTAGATATACCCCGTAGATCCGTCTGGACGGATTGGACATGTTCGTTGCCAATGAACATACTCGTTGTCGGTTATAGCTTCTTCGTTAATTTCTACGCCGAGACCTGGACGGTCGCGTAACTCCAAATATCCATCTTCTGGCATATACGGTTCATCTACCCATGTATTCCATACTGCATCTGTAGGTAATAGGTATTCAAGGATTATGAAGTTTGGTGTTGCTGCTGCAAAATGTACGTTTACAGCAGTGGCAAGTGGTCCCATCGGATTATGTGGTGCGATAGAAACATAGTGTGCTTCTGCAATAGCTGCAATTTTTCGCATTTCTAATAACCCTCCACATACACATATATCTGGTTGTATTATGTCTGCACCTTGTGCTGCTATGATGTCAAGGAATTCAAACCGTGTGTATAGGGATTCTCCTGTGGCGAGTGGAACTTGCATTTGAGAACGAAGTCGTGACCAAGCAGGAATATGTTCAGGTCGTAATGGTTCTTCGTAAAAATAGGGATCGTAAGGTGCGAGTGCATTGGCAAGTTGTAATGCCCGAATGGGTTCGAATATTTTTGCATGTGGATCGAATGCAATTTCCCAGTCATCAGGTGTGTTGCGTCGTATTTGTTCGAAGTATGTTGCTGCAGCATCACACACTCTTCCCCACCTATTGGCATCCGGATCAAGTTGGTATGGACTTGTCTTGAAGGCAGTGAATCCCCATTCTTCGTTCAGTTTTCTGGCTTGGTCTGCTGCCTCTATACCATCTCTTCCACCGATACCTCTATAAATACGTATACGATCTCGTGCATGTCCACCGAGTAGCATATACACGGGTAGTCCTGCTGCTTTTCCGCTGATGTCCCAGAGTGCGTGGTCAATTGCTGAGATAACAGCGAGACCTGCCCCACCCGGTGGAAATCTGAACTGTTGGAACAACTTTAGCATGATGTATTCAATACGGCGCGGGTCTTCTCCTTGAATCATCTGAAATATATAATTCGCTATGGGTTCTACAGAGAGATCTGGACCGGTAGAATATGCTTCACCCCATCCATGAATACCTTCATCTGTTTCGACCTTAATGAGACCTCGGGGACGATTGCCGAAGTTTGCCATGAATGTGTGTATTGCGGTTATTTTCATAACTAATCACCTTGTGTTGTATTCTACAGATTTTATGGGTATCGTCAAGGAATTAATAAATACATGGTATCTTGACATTAGATTTTCAGTTTTATGGATATATTAACTCATGATATTCTTAAAAATTTCATAGTTAATCTATAGTAAGATTACGGTCAATTGGCTATAAAGTTAGTATCGATATGGGTTTATGGCATTTATTATAAATTTGTATTTTCATAGTAACTATGAAAACTATGAAAGTCTCACAATTATATATTCTAATACATTTTAAGCAATATTAGAAAATTCATCATATTTTTTTAGGAAGGTTGGAAAAGTGTTTTGTTCGTAAGCTTCCCAACTTCCATGCCTCCAACACAATTGAAACCAAAACAAAAAGCTAATATTTCAACTTGCTTCTCTGTAAATTACGAGGGTGATTATGTGATTATATGTCTTATCATCAGTTAACAGTAGTAATACACAGGTTTCTGTATTGTTTCAAAAAGTTGCACTTTTCGTTACATCGTGTAACATTGGTCAAACCTCTCTCCCGTCAGTACTACACTATGTTTAGAACCACTATTTTAAGGTCACAAGAATTTGCGCCATTTATTAAAGTGGTGATGAATTTTGTGTCCTTTACTTTTCTTCTCATCCATTGATTTGGATGTTTTTGATAGATATCAAACTGATTATGGATTGTAAGTGGAATTTACCAGAAAGGAAAATATTCCTACAGATAAACATCCAGTTGAAAAACCTGTTATTGCCATGTTTCTACGTATTAGACGCTTTTTATTCTTATAGGTTTTTGTGTACTGTTCTATATATTCAGGTGATTTTCCAATTAATTTCTCTGGTGATGGGTTGATTTTATAGTTGTAAAGACCTATGAGAGGAATTAGACAACCAAATAATGAACCAATTATACATCCTTCGTCTAAAGATCCATCTTCGAATGGATTGGAACTATCTCCTATCTGTGTTGTGTCGTAGAGGAAGATGTCGCCACTGTCCTCAACAATTGGAGGTGGATTTATACTTCCCCCGATAAAACACCCCACGAGTGCACAGGAGGTAGTGGTTGCACAACATCCCAATCCTGTAGCGAACCAAACGAGTTTATTTGTCTCTTGTATTGCGTCTTTTTCTGCTGCGTATTTTGCTTGTTTTTGTATTGAAGCATTCTGTAAATTCCCACTTTCTGCATATAGTGCTGTTTGGATCGGTATGGCTGGTATCAGATTGAGAATGTTGATAAAGGAAATTATGATTAATGTGATTATTTTAATTTTACAATTCATGAATTTACTAAAATTCTACTCCTTAATGATTATTGTTGTATATTATAGTCGCTATATCTTATTTTTTCTTCATTATTTTTATTTTTTCTATCATTATTTGTCAGTCCAATTTAAAATTAGCATATAATATAGCATGTTGTAACCAATGAATCAACGGCTTGGTTTTAGTATTTGGTTTTCAGCTATTGGTTATCAGTTTTTAACCTTTAGCCTCCTGTTATCAGTTTTGTTAATTTTCTGAACTTGGATTAGGTTGATTTCAAGAATAACCTAATCCCTAATTGAAATAGAGAAATACCAGATTATGATGCGTTTCACAGAGATTTTAGATGGTGCTTTTAGTCTTTATCGAAGACATTTCTGGTTATTTTTCTGGTTGTGCACATTGTATTTCGTCTGTGACATTTTGATATTGATAGCGTCTGAATTCCTTGTTAATGGGTGGATTTCCTTTTTCATAGAACATTTTTTAGATTCATTACTCTTGACATTAATGTGTGGACTTATGATAATCCTCGCGAGTGATATCTATCTCGGACGGCAGATTACACTCAAGCAGGTGATACAACGCTATTTAGCGCGAGTGGACGCCTATCTTGGTTGTTGCATTATCTATGTTGTGGTTTTGCACCTCCCTGAACTTTACCCAGAGAGTGAAACAGTGACCTCTATTGGCTTAGCTTTGATAATGCTTGTGGTGTTAATTATTGGGATTCCTTTTACTATCTATTTACTTATCTGTTGGATATTTTATGGACCCGTCCTTATGATTGAGAATACGACAGCTATGGGGGCATTTGGCAGAAGTCGATACCTTGTGTATGGTAAGTGGTGGAGTGTCTTATGGAATGTCATCAAGTTGCTGTTCTTCATGTTGTCAATTTCTCTTATTATTACGATTTCTTTCTCTATGCTCATGCATATGCTCGGATTCTCTCAAATAGGGACGACAACTTGGGACGTTATAACACAACATCTACGACTTCTATTTGACTTAGATCACACGTCTAAATCGGTAACCGATTGGATCATAACAATCTTTGCTTACGCCATAGATGTTTGGTTGACACCGATTTATGCTATCAGTATCACAATACTCTATTTCAATCAACGTTCTCAGAAAATGGGTTTTAATAAAGGATGATGGACAAAGATATGAGAATTAGTATTGGATCAACCCATTAGAAATGTCAGAATTAGTATTACACAGATAAATAGTTGTCTGAAGCATGTATTGCATGATTGTATGGGTTTGAAGGATAAATTGTGAGACCACAAATAAGATCGGGGATCGGAATCCTCTCCTATCAAGAGTGTAATACTTATGACGCCTATAGTGACAAATTATTTACGCATCCCTTTAGGATACATCTGTTGAAATTGTATGAAATTTGTGATATTCTAATGCTAAATGATGACGAATTTACACCCTAAATCTCATAAAATAGTTATACTTGCTGAAGGTTCGTTTGGAGTACTTGAATCCAAGACTGCTACTGTCCTGGTTCGTTATTTACCTGATAATGTTGTCGGAGTGATTGACAGTACAAATGCGGGTAAAGATGCAAGTAAGGTAATTGAAATTGGAGAAGGTATACCAATCCTAAGTAGTTTATCTGAAGCAATGGAATTACAACCAACGATGTTGGCTATCGGTATTGCTCCACCAGGTGGTGAATTACCACATGAATGGCGTTCTATTATAAGTGATGCGATTGAATCTGGATTGCATGTTATGAGCGGTCTCCACCACTTCTTGAGTGAAGATGTAGAATTAAGGGAATTGGCAGATAAACAGAATGTCATCTTATGGGATGCCCGTAAACCACCAGATGATTTACCTGTTGCAACCTGTAAAGCTGGGGATGTAGATGCCTCTGTAATCCTTACAGTGGGTTCTGATTGCCGGGTTGGGAAGATGTTATCTGGTATAGAGGTTACAAAGGAAGCAATTGCCCGTGGATTCAATGCGGAGTTTTGTCCGACAGGTCAAAACGGAATCATGGTCTGGGGTTGGGGTATTGCCATTGATGCTGTTGTCTCAGACTTCACTGCTGGTGCTGCTGAAAAGATAGTGCTTGAAGGGGCTAAAGGACACGATTTACTAATTGTTGAAGGACAAGGGTCATTAGTACATCCTGGATACTCTGGTGTTACCTTAAGCCTACTGCACGGAAGTATGCCAGACGCTATGATTTTTTGTCATCAACCTTCAAGAGAAATAGTTGCTCGATATTCAGTTCCCTTACCTTCAATAACTGAAATGATATCACAGTATGAGATGTTAACTGCTCCGATTAAACCCGCTAAGGTAATTGGGATCGCTTTAAATTGTTACGATTTGTCTGAAACAGAAGCAGAAATGGCAATTGACTCAGTGGAGAATGAAACAGGACTCCCCGCAACAGATGTTGTTCGGTTTGGGGCAGAAAAATTGGTTGATGCGATACAAGAATTTAATAGTTAATTAAATTTATGTCAATTTGGAGGTAATAATGAAGGAGTTAAAAACTATTTGGCCATTAATATTTATGGCTATAGTTTTTTCTGTAACTATTGCCATTTCTATAATCACCAGGCCTGAAACATACTCAATGGAACCGTTCATGCAAGCTGCAATAGCAGTTATATTGGGTGGGATCTACCTGGAACTAATAAAGATGAATAAACATAAAACAGAATCAGATAAACATATATCTGAACATAAGCATAAGGTTATTACATAGAATAAAATAGTAGATGAGTTTGAGTTAACCGATTACAGTTCTATATCATGGAACACTTCGATTTCTGGCAGTAACTTCCCATGTGTTCCTACAGTATCCATCAGAATCTACTACATAATAAAATGGATGTAAAGCTACACAAGGACAGATATGTGTAGGACAAACATATATCTCTTGTCCTATTTGTAAACCTGAAGTATCTGGTATATTAATTGCCCAATGTTCTTCGTGTTGCTTATCCACCTCAGTGTTTTCGATATTTAATATCACCCCGCGTACACCATCGGGATCCGCTGCGATTGCTTTGTGTCCTAAATCAAGCGTAATTCTATGTGAAGTGGGAATACTGATAATACGACTGAGTAATAGTGCAGCCGGCGTAAAACCCAAATCTGGATAACGATTTGTGTATCCGTAATCATGAAAGACAAATGTACCTGGGGATGCTTCTATATCGGGTGTATTAGCATAGATAGGAAATGTTGGTGTTCCGCCCATGACAACTAATGGTATGGAAAGTCCTTTCGCAGATAGTAAATCACTCATCTCTTTAACTTGCTCAATGCTGTGTTGACAAGATTTAGTTCTGTCTTCTAAATCTTCATCATGTATATGTCCATCATATACATGTAATCCCCACGGTTCCACACCTTCAGATTTAGCAATAGTCTCGTATACCTTAACTGCATCGTCTCCAACAGCAATCCCCGTACGGTGCATGCCGACATCAATATCCAGCATGACTTTGACGTTTAACCCATGTCTCGTACATTCAGAAGAGAGTTCCTCTACAGCTGTAGTATTGTCAACGATCACCTTGAAATCTGCTTGTGGATGCTGTCTCTGTAATGATACAAAACGCTTGACATTCGGTCCTACCATTTGGTAAGCAATCAATATATCTTCTATTCCATTCTGTGCAAGCATATCAGCTTCTTTCAGGGTGGCACATTTATGCTTTAGAATCCCAGCTTCCCGTTCCATGGCAACTATCTCTGCTGTCTTATGTGTCTTTGCATGGGGACGGAGTTTTGAAAGATCTCCATCTACAATATCTATAGCACGTTGAATATTCATTTGAACTTGTTCAAGATAAACAATGAGGGCAGGACTTGGTATATTCTCTACATTTTGTATTTGATATTTCTTATCCACGACTACCTCCAGCATGCTTTGTCATGAAATACATTATTCACATGAAATTCAGAAATTATCATATTTATAGACATAAGAGCACAATGTCTATAAATATCATCACACTTATTGCCGACTATTGAACTGGTTCATAGTTGTAAGAGTTCCTTCTGTGATAAATGTCTCAACTGCATCTACGGCACGATTGACCGATAGTCTTATCAGAAGTTCTTCATCATCTGTAAATTCAGATAGCACATAATCCGTTAAGTCACCTATAGGTTCCCCAATCCCAATCCTTAACCGTGGGAACTCATTTGAATCTAAGTGATATATGATTGATTTCATACCTTTTTGACCACCATCACTTCCCTTCTGTCTAATGCGAATTATACCTACATCCAAATGGATATCATCATAAATTATGCATACATCAGTAAATGAAACATCCAGATGATTTACAAGTGCAGCAACAGCTACGCCGCTGTTGTTCATGTAGGTCATAGGTTTTGCGAGAGTTACAGGTAAATTTTTCCATTCTGCTTGAAAGACAAGGGATTGACATATAGATGTGGCACGTTTTGAAGTGGGTTGCCATTCACTATCATTGGATTTCATTTTATCATAGATTGTATCTATTACACGAAATCCAATATTATGTTTTGTATGTTCATACCGTAGTCCAGGATTCCCAAGCCCAACAATCAGTTTCACTGCTTCTCTCCAAAAGGTGTTTCTATATTAACTTGATACTAAAAGCGAAGAGGATTGGAAATATCCAGATGACCACCAAGTTTCTCTACCTCTTCACCATCAATTAGTATTTGAACATGTCTAATTTCATCAGGAAATGCATCAAACACAGTATTGAGAATTGAGGAAACTGTAATGACCTCCGCAGTAGTTCCGCCAATCTGACCATCTGCGAGATGGTGTGAAAAATCTAAATAAGCCGTCATCTGATTATCAATATATGCCTCATTAAGTTTCGTACCCGCAGGAATCGGATTCCTATAATTTGGACGAGTTTCATTAACTAAAGCTGTAATAATCTGCTTCAATCGTTCTGTTAGATCAGGATATAGCCGTAGTTCTACATATACAGCAATTAGTTCTGATAGACTTGGATCAAAAAGAAACAATTTCACTTGTAAGGATGGGGGTAATTCGTCTGAAGTATTTGCTGTTTGTGGTAGCACTGGTGGTGCATCTATGACAACTGTTTTCTTAGAATTAGAAATTAACAGCAACGTACCCGCAAGGGCAATTACGATTACGACTAAGGTAATCACCCATATAATAAATAGTCTGGAGTGTGTTATTCTACGAAAAATATCCACATTAACATTGTATAGGAGTTATTCATCACCAGTCTTAGTATTATCTTCAACCGAAGTTGTATATAACTTTATGGAGCGTAGTATTGACTTTGCCAAATCGGATATATAGTCAGGGTTGGATAGTTTTGTAGCATCATCAGTATTAGAAAGGTATCCGAGTTCCAACATAACTGCTGGCATATATACATCAGAAAGTGCAATCATTGGCAATTCTTTAAGTGTGACCTGATCTTCAGTGAAGAAATTCAGCTCGTTTTGAAGTATAGTAGCATAATCCCGACTTTGTTTTAGATAGTTGGCTTGGTTAAGAATGTTTATTCCTTTTTGCCCGATCACCTTAGTAATACCCGCTTTGGATCTAAGTTGCCCATTTGGATTATTTATGTATAAACGCATGCCTTTATGATTTTCAGCATAGGATGCGTTGCAATGTAGACTGATAAATAGTTGACCATTTTTTCTATTTGTAAATTGGACGCGTTGAATTCTTGTTTTATTTATATCTCTTTCGCGGGTTAGATGGACTATAAATCCCTGCTGTTCACTGAGTATCTGAATCTTTTTTGCTACTGCAAGGACTATTTCCTTTTCAACCATTCCATTCTGGCTTTTACATCCTATATCTTCTTCCCCTCCATGTCCAGGATCAATTATGACTACAAAATTTTTATCAACATCATCAATATTTCCTTCTTCAACAGTTTTTGGAATGATTCGAACACGTTGGAGATTTGGATTATATAATACAACAACATCATCAAGAAGGTGTAGAATATTCTGAAAGAAATTTATCGGCAACATTGGTTGCCCTTGTATTACCTGTGGGGGTACATTAATAGGAACAATCTTCTTATCAGAAACTATATTGACGGTATCAGATCCCATTCGTAAACGAAGTTCCTTACCTTTCGTTTTGAGAATCAGTTGTTTTTTAGGAAGATGGTAATTATAGGTCATCTCCGAATCGAAAACATCTTTTACTGTCTCAACAGGTAAATAGACAGAATTCTTATGAAGTACAGATTCGACCTCTGCAATTATCTCTCCATTCATATTAACAAAACGCACGGTCGGTGCTTGCGCATAACCGTGCGTTTTAATAAATATAATCAGAATGATTTGTATGAGAAATAAGAAATGATAGGGACGTAACAACGAATTATAGTTATTCTGCGTCTTCATCCTCGTTATCACGTCGTCTACGAATAAGTTCAGGTTCGGTTCTTTCCTCTTCGGCATCTTCAGCAGGTGTGCCTTCTTCACCTTCTTCGCCTTCTTCACCCTCTTCTTCTTCAACCACCTCTTCAACAACGACGCGAGGTTGACTGACTGAAACAATGATTCGTTGAAGTTCATCTAATAATTCAATTTCATCCTCAAGTTCAATATCCTGTACATAAATAATATCACCTATTACCATCTCTGAAATGTCAACAGTAATATCATTTGGCATTATGGAGGGTAAACAATTAAGGGTAAGATTTCTAAGTGGAAATTCGACAACTCCCCCTTCTTGTATGCCGACCGGTGTCCCCTCTAAAATAATTGGAACTGTAGATGTTACGGGTTCATCTAAAGAAATGCGAATGAAATCAGCATGAAGTAATACCTGTTTTTCAACAGGATGCCGTTGTATATCTTTAATTATGACAGGTTCAGGATTTCCTTCAGTGATTTCCATATTAATGATAATATTTTCACCGTATGTACGGAGAAAATGTTTGAAAGCCCGTTCATTAATTTTTATGGCAATAGATTCCTGTTTCCGTCCATAGAGTACTCCGGGTACATCTCCAGCGCGCCTTATAGCTTTTGCCTTTTGTTTCCCGAATGTATCTCTTTGTTGTACATCTAATTTTGCTTGTTGCATTTTATCATTTATACCTTTAAATCTGAAATAAGAAACAGGGCGGGTAGGATTCGAACCTACGCATGCAGGTGCCAAAGACCTGTGCCTTACCGCTTGGCCACCGCCCTTCAATTGTCAATAAATATCCCTACGGAACTGGTTTGTGTGGTAGAACAGTATTTAACTCTATTCTTGAAGTATGTTTTGCATTGTTGAGCTGCAGATTTGTCCTCCATCAATGCAAAGAGAGTTGCGCCACTACCTGACATCAACACTCCTAAACAACCCTCCTGATTTGACACCTCATTTTTTAGTTCAGAAAGTTCGGGATAGAGTGAGAAAACTGGGATCTCAAGCAGGTTGTATAGGTTTACTGCGATTCCCATTAAATCACCAGTTACAAAGTAAGACTTAATAATTATACTGCTATTTTCACTTCTTGTCAAGGGAATGTGTAATTTATCAAACACCGACTTCGTCGTGATTTGTAGACCCGGATTGATAAGAACTACAGATATATCTGTCAATGGAGGTAATGGATTTAAAACATCTCCGATCCCTGTTCCGAATGCTGCGCCACCATGGAGACAGAACGGAACATCCGCTCCTAATTGTCCTCCAATTTGTCTAAGAACTTCATCTGGTACCCCAAGATCGAATAGTTCATTGACACCGATAAGTGTTGCGGCAGCATTCGCACTACCACCTGCAAGACCTGCAGCGACTGGGATTCTTTTGTTTATATGAATGTCAATTCCACCAAATCCACCGACTGTGTCGTATAAGGATTGTGCAGCAAGATATGCTAAATTCTGTTCATCTGTTGGTACATCTGAATGCGTACAGTTTACAGAAATCCCTTTTTTGGCACGTTTGTTTATAATCAGTTCATCATTCAGACTAATTGAATGAAATATCGTCTCAAGGTTGTGATATCCATCTTGCCGTTTACCAACAACATCCAAATATAGGTTTATCTTTGCGTTTGCGATTACCTTTAATGCTTTTGGCTTTCTCATTCAGGAACATTGGTCCTTATGACATCTGTTAGAGGTATTATTTCAATATCCTCAGCCAGAAATGGTTCTATATCAAAGTTGCTATCATCTATATCAATATTTAATTTAACTTGTGCAATTTTGACTACTACCTTTGTCTGTTCAAGTGGTCTTTCAATTTTTACAGTATAAGGTCTGAGAACACCATCTACAACACGATAATCTAAAAACTCAACATATTGTTTTACGACTTCTTCATTATCTTGTATAACCCACTCTGTTACACGGGGTTCCCCATCCTGGACTTTTACCGTAATCGTTTCTATATGGTCTGGTTCAGAATTGGGACGTGTAACGATGAATGTATTACCAGTTGATTGAATTTTCAGTTTATTGATTTGTCCATCAAGAAATGGATTTGCAAAAATTGCGCTTAACACATCAGAAACACGTAAGTCTAATCCAAAGATCTTGTGTAAAATCCCATCAGATAACTTACCCAAGTATGCTTCTTGTTCTTCAAGAAGTACGAGTAGGAATCTATTCCTGTTTGCTATTGCAACGCCTTTCGTATCATTAAACCCTCCTAATGCTTGGATACGAAGAAGTTCGCTTCCATCAGATGCCTTTTTATACCATAACATCTCATGTAATTCTTCAGGAGGGGAATCTGCTTCTTGAATCCTTACCATCATCTTGGTAGTCTTTAATGAACCTGTTAAGTCATACCTTCCCTGTAATGTTTGTAGGTGTGTAGAAAATTCGTCTGATAGTTCGGTAGAAGATGTATCCGTGGTTGATGTGGTGAGGACACATCCATTAAATATAATTAGAACAAAAGGAATCATCCAATAACTGATCTTAGCTATTGGATGATTGTCATGACCAAGAGTTGAAGTTGTTTTATCTATATTTACCCGATTATTCATTTAGTAAACCTGTGACATAGACTTTTCAACTATATTCACTGCTTCCTCTACGTGAGCAGCATTAATATTCAACGGTGGTAGGAATCGAAGTACATAGTCGTTCGTACAGATGGTTACCAGTCCATTTTCTATACATTTTGCTGCGAGCGGTTTGGCATCTTCAGACATCACGAGACCTCGTAACAATCCTTTTCCACGGACTTCTTCAATGGGATATTCATCTTTTAGTTCCATTAGACCACCCGCCAGATAATTCCCCATTTTCACTGCATTTACTGCAAGATTCTCATCGAGGATTGTCTTTACTGTTGCATAGGCAGCAGCAGATGATAGGAAATTACCTCCGAATGTTGCTGCGTGTGTACCTGGAACAAAACTATCAGCGACCTCTTGTTTTGCCAACATCGCACCTATAGGAACACCACTTCCTAATGCTTTTGCCATGGTAATTACATCTGGTACAACACCGTAGCTTTGGTAACCAAAAAATGTGCCTAATCTCCCCATAGCTGTTTGAACTTCATCAAACATGAGTATAAGGTTATGTTCATCACATAATTCACGTAAACCTTGTAGATAACCATCGCTGGGTATATTTACACCACCTTCAGATTGAATTGGTTCAACCAAAATAGCACAAGTCTTAGAATTAACGGCTGCGGCTGTTGCATCAAGATCGTCAAATGGAACGTACTTAAATCCTTCCAGCATAGGTTCAAAGCCAACGTGGTATTTAGTCTGTGCGGTTGCTGTGATTGTAGCCATTGTGCGTCCATGAAATGAGTTTTCCATGGTAATTATTTCATAAGAATCTGTTTTTCCATTATCTTTTGCATATTTCCGTGCGATTTTTATTGCTGCTTCATTGGCTTCTGCCCCACTGTTACAGAAAAAACATTGATCCATGTCAGAATTATCAATTAACATTTTTGCTAATTCTGCTTGAGGCTTGATGTAGTAGAGGTTCGAGGTGTGCAAGACATTTCCTGCTTGCTCGCGAATTGCTTCTACAACTTTAGGATGAGCATGTCCTAAACCATTGACAGCTAATCCACCTAAAAAGTCGAGATATTTCTTTCCGTCTGCATCCCATAAATAAGGTCCTTCACCTTTGACAAATGCAAGACTTCTGTCTCCGTAGGTATTAATTATATATTTTGTAGCTAACGATTTTATTTCGTCTGTTGTCATAAACTACTCCTTAAGTTCTCTTGTCAAGGCATGGTAAACCATACCATGAAATCAGATATGTAGATATTTTATCTTATCTACCAATTTGTAAAAGACCCATCATCACGCGTATAACCGTATGGAGGACCATATTCTTGTGATGTTACATTCGTAAGGGCATCCTCATTGAATTCAATTCCTAATCCTGGCAATTCAGGTGGTAATAGATAACCTGATTCAAAAGGCACTTGAACGGGAAAGACATCGGTTAGAGATGACATCGGGGGACGTGGGAGTTCCTGTACACCAACTAATGGGGAAGAAAGACATAGATGTAAGCAGGCTGCAGTTGACACAGGTCCAAGCGGGTTGTGGGGCGCCAAATAGATATAATGTGTTTCACACCATCCAGCAATCTTACGTGCTTCTGTTAGACCGCCGGCAATACATAAATCTACTCGGCAAAAGTCCAATAATTCCTCTTCTATGGCTTCACGGAATTTCCATTTACTGTCATATTGTTCTCCTACAGCAATTGGTACAGATGTTTGCTGACGAAGCCGTCTCAGACTTCCAGGATTTTCACTTCTGAGGGGATCTTCAATAAAGAATGGATTGTAAGGTTCCACTTTCTTACAAAAATCCAGAGTATCCGCAGGATCTAACCGAGTGTGGACATCAACAAGGATTTCAATATCATCTCCAAAAGCATCTCTAACAGCTTGTACTTGTTTTACACCGTATTGTACTGCCCGTCTTGGTTCAAATGTGTCACTTCCAGAACCATCAGCTAATCCCCATCTAACAAATTTCCAACCTGCTTCGTGAGTTTTTCGACAGTTCTCTACGAGTGCCTCAGGTGTAGGACCCCCATTATGTGGATAACAGACGACCTTGTCTCTTGTGCGTCCACCTAATAGTTCATAGACTGGTACATTTAGTGCTTTTCCTTTGATGTCCCATAAGGCTATATCTACTGCACTGACTGCTGCTGACTGAACAACACCACCGGGGAAGAAACCTCCGCGGAACATAACCTGCCAAAGATGTTCAATCTGAAACGGATCTGCACCGATAAGAAATGGTTCAAATGAACGGATCACCTCTGCTAATGCCAAGGAACGACGGCGAATACCGCCTTCACCTACACCATAAATTCCTGTATCCGTTTCAACTTTAACAAAGAAATGACCTGCATCTGAAACAAAGGATTTGACATTCGTAATTTTCATATGTTTTCCATTTGATTTACTATACTATAGTTTGAATAATTATCAGATATTCTTTGGTTGATCTAATTCGGGGATAGCCCCTCTAATCAAGACTATATCAATACACATTTCACCTACGAATCAACGGTATGAATACCTTATGGCATTACCCCGGGGTTTGGGATATTGGTGATAACGACTTCAATAAACATTCAATCCCAATAGAACTGAATTTACCAAAACCAAGAGCATCATTTCCTAAAATTTACGACTATGAATCAACGGTATGAATATTATATAGCCCTCTCCTCCTACCGGGTTATAATACCATTTCAAAGAAATGATGTCGTAATTACAAGTTTATGTAGGATGTCACCTCATACTGCTCACCCTAAAGGTTATGTGATACTGCACACCCTAAAGGTTATGCATAATAAAGAGACATATTTATTTAGAAATTAGATTAGAACTCATAGTCGTAAATTGAACATTTAATCCTAATATAAAGACAAACAATTAGGGTGGAAAAACAGACCTTTAATCCTAAATTCTTGGATGATAAATCGTGAAAATGTTGTGTTTTTCCCGGTGGCGAAAAAGTGACGAAAAAGGGAAAAAAGTTACACTTTTTGACACATTGTGTGACATTGAAATTGGTGTAAATTACCCCTCTAACCCCTGTCATAGACTAACTTTACCCCATTTTGAATTGACATTATAAGAATTTCCAAAAAGCGTGATTTTGTGTTTTTGTTATCCTTACGGATTTTGAATTTTCAAACTGCATATTAAGGCTGATTTTTTGACATAAATATAGTTTTTGTATTTAGGATCGTTTTTATAGATAGTCATCATTTATTCTCTAATTATATACTTCCCATTAGAGTTTTGGTTTTAAGTTGGATTTACTCATATCATCAAAATATCTATTAAGCAATTTTGTGTTTCGTAATATAGGTATGTTATTCCAAGTTGCTCCTAACAAGATTTAGACTCAGCAGACCATGTGTTTCACTGAAAAATATCGATTATCCAACATTCGTAACACGGGTAATGCCATTACGGTATTCATACCCGGGGAATGACTTATGAAGATTAATTTATTCATTCGTTAATATACGGTGGGGACTTTTTATATTTAATTTGGCCGTCCCTACGATGATTTTATGGTCTAGATTACCAAGATATTTATTTAATCCACATGTGTCATTCATAGCGTTGATTTCACTCTTAGTTTGCGTCAAAAAGATGTACAAACTGGGTGTTTATGTGGAAAAAGTAGCTTTTGGTAATATTAGTTGTTAGATATAGTTATTTTCTTCAATTTATTTTCAATTTTATTGAAAAAAGTATGTCATCAGCATTTGTTCTGGCAGTATATGTTACAATAAAGAGACATTTTCATTTAGAAATGGTATTATATAACACTCCCACCTACCGGGTTATAAGAGTATTAACTCTTGAAGAATGAAGTTAAAATACTTATTATCAAACTCACGTCAACTCATGTAATACGGACTTACACAGCATCTAATGATGGTGTATTGTCTTGACAGTAGACAGGACGGAAAAGTGTTTGTCGTTTAAATGGCATCTCTGCAAGTTGTTGTGAATTAGGTTCCCATTTATGCCATTTATTTCCGACAGTATTATAGCAGTTAAAAATTGCCACACGGTCAACTTCTTCATCGGTCCATTTTGCTCCAGTATGTGTAATAGCTTCAGTAAAAATTAGAACCGAACCTGCTGGACAACTGTAATCTTCCCACAATGGTGAATTTCTATCTTCAGTAGATTTTGGGGCAGGAAAAGCTCCTTTATGACTCCCAGTGAGGAACATTGTTCCACCGCCACCTTCCTTAACAGGATTGAGTTCCCATACTACTCGGGTTAATCCACTATGTGCTTTGTCGTGATGTAGATGGTAAGTATGTGAGTTGCCGGGAAAATTCAGCATACCCCTTCCACCATGTGGACGGAAGTTATCGTGTCCATTGCCTCGAATTGTTAGAAATGATCCTTCAAATCGAAATCCATAACAGTTTTCATTTGCATATCCAGATGTTAGGAATTCATTCATGAAACCTAATACAATAGGATGATCTGTTAATTTTTCAAGTGGTCCTCCAATAGAAGAACGATGGTGGGTGGGAATTGATTCAGGATCTTTTTGTAATTGATAACAGAAATCCCGCATCTCTTTTGCCTCTGTTTCCGTTAGAACACCTGGAAAACAGAGCCATCCTCGTGTGTCAAAAAGAAACCGTTGTTCTTCGGACATTGGAATTGTAGGTAAGTTGTCAGCATTTGTTTCAGGATTTGGCATTTTATGCTCCAATGTAAATATTAAAATAGTGTTCAGGACTTACGCAGTTTGTATAGAAAATAGGAGATTTTAGTCAAAAAAATCCGAGAATATAAGTGTTTTTTTATCTTTTACCCCCTTAAATCACCCTTATTTAGGGACTTTAAGAGGTATTGCATAAGTCGTGAGTGTATTTATGTATCCAATCCTTCACTAAATTGTAGAATTTATTCTTTATTTTGTCCATATAAACGTTCAGTTTCAACACTCAACCATGTCCCATAATCTCGTGGCATTTCCTCTGGTGTTCCGAGACCATTTTCATTACGCCATTGGATTAAGGGGTGTTCGCGATTCTCTTGGGGGAGTTCCACTCGGGAACCATAAATAGCAGATTCAAATATACCCATAAGAATCTCAAGGACATGACGTCCTTCTTCTCCATTGCATTCATGTTCCCGGTCTTGATCCAAGGCATTCACATATTCGTCAACCATACAGTAGTCATCCGCATCTGCCCCGCTGGCGTTGTCATAATGTTCGGGAAAAATTGGTGTAAGTTTCTCCCATTGGTCATGTGTACCGTCAGGTATATAGTGAGGCGTTGATAATAGCCATGCCCCTTTCAATTCAGACCAAAACAATCTACCTTCAGTACCATACAGTTCTAAAACATAAGCATCACTTTCAACTCTTGGAAACCTTTGTTGAATGAGTGTACCTGTGACATTATCATCAAACTGGAGTGAAGCAGTGACATATTCACCTGTGACTGTTCCCATTCCTGCGGGTGAAGGAAGAACATCCTCAGGTGTTAAATTACGTCCACCTGCAGTAGCTTGTGTTACCAAACTTCTACAATGACCACCGAATCGGATCATATTATTGACAACGTGTGTACCTATGTTCATCAATCCATATCCTGCATAATATCCTTTTCCACAGGCATAGATATACCGTAGATCTCCGATTTTGCCTTCGTCAAGTTCTTTTGCGACGGATTGCATGGTAGGACTAACACGGCGTTGATGATGGACAACAACACGTGCATTCTTCTCTTTAGCTTTTGCCAGAACTGCATCTGCTTGAACTAAATCAGTACAAATTGGTTTTTCTACCTCAATATTTACACCATGTTCAAGGACATGCATACATAACGGATAATGTATATCCGTAGCAGTTGGGATTGCTACAATATCAGGTTGCGTTTCTTGTATCATCTCATCAATATCAGTGAAATGATTTGAAACGTTTACAATCTGCCCGAGTTGCTCCATTCTCTCAGTAAGAAGATCACAGAGCGCGACTATTTCAGTTCTTGGATGTGCATGATAGGCTTTTGCTGCTGCTGTACCTCGGCTACGGCACCCTAATATTCCAATGCGATATGTTTTCATAGATTTCCCAATGCCCCTGAAAGAATGATTCATTCAATAAATTCTGCAGTATGTATTTATGGTTAATAATATCTAATTGATTTTGCTCTGTCAAGTTTTTTAGATTGTTTGTAGGTTTATTTAGTTTTCGTATGTTCTGTTATATTTTTTCATATTTCTATATAAACTACCTGTAGGTTAGGTTGTGGAACGAAACCCATGTATCACTGGGTTTAAATGTTTTAATTGTCTGTAGTTTTGGTCTCTAATAAAATCTAAAGTTCGTAGGTCGGGTAGAGCGTGCGAAACCCGACGATATCAAGGTTTCAAGGCAAACTGGGCGGGTTTCACAAGAAAATCGCGGGAACACCCCAAGCTTTTGACAATAGCGTTTCAGTGCCAACATGTCGGGTTTCGCAACAGGATTTTTTCTGAAAGGCGAACCGCGTGTAGATTGTTTCAGTGCTAACTTGTCGGGTTTCGCAAGCTCTACCCGACCTACAACTAAATTACCCTTAACTTCTATGTAAAGAATTCCTCATTATAGGGTCTTACATCTACTTCGAAGCTCCAAGCACTGCGTTCTTGTTGTATAAGTGCCCAGTAAGTTTCCGCAATAGAATCTGGAGCGAGTAATGGTTCATCAGGTGATAGTTGATACCTTTCCCGTACATCAGGAGTGTCAATAATACCATCTATAATGACGTGTGCTACATGAATTCCTTGCGGTCCTACCTCACGTGCAAGTGAAGATGCTAAACCGCGCATTGCATATTTTGCACTACTAAATGCAATTGCCCCTGCTCTGCCACGTACAGCAGAGGTAGCACCAGAAAAAAGAATGGTACCACTACCTTTTTCTATCATTCCTGGAACAACCTGCTTAATACAGTGAAAAGCTCCGAGTGTACAAACCCTCCATGCACTTTCGAATGCATCCGCTGTCAGTTCAGATAGATTTCCCCATGCAGCATTTCCGGCATGGTTAACGAGTATATCGGGTGTTCCTAATTCCTCTCGAATTTCTTTAAAGCTTGCAACTACCTGTGTGTTATCTGTTATATCTGTTGGTATTGGCAGCACTTTCACTCCAGTTTCTTCCAGTCTATTTGATAAGTTGATACTATATGCGGCTGAACGTGCAAGTAAGGCAAGGTTGCAGCCTTCACTTGCGAATTTCCGTGCGATCGCTGCCCCTAATCCTGGTCCAACACCTGCAATCACTGCTACTTTTGACATGTTATTTTCTCCATGATTTCTTTATGATGATATTTCGTGCTTTGTCTTCTATTATAACGCAAGTTGCCACCTATTTATTACATAGCACTCCGCTGGAGTGCGGGATGTTGATATGTCTTTTTCTATTGACATATCACCCCTCTGGAGTGATGAAAGTGATAGTTAGAGGTACATCTCATGCTTCATCAGATTATCAAATCTACTAAGTTTTTTCAACATGTTCTTTAGCAACAGGTAACGCTGGACATACAGTGAATGTTGGGTTTCACCTGCGGTTCAACCCAACCTACGAATAAGACTATCAGTTCATCTATTTCTCTACAATCATTGAAAAATCAAATATTTTCTGAAAAATACTTGACACTTTATTCAAAATATGTAAAATAATTGAGCAGTGTGTAATTTTCATTGAAGATAAAACACAAAACGATATTTACTGTTGGCAGAAACAGAAATTTGAATAGTATATATGTAATTTTTCGTAATATATCTGTCTGCTGCTGGAGGCTTAGAATAGATATAAGTTTATGCTACAAGATTATCTTCCTATAGTATTTTTAGGGATATTTGCTGTCCTATTTGCAGCTATAAATCTCGGCCTTACCCATCTTCTTGGACCAAAACGCCCCAACCGTGTAAAACTTTCAGTTTATGAATCTGGAGTTCAACCGATCGGTGATGCAAGACAAAGATTCACTATTCGGTTTGACCTTATCGCTATGCTCTTTATCATCTTTGATATTGAGGTAGTCTTTCTATATCCCTGGGCAGTTATTTTTAAAAAGATGTCTCAATCTGATGGAATGTTTATATTAATTGAGATGCTGGTGTTTATCGGTATTCTACTTCTGGGTTACATTTACGCTTGGAAAAAAGGAGGCTTGACATGGGATTAGCCAATAACAATATACAAAGTGGAGCAAGCACTGAACAATCTGATGGTAATATCATCACGACAACAATTGATAAGGTTGTCAATTGGGGACGGAAGAATTCCTTGTGGCCAATGCCTTTCGGCACGGCTTGTTGTGCAATTGAGATGATGGCTACTTTGGCTTCTAAATATGATCTCTCTCGTTTTGGATCAGAGGCAATTCGATTTTCACCCCGACAATCAGATCTACTCATCGTTTCTGGACGGATTTCGATAAAAATGATGCCGGTACTCAAACGTATCTATGATCAAATGCCAGACCCAAAATGGGTTATTTCGATGGGTGCATGTGCATCTTGTGGAGGCGTATTTGATACATATACATTAATTCAGGGGGTTGACCAATTCTTACCTGTTGATGTTTATATACCGGGATGTCCACCCCGACCAGAAGATTTAATTGATGCCGTCATGCAAGTTCAACGACAAATACAAAAAGGTGAATTACCAAAAGGTGTTGAGGCTGCGCCATGACAGAAGAAAAAGAGATAACTGAAGATACTACACCATTAGTGATACAGCAACTAAGAGAAAAAATCGGTGATGGATTATTATCTGATGCTGAAGCCAAAGACGGTGTTGTCGTTGTTGTATACAAAGAGAGTTTATATCCTCTTTTAGAATATTTGAAAACCGATCTTGCATATTCCATGCTGGTTGATATAACAGCAGTTGATAATTCCAATTTAGAAGAGGAATTGATGAAGTACGATTATGCAAGATTCATGGTCGTCTATCATCTATATACTTTTGAAGGTGAAACACCACGTATACGTGTTAAAGTACCTGTCAATGATCAAGATTTAAAAGTTCCTACGGTCGTAAACTTATGGAAAGGTGCAAATTGGTTAGAAAGGGAAACTTATGATATGTTTGGTATTGAGTTCGAAGGACATCCCAATTTAACACGATTACTTATGCCTGATGAGTTTGAAGGACATCCTCTCCGTAAAGATTATCCGCTACGGGGACGTGGGGAACGAGAACGTTTCAATTTTGACAAACAGAATGCATAACACAACATTAAGTTGGAGTAATTAAATGAATAAGACATTTTTTATACGCTACATCAATGCTGCATGCCTACTATTTGCTGTTTCTCTCCTATTAACAGGATGTGAAATGGTAGAGAAAACAATCATTCTATCCGGTCCATCAAAGGAAGCAATTGCGGTCATTAATTCAGCGAGTGGAAGTGCAGTAACTGGTATGGCGACCTTCACACAAATAGGGGAGACCGTCATGGTCCACATTGAGATAAAGAACGCTTCCCCTGGACTGCATGGTGTTCACATTCACGAAAAAGGGGATTGTAGTTCACCTGATGGAAAATCGGCAGGTGGTCATTGGAATCCTACTAACGTTGCACACGGGAAATGGGGAGAAGGAGAATTCCATCTTGGAGACATTGGTAATATAGATGTTGGGGAAGATGGCATAGGTGTTATTGAATTGAGTACAGAACTTTGGGAAATTGGTACCGGTTCTAATATAGATGTTGTTGGAAAAGGGATAATCGTCCATGCTGATGCTGACGATTTCACTTCTCAACCATCCGGAAATGCAGGTGCTCGGATTGGGTGTGGTGTTATTGAATTGGTTGAATAATTACAGCTTAGGAAAAGCGTGAATCAATTGTAAAAAAGGAGTTTTCTATGCAAGGTGGGATGGAACGGACAACAGGCGAGAAGATGGTTTTAAGTTTTGGACCTCAGCACCCAGCAACCCACGGAACCCTCCGAATCGTATTAGAACTTGATGGTGAATCCATTGTAAGGGCGACACCCCATGCGGGTTATTTACATACGGGGTTTGAAAAACTTGGTGAAAATTTAGATTATAACCAGTTCATCGTTGTTACAGATAGGATGAATTATCTTTCACCGTTATCCAATAATTTCGGTTATGTACTTGCAGTTGAGCAATTACTTGACATAGAAATACCAAAACGATGTCAGTATATCCGGATATTGATGGCAGAACTCTCAAGAATGGCTGACCATCTTCTATGGCTTGGAACAGCAGCTTTGGATTTAGGGGCATTTTCTGTTTTCCTTTATAGTTTCCGTGAACGAGAAAAACTTTATAGTATCTTTGAAAAAACCACCGGTGCACGGTTGACGACAAGTTATACGCGTGTAGGCGGTGTTTTTCGTGACCTTTATGATGGATTTGAATCCGATGTTCGAGACTTCATTTCCAATTTCCCTAAAGCATTAAAAGAAACACACACATTATTGACACGGAACCGTATTTGGATGGATAGAACAAAAGGTGTAGGCGTAATCTCTCCTGAAGATGCAATCAATTATGGTGTGACGGGACCTTGCCTAAGAGCAACTGGTGTATCTCATGATATACGTAAATCTGAACCTTACTCCTCTTATGATGAAATGAAATTTGAAGTACCGGTTGGCACTAACGGGGATGTATATGACCGTTATTTGGTTCGGATGGAGGAGATGATTCAAAGTGCTGGTATCGTTACGCAAGCTTTAGATAACCTCCCTGATGGTCCATTTAGTACTGAAGATAACAAGATTACAATGCCCCATAAGTCTGATGCTTATGGACATATAGAAGGATTAATTCATCACTTCAAGGTTGTTATGGACGGACATGGTGTACAACCGCCTGCGGGGGATAGTTATTGTGCCACTGAATCTCCAAACGGAGAGTTAGGTTTTTACATAGTAAGCGATGGTAGTGGTACAGCCTACCGTATCAGGATTCGACCCCCAAGTTTTTTTCATTTCCAATCTCTACCACACATGTTGGAAGGCGGGATGGTATCAGATACAGTTGCAGTGTTAGGTAGTTTGAACGTGATTGCAGGGGAATTAGATAGATAATAAAACACTTATCAATAGAGAATTTGGATCATCCTTTAATTTAAATGGTGTAGATATGTCAGAAATAAAAGTTAGTCTTGGTGGCGTCATGCTTTTTGTAAAAGATATGAAAAATGTCATTGCATTTTATAGAGATGTAATTGGATTGACTCCAGATGAAGACCAACCATTTCCAGAAAATCGATTTTACCGGTTTAATACAGGTGAATGTACATTGTGTTTACATAGTGCAAGTAAACCAAATGAGGGAAGACAAAAGTTAATGCTTAAAGTTGAAAGTGTGAATGCAATGCACCAACATTTAAAGTCAAAAGGGTTACGTTTAAGACCTTTGGAAAATGATAATGGTTATGGGGTTTTTGATATCCGAGATCCTGAGAAAAACCGAATTCAGTTTGTGGGAAAATACTAACTCTTTATGGGTGAAGTTGGAGAATAGGAAACAGAAAGGACTAAATACTTTTAAGGAGATACATAATGGCACCACCTTATGCAAGAGATTCCTCTATCCCTTATGTCCCTACTGATGATGCAAACCTTTATCCTTCTGAAGATGGAAAACCCATGGCAGTAAGCGATTATCATAGAAAATTACTAACGTGGACGTTGCATGCGCTTGAAGCTCATTTCGCACAACACTCTGAGGTTTATGTCTCCGGCGACATCATGATGTATTACGAAGAGGGGGATCCCTGGACGTCTATATCTCCGGATGTACTTGTCTGTTTTGGCATAAACCCAAAGCCGCGTCTGACGTATAAAACATGGGAGGAAGGCAAAGCACCCGATTTTGTGATGGAGTTCTCCAGTAAAACCACCTATGATAAAGACTTAGATGAGAAAATGGATGTATACGCTTCACTTGAGATCCAAGATTACTTCTTATATGATGCAGAGGGATTGTATTTACCAACTCCACTGATGGGATTTACATTAGTGGATGATGCCTATGTGGCAATTACCGCCGATGATGATGGAGGGATTCGATCATCCGTTTTGGGTTTGGATTTCCGTCTTCGCGATGGAGTAATAGCGATTTATGACCCTATTGCGGGAGAATGGGTTCAGACACGCGCTGAAACTGCCGAAGCACGCGCAGAACAAGAGTCTACACGCGCTGAAACTGCCGAAGCACGCGCAGAACAAGAATCTATTGCACGAGAAAACGCAGAAACACGCGCAGAACAAGAATCTACACGCGCTGAAACTGCCGAAGCAGAAGCCGCGCAGCTCCGCGAAGAAATTGCACGACTGAAAGCCAATAAAAGGAAAACATAGATGTCAGATGAAATAATCCAATTAGAAACACCATTTCAGTTTAACGAAGAAAATAAGCAACAATTTGATGAACTGATTGGACGGTATCCAATAAAAGAAGCAGCCATGCTTCCAACACTACATCTCGCCCAGAGACAAGCAGGATATATCACTCCTGCTGTGATGCAACATGTAGCAGAATTGTTGGAGGTTACCGTGATGAAGGTTAAAGATGTAGTAACCTTCTATCCGATGTTTTTTGAGGAACCGGTAGGCGAATATGTCATCCGCGTCTGTCAAACGCTTCCGTGTGCGTTGCGAGACTGCAAAGTGGTATTAGATCATCTCAAAGAGAAATTAGGTATTGATGTAGCATCAGAGACAAATCTTGCCAAAGGCACAACTGATGACGGAAAATTCACACTCATGAAAGTTGAGTGTCTTGCCTCTTGCGATGTTGCTCCTGTGATAATGATTAACGACGATTTACATAAGAATTTAACCCCAGAAAAAGTTGATGAAATTCTAAACAATTTGTAGAGGAAAAAAATGGTTCAAGAAAAGCGGATTCTCTACGAGCATCTGGACGTACCAAATATAAACACATTCGAAGTCTATCGACAATACGATGGTTATACTCAGTTTGAAAAGGCTTTGGCTGAATTTCAACCTGAAGAAATCGCTCAAATGGTGTGGGACGCAGGTCTGAAAGGTAGAGGCGGTGCAGGTTTTTCTACTGGTGAAAAATGGAGTTTTGTTCCAAGAGATATTGAACCACGTTACCTCTGTTGTAATGCTGACGAAAGTGAACCCGGGACATTCAGCAACCGATATGTCTTAGAGAAAAATCCGCATCTGTTAATTGAAGGCATCTTAATCTGTTGCTTTGCAATGGGAATTGAAACCACCTATGTCTATATTCGCGGGGAATTTACACTCGGTAAAAAAATGTTAGATGCCGCTATTGAGGAAGCTAAAGAACAGGGGTACATTGGTGAAAATATCCGAGATACAGGCCTCAATGTTAACATCTATACACATCCTGGGGCGGGTGCATATATCTGTGGTGAAGAAACAGGTTTAATCGAATCACTTGAGGGAAAACGCGGACAACCCCGGAACAAACCTCCCTTCCCGGCAGTTCAAGGTGTATTCATGAAACCTACCGTAGTCCAGAATGTAGAGACTTTGTGTAATTTACCTTTCATCGTGGGGAATGGGGTTGATTGGTACACAGACATGGGACCAACTTATGGTGATGCAAGATTTGACCCCCCAAAACCAGATCCAAATACTGGTACAAAACTTTACTGTATCAGTGGAGATGTTAACGAACCTGGTGTATATGAATTAGAACTCGGCTTAACATGTTCAGAACTCATAGAAGTCGCTGGCGGTTTACGCGGTGAAGAGGTAAAAGCAGTTATCCCCGGGGGTAGTTCTGCACCGATTTTAACACATTATGAATTAGATACCCGTCTTGATTTTACATCTTTAACACTTGCCAAATCAATGTTAGGTTCGGGTGGTATCATTGTCATGAACGAAACTCGAAATATCGTTGATTGCCTTCTGAATATAATGAAGTTCTATGCCCATGAATCTTGTGGACAATGCACTCCGTGTCGATGGGGGACACCGTGGGTGCGCGACATTGTTCAGCGGATTGCAGATGGGGAAGGTAGACAAGAGAAAATCACAAGACCGAAATTTGGTATTGCAGAAGGTGGCAGATGGGGAGATACGGGTGAAACAGAGGAAATTTACGAAGATTTAGATCTGTTGGAAAGTGTTGCAAACAATATTGCAAATGTTGATACAATGACTTGGAATACAATCTGTGTTTTCGGTATTGCAGTTTCTTGGCCAGCAGTCAGTTATATGCGTAAGTTTCGCCCTGAATTTGAGGCTGCTATCCGTGAAGGTAAATTGGTTACTTTATCTGTCGAAGAAGCAACTGTTCCACCAGAGGAAAATTACGCATATCAACAGCGGATTATACCCAAAGAGATGTCTGAACTGGTATAGAGACACAACGGAATTCTGAAACCTTGGAGTAAAAAAATGGCGCTTATAAAACTAAATGACCTTGAAATAGAGGTTGAAGATGGAACGAATATAGTTGAGGCTGCTCGAGAAAATGGTATTGAAGTTCCTCACTATTGTTATCATCCAGGATTAACCCGTCCAGCCAACTGTAGGATGTGTCTCGTTGAACCTTATGGTCCCATACCAGGTGCTCCTCCAGGTACAATTGGGCCAGCCCGTCAATTAGCAACGGGTTGTACATTGACAGTCCGATCCGCACCACCGGAAAGAAAGTTGGAAGATAAATTCGATGCTATCGTAGTGACAGACAGTCCCCGTGTCATAAAAGCACGTGAAGATATTCTGGAATTCCTCTTAGTACACCATCCACTTGATTGTCCAGTCTGCGACCAAGCAGGGGAATGTGATCTACAAGACTTTAGCTATAGACATGGACACGATAAAAGCCGTTATGTAGAAGTCAAAAACGTTCCACCTAAAAAAGACTTGGGACCAGATGTTTTACTTTACTCCACCCGTTGTATCGTATGTACCCGTTGTATCCGTTTCTGCCAAGAGGTATCAGGCACAGGTGAACTCGGTCTGATAAACCGTGGTTCACATGATGAGATTGATATTCCAAGAAGCCACGAAGGTAATCCTATTCAAGTTCTTGACAATAAACTTGCAGGAAATGTAGTCGATATTTGTCCTGTTGGTGCATTGATTAGTAAGGACTTCTTATTCAAATCACGTCCATGGTTCATGGATAAAGAAAACAGTATCTGTACAGGATGTAGTGTTGGATGTAATATCACTGTTGAGTATAAAGAAGACGGTGTTTACAGAGTAAAACCGCGTTTCCATGAAGATATTAATCAGCATTGGATGTGTGATGATGGTCGGCTCGGTTACCACTATGTAAATAGAGATGACCGCCTCCAACTCCCCCTTAAAAAAGTTGATGGTGAACAAACGACAACACAATGGACAGATGCACTCACTATCATAAAAGAGAAACTATCCGAAGTAGAAGCTGATGATATCGTTGTCATTGGATCAGCACAGGGGACGAATGAGGATAACTTCGTTCTTCAACAGTTTGCACACGATGTGTTAAATACAACACAACTTGGACTCTTTGGTCAACTACCGGGTGAAGAACATAAATACCCTCAATTTACAATTGAATCTGACAAAAACCCGAATACTGCGGGGGCACGAACAATTCTTGGTTCAGCAAATGGAAATGTCGTTTTAGAAAATGATACACTCTGGGAAAAAGTATCAAACGCTAAAGTGGTATATCTTGTTAGTGGTATTCCTGATAGAACCCTTCAAGAAGCAGAAAAGGCAGCATTAGAAAATGTCGAATTCCTTATTGTACAAGATATATTACCTTCAGAAGTCACACAATTAGCTGATATAGTCCTACCCGGGACAACTTTTGCCGAAAAAGATGGCACGTTCACTAATTCTACTGGATGGGTACAACGAATTCGTAAGGCTATTGATCCTCCTGGTGAAGCTCAGTTAGACTGGCAAATTACGCAGCAGCTTGCTAAGCAACTCGGTGGTGAAATTGATTATAGTTTTGCTGGTGAAATTTCAATAGCAATTACAGAACATGTGGATGGATACGAAGAAGCAACACATCAGAATATTGGTGACGAAGGAGTTAAGTTGGCATAGAGGATAACTCTGTATCGGTTGACTAAGGAGAATAAATGAACCTTTTGTTTGATATTGTAATACCCATTGTAAAGATGCTTATCATTGTACACATGCTAATTATTGGTGTTATGGCGATGATTTGGTCAGAACGACGGGTTAGTGGATGGATTCAAGATCGATTGGGACCTAATCGTGTTGGTCCTCAGGGTTTGCTCCAACCTATTGCAGACGGAATTAAGTTCCTATTTAAAGAAGACCTTATCCCAAACCATGTCGATAAACCACTCTATGTTCTTGCACCAGCGATGCTCTTAGTTCCCGCGATGATTACTGTCGCAGTCGTGCCATTTGGGAGTTCAATCGAACTATTTGGGGAACCAATTAATCTTCAAATTGCAGATATCAATATTGGAGTTCTTTATATCTTAGCAATAACATCACTTGGTGTTTATGGAGTTGTAATTGGGGCATGGGCATCCAATAACAAATACTCACTGTTAGGAGGATTACGTTCGTCTGCACAGATGATTAGTTATGAATTAACTCTCGGTTTGGCGATTATCGGTGTTTTGATGCTTTCTGAATCTCTGAGTTTACGAGATATCGCAATAGCACAAGGTGAGGGTGTTTGGAATTGTTTTATCCATCTTCCGGCTTTTCTTGCGTTTACCACCGCCATGTATGCTGAAACGAATAGACTTCCATTCGATCTTGCTGAGGCTGAACAGGAACTCGTTGCAGGTTATCACACCGAATATAGTAGTATGAAATTTGCCATGTTCTTCATGGCAGAATATATGAATATGATTGTTGGTTCGGCTGTAACAGTAACACTTTTCTTAGGTGGGTGGCATTTCTTTGGATTGGAAGAAATAGGTGGACCTGTATGGAGTGGAATAATTTCCTTTGCCATCTTCTTTATCAAGACTGGAATTTTTCTATTTGTATTCATTTGGGTAAGATGGACTTTACCAAGATTCCGTTATGATCAACTCATGAATTTCGGTTGGAAATTCCTATTACCAGTTGCTCTGACATCGATAGTTGTTACCGGGACATTGTGGGTTTTAACAAATGGAAGTCAGCTTTGGATCGGTATCGGGAACGTTGTCGCAGCATTCATTGTTATATCAATCGTAGCAGGTATATTTATGGTAGATAATAATAAGAGAACTACGATAGATAATACAGTTGGATCACCACTATCTGGTTTGGATGCAATAGAATAGGAGAGTAATGATGACCGCAGAACATATACTATTTTTCATTTTTGGCGGAGTGTCTCTAATAGGGGCAATTTCTGTAATTTCATTCCGACATCCTATCTATAGCGCTCTTGCTCTGATTGTTACATTTTTCTCTCAAGCAGGTCTTTTTGTACTTTTAGGGGCACACTTCATTGCTGCTGTTCAGGTAATTGTTTATGCTGGGGCAATCATGGTGTTGTTCCTATTTGTCATAATGCTTTTGAATCTGGGTACACTCTCTTTGAAGGGTGGGTTATCTGGGAAACTAAAAGGTTTTGCAATTATATTAGGTATTCTCTTAGCCATTGAAGGTATATACATTGCAGTTAGAATTCGCGAAAATCAAAATACCGCTGTCGCCTCAAGTGAAGTTGATCCCGATACCTCTTACTCAATTATCCAGATAGGTGAGACGTTATTTAAAGATTATTTACTCCCTTTTGAAGTTACATCACTCATCTTGTTAGCAGCCTTAATCGGTGTTATTGTGTTGGTGAAACGCGAGAATCAACCTGAAAACTAAATATAATTCTGGAGTCATATCTACAATATATGTAGAGTATAGGTTATGTTGTCAATAGAATACTATCTCATTTTAAGTGCTCTCCTCTTTACAATAGGTGTCATCGGAGTTTTAATCCGTAGAAACGCTATAATCATCTTTATGTGTATTGAACTAATGCTAAATGCAGCAAATCTTGCCTTTGTAGCAATTAGCCGCAATCTCGGAGAAGTCGAAGGACAATTATTCGTATTTTTCGTTATGGCTGTTGCTGCCGCAGAAGTGGCAATCGGGTTAGCAATAATAGTTAGTGTCTTTAAACATCGTGAAACGATAAATGTTGATGAGGTTAATTCGCTGAAAGGATAGGTACATTGGTTTCAGGAATCGGTTAATACAGAGGTGATCAACTTCCTCTGACTGACCAATTACTGAAAACCAGACCAACTGAAGGATATAAAATGTCTCTGAATCTGATTGTTATTCTGTTAATTTCTCCATTTATAGGATTCCTCATTAATGGATTATTCGGCAAATGGCTAAAGGGAAATGAAAAACTCAGCGGATGGATCGCCGCACTTGCAGTACTCGTCTCCCTAATCTGCTCGATAATTGCTTTCATTAGTATTTTTGGTGATGGAGAACCGCTTGAAGGGGAGGCTGGTGTTCTCTATACATGGATTTCAGGAGAAGCCTTTACATTCAATATAGGTTTCCAAGTTGATGCTTTAACAACAATAATGTTGTTAGTCATCACAGGGGTCGGATTCCTTATTCATGTATATTCCATTGGATATATGCATGGAGATGAAGGCTACACACGCTATTTTGCATATCTAAACCTGTTTGTTTTCGCAATGCTTATCCTTGTCCTCGGCAATAACTACCTATTAATGTTTGTCGGATGGGAAGGTGTAGGTCTTTGTTCGTATCTTCTAATCGGGTTTTGGTATGAAAAACAATCGGCTACAGATGCTGGAAAGAAAGCCTTTATTGTCAATAGAATCGGTGATTTTGGTTTCCTTCTGGGTATGTTCACAATCTTTGCTGTGTTTGGTACTCTTGATTTTGGAGCAATCTTTGGAACGGCAAAGGAATTACAACCTGTGGCAGATGGTATGGGGTTTGTCGAGACTCCTGATTTCAAGCAAATCTTCGGGGGAAGCACACTTATAATTGCTACATTACTCCTCTTTGTTGGAGCAGTTGGGAAATCCGCACAGATCCCACTATATGTGTGGCTACCAGATGCAATGGAAGGTCCAACACCCGTCAGTGCATTAATTCATGCTGCAACAATGGTTACCGCGGGTGTCTATATGATAGCCCGTTCAGCAATTCTATTTGATATGATAGCCCGTTCAGCAATTCTATTTGATTTGGCACATACGGGAATGGTTGTGGCATGGATTGGTGTCTTAACAGCATTCTTCGCTGCAACAATTGCACTCAAACAGAATGATATTAAAAGGATTCTTGCATATTCCACAGTCAGCCAACTCGGTTATATGTTTGTTGGTGTTGGTGTTGGGGCGTATGCTTCAGGTATTTTTCATTTGGTTACCCATGCCTTTTTCAAGGGACTCATGTTTCTTGCCGCAGGTAGTGTTATGCATGCAATGTCAAACGAATTAGACATGCGGAAGATGGGTGGACTCAGAAGTAAAATGCCTATCACACATGCAACTTTCTTAGTTGGGGCATTAGCGATTGCAGGATTTCCATTCTTAAGCGGTTTCTGGAGTAAGGATGAGATATTACACAGTGCCTGGGGTAGTTCTCCATACATCTATATCATCGGTCTAATCACAGCCTTCCTAACAGCATTTTATATGTTCCGTCTTATATTTGTGACATTCTATGGTGAATCCCGCGTTGAATCTGAAACAGCATCACATCTTCATGAATCACCTTCAGTAATGTGGTTACCATTAGTAATTCTTGCTGTACCATCTGCATTGATAGGACTTCTGTTAGGTATAGGTCTACACAACAGTTCGCTACACAAGTTCACTAAAGATGTTTTTCCTGCAGCACACGGTGAGATGGCTGGAAATGCCTATCTATTTATGGCAATATCAACTTTAGTTGGTTTAGGGGGTATTCTATTCGCTTGGATACGATATAAGAATCGTGTACCTGCAGAGGAATCTACTAATTCCTTAGAAAAACTCGTAGAAAACAAATACTATATTGATGAACTATATAATACATTCATCGTTCAACCCGTAAAAAACGGATCTCACTACCTATTATGGAAACTATTTGATACAGGAATCATTGATGGAATTGTCAACGGTGTTGCAGCAGTAGTCAGATGGTTTGGAGGAACGTTAAGACGACTTCAAACTGGAATCGTCCAAGCGTATATTGTGTCAATGGTTATTGGCATAGTAATATTTCTTGCGTTCTATCTGTTTGTTGTCAATTAATGATTGATCAAGAACTACTGCATTATTATTTGAGATTTTGAATCATATAAGTATAAAGAACAGAAGTATGGAACACCAAATGAGAAGGAGAATTATTTGCTACTATCATTAGTTATTTTCTTGCCACTACTTGGCGTAATTGCAATTGCATTGCTAAGGGGAATGGGTGCATCTACTGTCAAGGGTATTGCACTTATCATAAGTTTATTGACATTCCTCATCTCAATTGGATTATATTACGGTTTTGACGCGAATATTGAAGGTTTTCAAACTACGGATCTATTACGCCAGAAACTGAACTGGATCACTGATTTAGGTATTAGTTACCACGTAGGTGTTGATGGTATTTCTTTGTGGTTAATACTACTCACAACATTCCTAACCCCAATATGTGTTATTGCTGCCTGGAATTCCATTGAAAAAGGGTTAAGTGGGTTCATGATGTCCCTCCTTGCTCTGGAAACTGGCATGTTAGGTGTATTCTGTTCTTTAGATCTATTCCTTTTCTTTGTTTTCTGGGAATCAATGCTAATCCCAATGTATTTCCTCATAGGTATATGGGGTGGAGAACGACGGATTTACGCGACTGTCAAGTTCGTTCTTTATACTATGGCTGGCAGTGCCCTCATGTTAGTTGGAATATTGGCACTTTATCTCCAAAATGATAGTAGTTTCGATTTTGTTGCACTAACACAAAGTGGTCCATTTGAACATTCACACTTACTATTCCTTGCTTTCTTCATCGCATTTGCAATAAAAGTACCCCTATTCCCATTCCATACTTGGTTGCCAGATGCACACGTTGAAGCACCCACAGTTGGTAGTGTTATTCTTGCCGGTGTGCTACTTAAAATGGGTACGTACGGCATAGTCCGGTTTTGTCTCCCATTATTTCCAGAAGCGGCTGCGAATGCTACTTCTTGGATAATCCCACTTGCTGTTATAGGTATTATCTACGGTGCATTAGTAGCAATGGTACAACCCGATTTGAAAAAACTGGTAGCATATTCCAGTGTAAGTCACCTCGGCTTTGTTGTATTAGGTTTATTTTCTCAAAGCCATGCGGGGATACAAGGTAGTGTTCTGCAGATGATAAATCACGGGTTAAGCACTGGAGCACTCTTCCTTTTAGTTGGTATGATATATGAACGACGCCATAGTCGAATGATTGTCGATTTTGGTGGACTGGCGAAACGAATGCCGATATTTGCGACTTTCTTCCTAATAGTCACTTTATCCTCCATCGGATTACCTGGTCTCAACGGATTTGTTGGTGAATTCATGATTTTATTAGGTAGTTTTACAAAAGGTGCATTTTCTAAATGGTATGTGGTTTTTGCAACTACAGGTGTGATTCTGGCAGCAGTCTACATGCTGTGGATGTTCCAAAGAGTTATGTTTGGCAAACTTGATTCCACCAATGAATCACTTCCTGATTTGAACCAACGAGAAATTGTTCTCTTAATTCCAATCCTCGTATTAATTGTTTGGATAGGTGTCTATCCGAATTCCTTCTTAAAACCTATGAAAATGTCTGTTGATGAAGTGGTAAGAAAGGTAGACATAACAGAAACTACACCTGCTGTTGGACAATTGGAATTCAATGAAAACTCTATTGAATCTGGTGAAATGACTAAGACTGAAGATCTTATAGTGATTGACAAGGAGGCACAGATTAAATAGTGAAATCAAGACTTGCCTCCTGTTTAATAGTTTTTGTTATTCTCGGACTAATCCTATCCTTCTCTACACAAGTCTTCGGTGCTGACGAAGAAGCACAAGGACATTATAAAGTTGATGGTACTAAATTACCTATTTGGAGCATAATTCCATTTGTTGGTATTCTACTATCAATCGCACTTTTACCACTTTTGTTCGATTCTCATTTTCTTGTCCATCACGGTGGCAAGATGTCGTTGGCATGGGGGTTAATCTTTGCAATACCTTACCTTATTGCCTATGGAGGGGATGCCTTTCACGATATTCTATACATCTATTTGATCGACTATATCCCGTTTATTGTGCTGTTATGGGGTTTGTTTACAGTAGCAGGTGGAATTCTCGTACGCGGCACGTTACGCGGTACTCCATTAGTTAATACACTATTGCTACTAATCGGAACTGTAATTGCTTCTTGGATAGGGACTACAGGTGCATCAATGCTCCTGATTCGTCCATTAATTCGTGCAAACGAGTATCGAAAGAGTAAGGTCCATCTGGTTGTATTCTTTATCTTTCTGGTTAGCAATATCGGAGGATCTTTAACACCTCTGGGAGACCCACCACTCTTTTTAGGTTTTCTGCACGGTGTGCCTTTCTTCTGGACAACAACAGCATTATTCCCACACATGCTATTCATTAGTGTGATTTTGATTGTGCTCTTCTTCATTATAGACACATTTATGTTCAAACGCGAAGGTGGTGTAGTACCGGACGATGGAACTAATGAACCAATTCGGATTGATGGTCTCTTCAATCTGATCTTCCTTTTTGGTATTATCGGCGCTGTTTTGATGAGTGGAACTTACAAATGGGGAGAAATAAACATAATCGGGGTTCATGTATATTGGCAAAATATAGCACGTGATGTGCTTATTGTGGTGATGGGACTTTTATCCTTAATGTTTACTCCCTTTACTGGTGAATTACGGAAAGCAAACGAGTTTTCATGGGAACCTATTGAAGAAGTTGCAAAAATATTTGCGGGTATCTTTATTACCATAATTCCCGCTTTGACGATTCTTGGTGTTGGGGAGAAAGGTGCACTCAGCGGATTGATCGTAGCAATTGAACAACCTTGGCATTACTTCTGGATAACTGGGGGACTCTCAAGTTTCTTAGATAACGCACCAACCTATTTAACCTTCTACAATACAGCTCTTGGAAAGTTACATTTAGTCGAAGCTCAAGTACCAGATATATTGAATACACCGATTGCTGAATTAGCAGTCCCTGAACATCAAACTTTTGTGAGACTACTAACTGCTATATCCGTCGGAGCTGTTTTCATGGGGGCGAACACTTATATCGGCAACGCACCTAATTTCATGGTAAAAGCGATAGCTGAACAGAGCGGCATCCGCATGCCCAGTTTCTTTGGCTATATGTTATGGTCAGTTATTATCTTAGTTCCACTTTTTGTGGTTGTAACTTTTGTGTTCCTTCTATAGGAGATAACGACATTTGGAAGAATCATTGATGAACATAATCACTGTATCCTATTGCTATTATGGAGTATTTTCAACGGAGGTCTTGAATGCCAACAATTAACTGGTCATTGTTGATGCCAGAACTTGTTATTGTTTCAACACTATTCATTGTCCTTATCTTTGACATGATTGACTCACTATCAAAGAAAGTGCTTGGATGGATTACTATTGTTGGAGCAGCTATTGCACTGTGGGTTTCTATAGACATGCTATTAGCAAATAAGGTAGGAACACAATTCAGTGATATGTTTGAGATCGACCAATATTCACTCTTTTTTAATATCATATTTCTGGTTTCTACAATTCTGGTCACACTTATTTCTCTTAGTTATTTGGGCAGAGACGATAAAAAACAGGGCCCATACTACCTCCTGATTCTACTTGCTACATTGGGTATGATGTTAATGGCAGCAGGGAATGAGTTGATAATTGTCTTCCTTGGTTTAGAACTGATGTCATTATCCCTATATGTCTTAGCAGGATATTTCCGAGAAAGTCCAGCATCAAGTGAAGCAGGAATGAAATACCTGTTACTTGGCGCATTCGCGAGTGCTTTTTTCCTCTACGGAATTGCACTTATCTATGGAGCAACTGGAAAAACAAATATATCTGATATAGCAGTAATACTAACAGAATACGGTATATCACCTTTACTATTATCAGGAATGTTCCTACTCATCGTAGGTTTTGGCTTTAAGGTAGCAATTGTCCCATTCCATCAGTGGGCACCAGATGTATATGAAGGAGCACCTACCACAATCGCTGCCTTCATCTCTGCAGGACCAAAAGCAGCTGGTTTCGCAGCATTTATTAGGATATTTATGGATGCATTACCCACTCTGGAACCTCAATGGAACGGTATAATTATCCTTTTGGCAATGATTACCATGACGAGTGGGAATATCATAGCAATTGCACAGACAAACATTAAACGTATGCTGGCATACTCAAGTATTGCTCATGCTGGATATATTCTAATAGGTTTAGCTGCAGCCAATAACGATGGTAAATCGAGTGCGATGTTATACCTGTTGATTTATTGTGTTATGAATATCGCAGCCTTTGGAGCAGTAATATTAGCAAGAAATGCTGACGGTGAAAGCCTTTTGATTTCAGATTACGCTGGACTCGGCTTTCGAAAACCATTAATCGGTTTATTTTTAACGCTAATGTTATTATCTCTTGCGGGATTTCCACCAACTGCCGGTTTCGTCGGAAAATTCTATATCTTTAAATCTGCTGTTCAGTCTGGGCACGTTTGGCTTGTAATCATCGGAGCAATCAACACTGCAATCTCGGCATTCTACTACCTACGGGTTGTCGTGACAATGTACATGAATGAACCAGAAGAGGAATTGGAGTTCAACCCATATCCCTCAACATTAATCTTAGGATTAGTCATCGCTTCCATAGTTGTACTCCTCATTGGAATTCTACCTTCACCTCTACTTAGTACTGTGAAGAATGCAGTCATGATGTAAATTGTTACGGTAATCATCGCTCATTGTACATTTTTATACCTCAATATCGATAATTGTAATCGATATTGAGGTGTTTTTGTTACTACCATCAAATATATCCCAATTTAAATGGAACTTTATCTCTTCCACATTGTAGTAACCTATAGATTGATAAATTCTAAGTATTGAACCATTTTAGATTATTTTGTATTATTCTGGGTTAATGCTTAACACCAACACATTGATATCAAACGTGTTTTATGGTAATACACTTATCGCCTGTTTAACACTCACGGTCTATCCAAATCTGAACCATACGAAAGACAAGCGGTAGGCAAATAATGTTTAAGGAGATTAATATCTATTGGGAAAACAATTTCTCCGAGTGAATCATTTACAGAATATAAAGAAATTATACGAATTCCATTTACAAAATTGGGTAACTGTTGCTGTTCTCAACACCTTAAGATTTAACATGTACTTTATTCAAGGGTTATACATTGCTCTTTCTGCAATTTGGACAAACAAGATACGCTCATTACTAACTATGCTTGGTATTATCATAGGAATTGCTGCGGTGTTAGCAATGATAGCAATTGGTGATGGTGCAAAGGAAATTGTTAGACAAGACGTGCAGAAGTTGGGTGGGGCAAATCAATTTCTGATTATCTATACTGGGTATAAGTGGAAGGGGAATAGAAGAACAAAGATACGAAGTGGTGAATATTTGGAATTTGAGGATGTGTTAGCTATTCAGTCTGAATGTTCGGCTGTGAGCGCAGTTACGCCAAGAATTGGGAATTGGGCAGGCGTGTTAATTCAATCAGTGGATGGTGTTGGAACGCGGGCGGGTTGGAATGGAGTGGATTCTACCTATACAAAAGTTATGAATTGGGATATTAAAGAAGGACGATTCTTTACTGATGAAGATGTAGCACACGCAACAAAAGTCTGTGTGCTTGGTAATGAGGTAGCAACAGAACTTTTTGGAGTGAAATCCGCTTTGGGACAAGAGGTAAAAATTGCTCGACACAGTGACTATTACATAAAAAAAGGAACTCGATTGACTGAGCGTTTCAGGGTTATAGGCACATTGAAACCAAGGGGAAGAAGTCTTCGGTTTGGATGGAGTTTTGATAACCTTGCTTTTATCCCAATAACCACTGTACAAGAACGTTTCACCGGTAGTAAACGCCTACAAGAAATCGCGGTTTATGCGCATTCAGTTGAACAGGTTTCAAAGGCGATTGATCAAGTAAAATCTGTCATCCGGAAACGCCACAGAAATCAAGATGACTTTATTCGGATTTTTGAAATGCGCGTAGGTATGGCTCAATTGGAAAAAATTAGTCAGGTGATTAAGATATCATTGGGAAGTATTGCAGGATTTTCGCTACTTGTTGGTGGTATTGGAATAATGAATATGATGTTAGTTGCCGTAGGTGAACGTACCCAAGAAATCGGTTTAAGGAAAGCAGTGGGTGCAAAGAATCTGAATATTTTAATACAGTTTTTAATGGAAGCAGTTGTTATGTGTGGGATAGGCGGTGTACTTGGTATCGGAATTGGCATTCTTACAGCTGAAGGACTGACACTTCTTGCTATCAAAATAGTCAAAATTGTTCCTGATTGGCCGGCTGTTCTCTCAATAAACTGGGTATTGATTTCAATGACCTTTTCAACTGCTATCGGTATAGTCTTTGGGATCTATCCAGCAATAAAAGCTTCTGTGCTTACCCCAATTGAAGCCTTACGTACTGATTAATCTGACGTTTTTTATTTTATCAGTCTAATTTGAAATGTAATATATTTTGAATGTAAGTATTGACTTACTAAGGACCAATGTTGGATATGTCCAAGAAAGAACAGAAATGGAGAATTACGAGGATTGCTACCCGATTATTAGGTTTTCTTAAACCGTATTGGGGCTTAGCTTTTTTATGTGTACTTCTTCAAGCTGGATTTCGAGCTCTCCACTTGGTTAATCCATGGGTGGAAGGACAACTTCTTGATCGCGTCTTTGGTCAAAAAGACGCTGATTATCTATACATACTTGTGTGTTTATGGATTGGTGTTGTCCTTTCTACCTATATCATGGGACTGGCAACGACATATCTTAATGTCAAAATCACAGGGCAAACCCGCCGTGATCTGCAAATATTACTTTACAAACACCTACGTTTCCTACCTTTCCGTTTCTACGATAACCATACAACAGGACAGATCATGGCTTATATTAATTCTGATACCGGTGCTGCTACAAGGGGTGTTTTTGCAAGTGGACGGATAATTCTTGCTGGGATTGAATTTGTTATTACTCTGACAGTCTTATCGATGGTTAATCCGTGGTTAGGTGTTTATAGTATTCCTTTTACTCTACTCGTGGTGGTGCTTCCAGTTCTTTTCAGAGGTCCTGTAAAAAATGCAGCGAAACAAGTATTATACGAAAAAGAAATAATAACATCTCGACTTCAAGAGGGTATTGCAGGATCACGAGAGATAAAAGCATTAGGGCATGAGATGCAAGACATGGGGATCATCCAGCGTTCAATAGAAACCCTTCTCAAGACACGACTCCGTCAGACTTTTACCGATTCTCTGACCCAGCTTGGTCCTCTTGCTTCGTTATTAGGAAATCCTATTTTCTTTCTTATAGGTGGAATAATGGTGCTTGATGGCCACATCAGTGTTGGTTATTTATGGATGGCTAACCGTTATTTAAATCTCCTTGTCGTTCCGTTATATAATGCCCGTAATGAATATCAAAACCTACTCAAAGCTGGAGAAGGGGCAAAGCGGGTTTTTACTTTTTTCGATGAAAACCGGACTGAAACAAACGAAGGAATTGATGATGTTAATATTCAGGGGAAAGTCCGTTTTGAAAAAGTTCATTTCGGCTACGATCCTACTACAGAAGTCCTGAAGAACATCAGTTTTGAGGTGTCACCAGGACAACTTGTAGCACTCATAGGTCCAAGTGGGGCTGGGAAAAGCACAATTCTCAATCTTATGCCTCGTTTTTATGAAACTACTAAAGGAACTATCTATGTTGATGATCACGATATAACGACTTTCAAGTTGCAGAACTTCCGATCTCACATCGGCACGGTATTTCAATCACCCTATCTCTTTTCAGGAACAATTGATGACAATATTCGATTAGGAGCACAATACCCAGAAAAGGTGAAAACAGAAGACATTATTGCTGCTGCAACAGCAGCTAACGCACACAATTTTATTATGAAGTTAAAGGATGGTTACGCCACTGAGATAGGTGAACGGGGTGTTAAGCTTTCTGGAGGGGAACGTCAACGTATTGCTATCGCACGTGTGCTAATTCGAAACCCCAGAATTCTTATTTTAGATGAAGCCACTTCTGCCCTTGATTCAGAAACAGAACAGGTCGTGACAGAGGCATTAGAACGGCTGATGAAGGACAGGACATCGTTTGTTATTGCACATCGGTTGTCTACTGTGCAGAATGCTGATGTAATTCTTTCTGTAGAAAATGGGCAAATTGTGGAACAAGGAACGCATCATGAGTTGTTAAATCAGAATGGAATCTATGCCCGTATATACCACTTACAAGTTGCTATATCCAACGATTCGAAATAACAACAATATAAAATTACTGAAAGGATGCCCTCTTTTCTGCTTTTTGTCTTTAACAAATTAAAACTGTCCTAACTATCGTAGTAACATGTATAGAGGCTAAGTCGGAGTTATAAAATGACAGAGGATGAATTTATCTCACTATTTAATAAACATTATAAACAAGTATATCGACATGCTTTCTATCTCTTGAAAAATACTGAAAGTGCCGAAGACATGACCCAAGAGACATTCATTAAGGCATGGCAATTGAAAAATGAACTACGACTATCCACTGTTCATTCTTGGTTACTAAAATGTGTTCAGAATCTCTGTTTCAATGAATTGAAGAGACGAAAGTATCAAGTATACCCTTCAGATGAATTTACTGATATTGTTGATAATTTGCATCACTCTGAATCCGTACAACACGTACAGTCTCCTGAAAAGATTGTTTGTAATGAAGAGACCAAAAGGTTAGTTCATCAAGCAATTGGCAAATTACCCCCAAGACTGCGACTCATAGTTGTGATGCGAGAATTAGATGGAATGAGTTATGGCGACATTTCAGAAGTAATTGGAATACCAGAAGGAACTGTGAAGTCCACTCTATATCGAGCCAAAAAGAAATTACGAGAAATACTGAGTATTATGTTGGAGAAGTAATATGAACCAAGATATGTCATGTTTACAATGCGAAAATTCATTGGATAAATACCTTGACAATGAATTAGACACAGATACATATTTATTGATTTCAAACCATTTACAGAATTGTCAAAAGTGTCAATACGCATATAAATTGGCACAGGTAATTGATGAAGCACTAAGTGATCTGCCTTCACCAGAACCCTCCGCTAAGTTATACAACCAAGTAACAGATTATATTGAAGACAATACTGATGATAACAGATGGGAACAATTAACACTGTTTAACATAACAACAATACACCAATCACAACCCCAATCACCAATGGAATATAATGAAGCAATTGATACAATGTCACCTGAATCAAATTGGATTCAATTAACCTTACCAGACATATCCGAACGTCATGAAGAATTGATTACTCCGAATAATTAGTAAGCTAAATATAAATTAAGAATTTAAAGCAGAGGAGAATCATTATGAATCTAACTATCAATAGAGATAACTTGATAACTGCATTATTAAAATTGGAGGATGTTATTAATGGCAACGACCCATCATCAATACAATCGAACATACTTATACAGACAAGTGGTGATCGAATTGAATTGACTGCTACAGATTTAGAAATAACCATTCAGACTACAACTGGTTGTGCAGTTATAGAAGATGGTAAATTAGCGGTATCGGGTAAACACATGACTGACATAATAGATAATCTACCCTTAAAAACTCAAATTGATATTTCATCAAGTAATGAGAGCGATGTATTAGAAATCTCATGTACAGAAGGTAGGTATAAACTTAGGACGGTTCCAGTTACTTATTTCTCAGTCTTGCCTACACTACACGGTTCAATTCTTTCAATAGAAGATCAGAGCTTACATTCACTGATTCACAAGACTGCATTTGTTGTAGGTGAAAGCGCGGTTAGTAAGAGTATTTTTAGTAATCCTATGAATGGATTATTCTTTAATATTCATAAAGATACAACTGAAATTGTTGCAACAAATGGAGCAGTTGCTCTATCATTGGCAAAATTCAATTTAAAAAAACATTCAAATGAGTCCGAAAGTTTTCAATTTATTCTACCTCTAAAATCAGCTCAAAATATCATAAGACATATTTCTGATACTTCTGAAATATCCATTTGCTTTGAAGCCAATAAAGGAAAGAATGAAAAAAATAATAGTCTTTCTTATATGCAGGTTAATGATGGTAGCACTAAAATAACATCTAAAGTCTTAGGTGGAGGAGGTTATCCAGAATATCAAGCTATCCTAACACAAGATATCATTGGAGGAATTAAAATTAATCGAACAAGATTGATAAAAGGATTAGAACGAGTATCCGTTTTATCAAGTCCTGAACTTAATAGGATGAAATTATCAATTCAGCCAGATAAACTAATCCTATCCTCTGAAACAGATAATTTAGGGGAAGCAATAGAAGAGATAGATATTGAACATATTGATGAAACTATGATAGATGTATATCTAAATGCTAAACACTTAATTGATGGATTATTACACATGAAGAGTGATGAAGTGATAATGGAATATAGTACTAATATATTACCGGTTTTTTTCAAATCTACCCCTGAACAAAACCACATTTTTGTTATGAGTCCAATGAAATTAATGGATTAAAGTTACTGGGATATCCAAGTCACACCATAGTCATGCCATTGGAATTGTAGTATATTTTAACTATTTATCTATGTTTTTATATTCAATTGATATAATACAAAGGGAGAATAATGAGTTTAGATATAGCAATAAAAAGACGTGAAGAAGTCCTTAGAGATGGTTTCTGTGTAATTGACAGTGTGCTTTCAACAGAATTTATACATGAACTTCAAGTAACATCTGAACAACTCTTAAATAATCATGTGCAATCCAACCACACAAAATATCATGGACATCATCTTCATATACTTGGAGAAAAAAATAAAACTATCCAGAAATTGGTAAACTGGAAGACTACTAAAAATATATTAGAAAAAATGGGGTTTGATGATTTTGAAATTCCAAAAGGAATCATCATTCTTACTAAAGATCCAAGTGCTCCACCTCTTTTCTGGCATCAAGACTGGTACCATTGGAACGATCCAATCAGTTGTGCGCCTTGGCCTCAACACCTGTTTATGAAATATTATCTCACAGATACTACCGTAGAAAATGGATGTTTAAGAGTGATACCTGGTACACATTATCATAGGATTGATCTCCACGATCAACTAATGGAGATAAATGAAAACGATGTTCTAATTCAAGATGGAGCTGAATACAAGGAAGAATATTCTGTTATGTTTAACGATCATCCTGAGCAAGTAGATGTATGTGTAAAATCAGGATCATTAGTTCTTAGGGATGCACGTCTTTTACATTCGGTAAGAAAAAACATTACTCAAACAAGACGGACAATGCTTCTTCTGTGGGTTGCACGTCCATTTACCGTTCCTGATTACTGGGAGGAAAAAATTCCAGAACCTATCTTGAATCGAGACAAAAAACAAGATTATGCAAGTACACGTGTGCCAACTCAATATTTGTCAAGAAATAGATGATAAAATCTACATAAATTTGATTACTGTCCTTCAAATTAAATCCCAATCCCAACCTTAGTGAATTATATTCAAGTATTCACCGAATCCTTCTTACTCTGATTAGCGTTGATTCATTCGTTAAAACTTACTACATTCTATGCAAAATTTAGGATAGACTTCCACTAATGGAGAGTCCACGCTAATTTTACGAGTATATTTCTTTCATAGAATTGATCACACGAAAACTATTTCCTCGTCTCGGTAAGAGTGGTTCCCCGATAAATGCCATAAGCAAATTGATGGTGATTCCCACGGTGTATCCCCTACGAATACCTGTTGAATACTCATATCACATTCATACCGTTGATTGACGGATATAGGTTAATTCACCGTATCGATACATAATATTGCTTATACCGAATCCATGATAAAAAATAATCATAAAAAAGATGCAACCATTCTTAAACTCATTTGTATTACTATTATCCATGGCGCGTGGAGTTGCGAAATGAACGAAGAGGAATTCCTTGAATTAGTCCGTAAACATCAAGATCAAGTATATCGGCATACGCTATATCTTCTAAAAAATATTGAAGACGCTAAGGATATGACACAAGAAACTTTTATGAAGGCATGGCAACACCGCTCAAAATTGAGACAAGATACGGTTCGTTATTGGTTGCTAAAATGTGCTCGAAATCTTTGTTTTAATAAATTAAAAAGACGAAAGTTTCAGGTGCATTTATCAGATGAAGATGATAGTGATTCGTTGGAGATATTACTACAGGAACATTCACATCAGTCAAATCCATCTCCAGAGGAGAACACTATTAATCTGGAAACAAAACAGTTGGTACATCAGGCTATCGCAGAATTACCTCCAGATATCCAATCAATAGTAATTATGCGGGAATTAGAGGAAATGAGTTACAAAGAAATTGCAAAGGTTGTAAAACAATCCGAAAATACTATTAAATCCACTGTCTTTCGGGCACGTAAGAAATTACGTGAGATATTGAACCGACTAATGGAGATATAATCAATGGTACAACGACCAAACATAAATACATGCTCTGACATACAAACATACATGGAAGAATATGTTGCAGGAGAATTAGATTCTCAAACAGAATCCAAAATCAGATCACATCTAACCACATGTGATGCCTGTCAACATGAGTTTCGTATGGCACAGACGATTGATGGAGTATTGGATGATTTAGAAAAACCGATTTCTCCACCAGAGGTTTTAAGAGAAGTTACAGCTTATGTCAGGGCAAATCAAAAAAGTTATGGTTGGTTACATCGGATTTTAGATTTCTCACATGTTGCGTCATACTTAAGTTCACCCTTATTACGAATCAGCACATTGATTCTCATAATTGGAATGATGTTATTCGGAATTCATCAATATCGTAGATATGTTATCGTAGAGCAAGCAAAAGACGAATTCTATTATGCCATGAGTAAAGTGCAGTCTGCAGTACAAAAAACAAGTTTGGGCGTAAATGAAAGTTTCACATCTCTTAACATTGACGATGCCCCAAATCGTGCACTAAAACCAACAATAGAAATCTCATCATCAATTCAAAACACTTTTGATATCCTTCACATTATAACAGGTTCAGATAAACCAGATAAGCAAGATTCAATTAGGTCAATAGATAATTCAATAGATCAAAATAAGCAATTAACAGGAGATAATACACAATGAAACGTCTTACACTTACGATCTTATTTGTCACGGTCTGCTTTTTTGGAAGTACTATAGCACAGACCGATGCCATCCGTGGAAAAATAAATATGAAATTACCTAATAATCCAGCTCCAACGGTTGAAGTTAACTTAGACCAATCATTTTTCAATCTCTTTATCAAGTTTACACTTAATCTTCCAGAATATGGGGAGTACGCAGAAATGATTGATTGGATTTACGTTCATAGTTATGATAAACAGTCATTAGAATTGGACAATATGAAAAGTAATTTCCAAGAAACACTGAAAACCGAAAATTGGGAGCAGATCGTCAAGGTAAAGGACGAACTTCACGTCAGTATGCTCTTTGCTGAAACACCCGGTGTACTAAACGGTATTTTTGTGTCCTTCACTGACAAACAGAACACTACCTTTGTGAATGTTTTTGGTGAAATTGATTTCCAAAAGCTTGGTATCCTCTTTGGAAAAATTATGGAAACCAAACCTGATTTCATGAAGAACATCAAAATCGATGGTAATTTTGGAATTAATAGTGATAAGGACAAAAATTGAAAAACATTTCTTCCACAGGTAAGCAAGGAATTTATTTATACATATTACATTTACAGGAGAAAAAACCATGAAACTGCAAAAAATACTTACACTGGTTTATACAGTGTTATGTTTACTACTATGGACTTTACCAATTCACCATTCATTTGCACAAGAAAACAAAGATAAACATATTAAAAAAGGGCTCATCCCTTTTGACTATATGGATGAACTTGAAGCACAAGTTGAGGTTAATCTAACCGATAAACTCATCAATCTGGTTACTAAATCCGTAAATACAAAACCAGAGGTGGTAGAATTAATTAAAATGATTGAAGGCATCTATTTACGTACCTATGGGGAGTACGGTGTCGCAGAATCGGGAATGATTAAATATTATAGAGATAAACTTAAGGCAAATAAATGGGAAACTCTTGTAAAGATCAATGACCGTGAAAACAAAAGAGATCAAGCCGAAATAGTTGAAATCAGTTTGTTATATGATGAAGATGTTGCTTATGGTATCTTTGTAATCTTTGCTACTAAAAATCCTGATGAGGTGACTTTTATCAATATCATTGGTCAAATTGCACCAGATAGAATTACAGAACTACTTGGAAATCTAAGCAATTTTGGTATGGCAGATATTGATCTGAAAGGAACACTTAAGACAAGTGTAGAACTTAACCCAAATCGGGGTACAATACAAAGAGAACTACTTGGAGTCAAGGCTGAAAAACCACCAGTTATTGATGGTGATCTGGGAGATATATGTTGGAAAACTGCACCAATAGCAGATAAATTCACTCATGCAATTACCAGTGAAACCGTCAAAGATCAATCTGAAGCAAAACTGGTATACACCGATAAAGCAATCTATGTTGCATGGTTCCTACATGATTCTCAACCAAATAAAATCACTTCACACCTATCGAAAGATAAAAGCAATTTTACTGATGAAGATTCTGTCTGTTTTACTATTGACCCTTTCCATACACACAAATCAACACAACGAACATTGTTTATGGTAAACCCTGTTGGCAAGAAGTATATTCAGTTTGGTACACGTCGTGCAAAAGATGATGAAAGGGCTAATCAATGGAACGTGGCAACTAAGACTGTCAAAGACGGATGGGTTGTAGAAATGGAAATTCCTTGGAAAATACTGGATTATCCTGAAAGTTCTGAACCAATCCATATGGGAATCAATTTTGAACGAAAACACCAAAGAACAAGAACACACTCTTGGTGGTCAAATATCGGTGATGGACAGAATTACCAAGACGATGGTAACTGGAAACAGATTATACCTCCATCCAAATTCTCACTTATGCAAGGTATGTTAGATGCCTTAGAAAATGAAAATCACAGTGTAACACTTGTGTTGGCTAAAGAGAAGGATGTTTCGCTCACAAACAGAGATTTTCTCCGTTTTGTGAATACCAGTGGATTAAATCCTGTGGATGGAATTCGACTCGGGGGTGGAATTGAACTTGGAACACGCTGGAATTCTGATCCATACTTCTTTGATCGCTCAGGTGAAACCATACGACGAAATGTAAATACTGGAACTATCCCGGTTGAAGTTAACCAAGATCTAAACATACCTTCCAACTTAGGGTTAAGACCTTTTGTATATGGGAATATGAGTTTTGCTACTCAGTCAGTACCTCCTAATTATCGGCTTGGTGGTGGAATCACATTTGGTGACAAATCAAATCTAACCTATAGTGCTCAAATTCATAGACTAACATCTACAAGGGATAGAGACCTTTTGTTAAGTGGTAGCGAGCAATTTGTGAGAGCATTCTTTAGTACTGACTTTCAGGATTACTATGTCAGACAAGGTGGAGTGATGGCACTTCAATGGCAGAATCCGACATTGAAGCATACCATTGGACTAACACTACTCTTGGAAGAACATGAAAGCATATTCACAAATAGCGATTCTTACTTCAGAATTGGAACTGATGGGTATTACTTCGGAACTGATGGGTATTACTTAGGTACACATACAAGAAAAAATTCTCTGATATATAGTGGCAGAATGCATAGTCTATCCTTAAAATATGATTTTGATACTCGTAAAGACACAAGAATTCGATACGACTTGAAAAATAGAGCGAGTCATAACGAGTGGTACAACACTTTTCTGATTGAACATTCAAATTCTGAATTCGGTTCTACGTATGATTTTACACGTTTTATAATACATCTTCGGAACTACCATCCAATTGGTGAAAACCGCATCGATACACGCCTCAAAATTGGAGTTGCAGCTACGGAGTATGCATTACCCTTCCAACGTCAATTTGTGCTTGGTGGTACTGGGACATTACGCGGATATTCACTCTATGAATTTGTCGGCAACCACGGATTTCTTTTTAATCTGGAGTATTTACATAGTTTAAAAGGCGGATTATTCATAGTGCCTTTTGTAGACATCGGGCAAGCGTGGGAGAATTTGGAAGACATAAAAAATATCTATCCAATGGTTAACCTCGGGATCGGTTTCCAATGGGGTATTTTTAGATTGAATTTCGCAAGACCCCTTGAGAGAGAGCGTGGATATCAAGCCAACTTTAAATGGTCCCGTACATTCTAATCTAATCTTAAAATTATATCTAAGGAGAGTCTAATGAGAAGGTCAGATCAGTTTTTAAGCGTTACTATAATCACCTTTCTACTCCCATTATCTTTTTTCATCGGTTGCAGCGAAGGGGATCGTGAGTTGATATTCCCTGATACAGATATTCCTAAAAGTGTAACCGTTACGGTTGAAGATGTCCCTGAGGGAACAGTATTTAATCTTGATATTTCTACGGACTATAGTAAATATAAAGACAATTTGGGGAGTATAGTCATAGAATACAATTACAATGAAAAATATACTGTTACCAAGAACTTCAGCAAGACATTTCCGTTAGAAGCCGAAGAACCATCCATAGTTATTGGTCTATTTTGTACTCACGCTGGGTCTGTATCTGAAGACAAGCTTGATACAATTCGTCTGATTGTTCGATTTGACGGAGACGGGAATTTCGATAAAGGAAATCACAATGAGATTCACCCTTTTGAAGTTGGCACAACGATAAACGTGCTAAGTACTTTTAGTCGATACGAAGGTACATCCCAGTCTGTTAGCCGTTTTACTAACAATAGTACACCTGCTCCTATTAGGTTTACTGATTAGATTAGTTATTGACCCAAAGTGTAACGTGAGATGATATAAGAATACAATAATAAGTAATGTAATGAAATTGACGCTGAATACCATACGTGCATTCGGCGTCAATTTTTGCATTAGGAGCAACCTCTTGATCGCGACATCATTTATTGATACATATAATTTAGGATCGACAGTCTACTTAGTTCTCCAGTATGCTATAATGTTTGAAATATCAAAAGGAGAAAACAATTTGAAACCAACAATCATGATTCTCGGTAGTGGACACTTAGCGAATCCTGGAATGGACGCATACAATTTTAAAATGGACGATGTGCTTGCCCCCAAACGCCAGAGCGAAATAAAACAGTTGGTTGAACAACTCAAGGAATTTAAACCGACCAAGATAGCACTTGAGTTGGATCCAAGTCGTTGTGAAGTTGAAAATAAAGACTATCAAGGTTATCTGAACGGAACATACGAACTCAGACGGTACGAGGGTGATCAGATTGGTTATAGGTTGGCAAAAGAGATGGGACATTCAAAGGTATACTGTGTTGATTATTGGCCAAAGCATGACCCATTTTTCCCAGAAGATCTTGACTCGGATTTGACGGATGCTGATAAATTTGCAAAGGAACACAATCAAGAACACTTGTTGTCAACCATAGAGGACTACTATGCTGATGCCGACGTGGAATTCCACGAGGAGGAAGATGGCAGAGTCTGGATTGTACCTACAAAATACGAATCTCTCATTGACATGTACATTCGCGACAACGAGCCTGAAGGGAGGCGTGCCGAACATCAGTTGTACCTACGGAGCGCGCGGATTGGCTTAGGTGACCAATACCCCGGAGCGAATTGGCTGTCACATTTTTGGTACGATAGGAATCTCAAAATTTTTGTGAATCTAACGCGCATCACCGAATCTTCTGAAGACCGAATTCTGTTGATTATCGGTGCTGGTCATGTCTATCTTGTGCAGCATTTTCTTGAGGCATCGGGGGATTACAACCTTGAAAGTCCACTAAAATATCTAAAAACAGAAGACAGTAATTAATAAAAGAGTTGATACATCAATTTGAGACACTCTGAACATAACTGAACGAACCCAATGATTTTAGTAGTTCAGTATAATCATTAATTTTTATCTGTTAATGCTATTTTTTTAAACCATCATCTGATAAATCACTCTCTTAAGCTTTAATCTAATAGGAAATCTATATATGCATTCCGATATAGTAGCGAACACAGAACTAACAGATGAAGAACTCATACGACTTACACAAGACGGGGATGAGTCTGCATTAAAAGAACTGATGTCACGTTTTGGTCCGCATATATGGAAAGTTATTATCGCAAATTCAAGATCACGTTGTGATGCTGAAGAGATACTTATGGATGTTTGGAGATCTGTTTGGGAAAACATCAAGGGATTACAAAATCCTGGGAGTCTTGGAGCATGGCTCTGTGTCATTGCTTACAATGCCTGTAAAAGGTATTATAATTCTGATAAATATTCAAACCATGTAATATTGTGTTCTGATGTATTTTTATTAGACAGAATTAATCAAGAATCCATATCATATTTCAACAAAACAGAACTCCTCCAAGCAGTGACTGAAGCAGTACATCAGCTGCCGGATAAATTACGGCCTATAGCAGAATTATATTATTTGGAACTGTGGAGTATTACAGAAATTCACGCGGAACTTGGATTAGCGATTGGAACAATCAAGACAAGATTAAGACAGACACGTGAACTACTTCGGAAAGAGTTCGGTGTCGAACCTAATATAAAGGGAAAAACTATGCGTAATCAAGAAGAATCCAACCATTTCGATAATAATATAAGAGTGATTGGTATCGGTAATGCTGGTAATAATGCTCTCCAACGGATGCTTGAAATGGGTATGACAGACTTTCAATCTTACGTTGTAAATACTAACCAACAAGTAATTGAGAAGTGTGAGTATGGAATCCAGATACAGATTGGTGGAAAAACTACTCAAGGACTTGGTAGTAAAGCAAATCCAGAGATTGCTAAAAAAGCAGCAGAAGAAGATATTGAGACATTAGAAAAAATCGTTGTGGGTGCGAAAATTGTCGTCATTATTGCTGGGATGGGAGGTGGTACAGGCACTGGTGTAGCACCTGTGATTGCTTCACTGGCACAAGAGCAAGGAGCAATTACAATTGGAGTTGTCACTTGTCCATTTGAATTTGAGGGAGAACGGTATCACCAACGTGCACAACAAGGACTACGAGAATTACGGAAATACACCGATTCTGTTGCTGTAATTCAAAACCAAAGTCTTATCAAGGCTGTGTCCCGTCAAATGGATATACGGGAAGCATTCAGTCTCAGTGATAAGGCGATACTGCAAGGTGTAGAATGTTTCTCTTGTCTTTACTCTAACATTATGTAGTAAAATGCAAGAATATACTACATTTTGATAGAATTATGTAAATTTGCCTGTTTTTAATGGAATACTTATTATGAAGATTAGGAACATACCTAATCTTCATAATTATTTAATGAGTAAGGTGAGTAGAAAGAAAAAGAAATGATGATTTTAATCCATTTATTAAATCCTACTATGTCAAATTTCGAGATGAAAACTACACAGATACTACATTGATTCACTCCCGCCGTAAGTCTTGGTGGCTGCTTAATCTGGCAAGCAGAACATATTAATGTCTATTTTGCTCTTCGCCGATCTGGGTATGCGGGAATGGACTTTTTTATTATCCTCGGTGATCCAAATGCTTTTGAGTTTAAACAACGTCTTGTAGCAAAAGTGATTCGTGCCTTTTAATTTGGATAAATAGTATTTCTAATACATACAATTATAGAAGTTTATTATCCAGACACTTCTAACATTAATGCGCGATCTTCTCGTTTGAGTTAGATCGCGTTTATAATTTATACTATATGAAATATACATTTAATGTTTAATGATGAATTTATTAGAATTAATGTCTCACTCTTTTCCATTGGAAAATTTGAATAACGAAATTACGATTATACTACTGAATTTGTATAATTCTCTTTTTCGTAAAACATATAAAATATATTTTGAAATTTGCACGTTTTCTGATTAATATTTCGTCATGTTACATTAAAAGCATATCTTGTTTCGTCAGGGGGATGTGTCGTGGATAGTGAAAACGATGTAAAATTGATTAAGAAGTTCTTATCAGGCGATGATACTGCATTTCAGAACTTGGTTGAAAAATATCAAGAAAGCATCCATACACTTGCTTGGCGGAAGATCCAAGATTATCATTATGATGAAGAGATTATGCAAGACACTTTCCTGAGGGTATATAAAAAACTACCAACACTTAAGAATCATAATCAATTTGCTGGGTGGATCCATGTAATTGCAGATAGACTATGTACTGATTGGGTACGACAGCATAAACCAGAAATACAATCAATAGATGTCACAGATAAGGATGAAATAGAGTTATCTTCCTTTAAACACTACATGTCTGAACAACGTGTGATTGAGAGAAACGAATATTGTCAGGAACTTGTAAATAAACTTTTAGAAAAATTGCCAGAAAAAGAACGTAATGTACTAATCCTCTATTACCTTGATGATATGTCAACTAAAGAGATTAGTGAAACTATAGGGGTGTCGGTAAATACCATTACAAGCCGTCTTCAACGCGCACGAAAACGTATACAAACTGATCAAGAAATCATCAATCAGGAATTCTTAGATTATTTCCCATTATCAGAAAAACTAAAGGAGAATATGATGAGTCAATTGGAACAAATTCGAAGTAAATTCGATTCATACATGGAACAGGTAAGAACTAATCCTACATCAAGAGAGGACCTTCTAACAGAAACATTCAAAGAGATTGAAGAAGCACTTAAGGGAGACATCACTCCTGAGTTGGCACATCTTGTCGTTGATGATGTATACCCACATATGGGTAGAGAGGGGATAGAAAAACGGCTCACTCTTCTGCATAAGTTCTTGGATGAAGCACCAGATAATAAAGAACGTTTTTGGGCACGTCAAGAGATAGCCTCAAGTCTCGCATTTCTTGGGAGACACCAAGAATCAGTTGAAGAACAATTACAGCTTTATCAATGGGCATGTAAAAACGACATTCCAGATAAGGATGTATTACATATTTTCTGCTCTAATCTTGAGAATCCAGGCTCTTGGTCTGCAGAAGATCGTATTGATGAATGGATACAACTATATCATGAGGTTTCGGAACGTTTAGAAAAACCTGAAGTAAGTTATCTTGACCGCTGCGTATTTCTCCAAATTGGGTCTGAAGTACTAAGAGGAAATGGCAAAATTGATGAGGCATTAAGCCTGCTTGAAAAGTTAGAAAAAACGAATACTAAACAGGATTGGAGACACTATTTTCGATTCTGGTTAATTGTGAAGACAAATCGATTGCTAATTTATAACAGACGAAATGATTCAGAAGGTTTTGATGAAATAATTACCGAACTCAAGGACTATATGGAAGGTGAGTATAAGAAATATACCGCACGTCAACCTGTAAATACTGGGGATCTGATCTGGCTTACACATGATATTGGCTGTTCTCTGGTATGGATGAATAAGTATAGTTTAGCAAGGAGTTTTCTTCAAGTTGCTTGTGACTTGGGAGGAGAGGATCACTATAGACACTACCAGTTGGCTGTGAGTATTTGGGCATCCGAGAAAGACCGTGAGAAGACGCTACACCACTTGAAGATTGCTGAGAAAAGCTATATTGTTTCTTCCTATAATTTTCGGGATAGTTACTATTCATATTTCGTTAATACATATGAATTTTCTGATATAAAAGATGATCCAGAATTCTTGAGTATTTTTACAGAGAAGTAACAGTTATCTAACTCATAATGCCGAATGCTCAATGGCATTCGGCATTTTTTTTAGGTTTGCTCATCAAGGAGAATACAAAAAAATGGGAATACAAGCAACATATAAGAAAATTATGGTAATACCAACATTGATTTTTCTAATTTACTTACAGACCGTATCTGCAGAAAAAATACAAACCGTTCAAAAAGAACTACCCGCAGTCAAAACCGAACAACCGCCAACCATTGATGGCACCCTCAACGATGCATGCTGGCAAAACGCACCAAAAGCCACAGGTTTTACCGATCAACGCACCGAACAATCAGCAAAGAATCAATCTGTCGGCAGAGTTGTTTACACCGACGAAGCTATCTACGTTGGACTTCACCTTTATGATGATATGCCCGATAAAATCGTGGCGCGCCAAGTAAAAGATCAGACACGAATTAGTGGAGAGGATTGGGTCTCTTTCACTATTGACCCCTATCATACACATCAATTCTCTGACAGGAATTTCTTCATTGTAAATCCACTCGGAACCAAATTCGCGCATCTTGCCACTGGGCGTGCGGAAAAAAGCGAATGGATTGGATTGTGGAAAGCAGCTGCACAGATTGTAGAGGATGGATGGACTGTAGAGATGGAGATCCCATGGCACATATTGGATTATCCTGAGACTGAAAAACCAATTCGGATGGGTATAAATCTTGACAGGTTTCAACAAAGAACTGGAGAACGTTCATGGTGGTGTAATTTAGGTGTTCAAGAATTTCGTGAGAATGATGGACACTGCATTGATGTTTTACCACCACCCCGGAAACGAGACATAAAATTCTTACCTTATTTAATCGGTGGTATCAGTGAAACAGTAAACCAAGTTAATGGAATATCGGAGGCACGGACAGAATATGCCGCACGCTTAGGAGGGAATCTACGTCTTGAAGTTACACCTCAACTACGACTTATCACTACGGCTAATCCCGATTTTGATAACATTGAACAAGATGTCGAAGGGATTGATTTCTCTTATAGTGAACGCTATGTAGGTGATCGACGTCCGTTCTTTTCCGATGGTGGAAATGTCTACAATCTTGGTAACCTTTTCTATTCACGGCGAATAATGGATATGGACGGAGGGCTAAAACTCTTTGGCAAAGTAGCAAAAAACACATCAGTAGGTACGTTAGGCACTTATCATCGCAATAACCAGAACTTTATTCTACGCGCAAAACAATCCTTGACAGCAACCTCTCACATCATCGCGGGATTCCTATCACATCACCGTCCCGACACGGATATAAACAGAGTAGGTCACCTTTCAGGCAGTGTTAGACACGGTAAGTTTTCAGCAGAAACAAGTTTCACCCAAACTTGGGAGGGAAACTCAGATGGAAGAACAGGAGATGCCTATGTAAAATACAATGGTTCGTTTTTTCAATCAACGTTATTCGGGTATTTTGTGGATCCAGATTTCGTAAATCACCTCGGTTATCGTCCATTCACAGGAATACGAGGAGGTGGTGTAGAAGGACTCATATCCAACGAATGGAGAAAGGGGATAATACGTAGCATTTTCGTTGGTGCGAATGCAATTGCTTCAAATACTTATGAAGGTGAATTATTTCAACAGGACTATTCTATATTCTCAAATTTATACACACACAGTGACTACGGACTCTCAATCAATTGGTATGGAGGGCAATTCCAAGAATTCACTGATAGTATTTTATCTATCAGAATGAGTGCTCGTTCCTCAGACCAGTTCAACAATGTAAGAATTGGTTATAACTGGGGTGAACAGGCTGATAAAAGGTTACATCGGATCAGTGGAAATCTCAACCTACGTTTTTATGACTTCACAGCAGGACTCACTTCCAGTATCCAATGGCACTTTGAAAGACGTTACCAACAAATTCTCACTCTTTCCTATGACTTTACTCCTGCCTTAAGTCTTGGAAGTCGATTGATCTGGCAAGTAGAAAGTATCAATATCTACTTTGCCTTACGCCGATCAGGTTATGCAGGTACAGACTATTTCATTATCCTTGGCGATCCAAATGCAGTAGAATTTAAGAAACGTATCATAGCTAAAATTATACAAGCATTCTAACATTATCACGGATATAGGTTTGTAAAGTTATTGGTTTATATCCCACAAAAGGATAGTCCCATCGTCACTGGCACTAAACAACGTTTGTCCATCAGGACTGAACGTCAAAGTAGTAACCCATTTTGAGTGTCCAGCCAATTGGCTTTTCAACTCACCAGTCGTTTTATCCCATAATCTAACCTCCCCATCATAACTGCCACTTGCGAGTAATTTACCATCAGGTCTAAATGCTAATGAGAAGACAGGATACCAATGACCAGTTAATGTCAACTTTGTACTACCTATTTCATAGTCCCACAAGTGTATGATCTTATCACCACCCCCACTTGCGAGTGTTTTGCCATCAGGACTCAAAGCAAGGATTTTAACCCCTTCTAAACTCAATGGACTTCCGCTATGACTTCCTGATGCATCAGTATGGGCAGTATACGTCTTGGTATTTTCACCCGTCGTGACATTCCAAAGTCGAATTGTGTTGTCTTCACTTCCGCTTATTAAGATCTGTCCATTAGAGGTAAAGATTACACTATGGATCCTGTGATTATGTCCTTTGAGCGTCCTTGTTAGTTGACCCGTGTTTATATCCCACAAGCGAATAGTTGTATCCTCACTTCCAGTTGCGATGATCATTCCATCCGGACTCATAGCAATACAACGTAAACCCTTATCTTCTGTAAGCAACATCTTGTGTTTGCCAGTTTGGGCATTCCAAATATGGACACTGTTATCAACCCCACCTACGATTGTCTTACTGTCCGGTGTGAAGACTAAACCTGAAACAGAATTCATAAACCTATCAAGCGTTTTGACCTGTTGTCTTGTACTGATGTCCCAATAACGTATTGTTCCTTCTTCATATCCGCAGACTATATGTTTGCCATCTGGATGAAAGATCATGCTGCTAACATTGTCTGTATGTCCAGTGATAATATGCTTCTGCTCTCCTGTATGGGTATCCCAGAAGCGGATTGTTCCATCACCACTGCCACTACTTGCAAGTGTGTTGCCATCGGAACTATATGCTAAACCCAAAGGTCACCTGTGTGTTCAGTAAATGTGTGTATTTGGTTCCCCGTCCGTATGTTCCAAATATGAACTGTTTCATCCACATAAGATGAACTCGCACACATATTTCCATCAGGACTGAACGCTATAGGTTCAACATCATCTGAGTGTCCAGTGAGTTTCCGAATCAGTTCACCTTTGGTTATATCTACAATATAGATGATTCCATCTATATTGCCAATGACGATTAAATTTACATCTGGACTGAATCCGACACTAATGACACCTTCTGTCATTTTTACTGTGAATGACTTCTTCAGTTCACCAGTAGTCGCATCTGAAACACTGACTACACCACCACCCGATACACTGACTATAGTAGTTCCATCTGGACTAAAAGAAAAATCACTAATATTATAAGGTATTCCTGTGATAGTATCCTTATGTTCACCTGTTATAGCATCCCATAGAATAATTGTATCCTTGTTTCCACTTGCGAGTGTCTTTCCGTCTAAACTAAAATTCAATATGTTCCTCGAAAATGCACTTATGTGTCCGTATAGTGGTACTTTCGTTCCTGTGTTTATATCCCACAAGAAAATACTATTGTCTTGTCCTGCACTTGCAAAGGTTTGCCCTTGGGGATTGAATTCAATGTTTGAAATTGCACAATTATGTTCTGTTAGTAGAGTAATTTCTTGATATGTGGTTGTGTCATATAACCAAATTCCAATTGTAGTTGCTACTGCAAGTATATTGCTGTCAGGTGAATACTCTATCTCTCTTATTTTTCCTTTACCGAGACGTGCCTTTGCTCCTTCTGGTAGATTCCGCTGCATAGCATCCTGTGCAAAACTTGTTTGAATAAATAGGATACCGATAAGTGTTACAGTTAGGATGAACTTCATTTTTATTGTCATTATATTTCCTTATTTTTACACATTGTATCCAACTTAACTTAACATTGCTTAGGTAGTAAATTCTGTAAACATTCTGACCTATGGTGATGCTACTAATACCATCTCTAATTGAAAAATTGTCATAATATATTGTAGTTCGGGTTGAGGAACGAAACCCGACAGGACACTATAATAAGTCGGGTTTCGCTACCGCTTCTACCCGACCTACGAAATAATGTAATATTATCATTTAGAAATGGTATTAGAATGAATTGCCCGTTACCGTGTCTTAGCAAACAACGGGTTTTCAAGAAGGGTTTGAACTTCGTAAATAGTCCCCGTTTTATCAGAATAAGGTTGTGGCATTCTAACAGGTGTAGATACAACTCGAGGTTGATTTGTGGGTTCACCTTGGATTATAAAGTCGTTGAATGTCTCCCAATCTGGAATACCTTTGAGGGGCCATGCATCTACAGCACAATATTGAAATAACAACAGTCGGCGAGGTTTATCAGAAGTATTTGGGGCAGATCCATGTAAAGCACGAACATGGTGAAGTGTTATACCACCAGCTTTAATCTCAATCGGGACTGCACCATCAGGTGTAAAATCTGGTTCGGTAACTGCTCCAATGAATACACCATTCTGATGATGATCCAATGTCGGACCTTTGTGCGATCCAGGAATGACCATCAACGCACCATTTTCTACTGTCATATCATCAATTACGATGCCAACTGCAAGTAAATCATCATTCGTATGAGGATAAAATGCCCAATCCTGATGCCATTCAACTGGACTCCCAAACTTAGGATACTTCATATTAAGTTTATCTCCATTGTATCTTAAGTCATTACCGATGAGTTGTCCAACAATACCCAAAACATTTGGATGGCGTAACGTTTGGTCATAAACAGTATGGTATAAACAGGGACTTTTTATACGGCGAACTTGTGGGTTTTCAGGTGAGTGTCCAGGTTCCAGATCAAAAATGTAGTTATGTTCTGTTACCTCTCTGGACTTTTCAACAAATTCATCGGTTACCCGTCGAAGGGCAATTACCTCATCCTCAGTTAACACGCCTTCTACACCTATATATCCATTTACATTATAAGAATCTATTTGTTCCTGGGTTAGCATCAATTCGTCTCCTAAATCTGATGATTCTAAAATACTAATTTGTTGAAAGACCAATTAGAATGAATTTACCAATTCTCTTGTTTACTCATAGGACTTCTATTCGGTTTCTTTAGTCAGAAAATATAATCTTATTGCAAAGTACTATATATCGTGATCCGGTACAGATAGGTAAAAAGTCCCAAAAAATATCTGTATCCTGATCGTCTGAATAAACGCCAGTTACACCCCATTTTGGTCCAGATTCCTCGGATGAGATGATTTCAAATGTCTTAACATCCTGAAATTCAACACGAACAAGTCGGTTATGATCCATACCATAAGGGTGAGTGTTCACTGTGAGAATAACGGTCTTATCTGCATCACCTATCCCAGTAGACCTACCATCCTCGTTAATTGCTTTATAGTTGTCAAACTTTATATCTATCTCTGCAACATAATCATCATGAAAATGATTATAATGCTGTAATGCTACGTCAAGTTCGTCAGAATTGTTGGCTTCAAATCTTGGATTCATGTAGACCTCCTTTGGAATGTATGCTTGAATATTGTCCTGAATTCTGAATGTATAAATTAGTTTGTATTAATGTTAATTTTACACAATTAATGTCTTTATTGCAATTTTATTTCTATCCAAGTAATTTCTCATATATATTCTGTATTCTATGAACATGTTCATCAATTCCAAAATGGGATTCAGCATGTTTTCTTGCTGCAACGCCAAATTCTTCACACATCTTTTCGTCTTTATATAGTTGAACAATTCTGTCAGCAATTAATTCAATTGAATCTTCTGGTACCACCCAACCCGTTAATCCGTCAACTATCATATCAGATGTACTACCCATTGCTGTACCAATTACAGGTTTTCCAGATGCCATCGCTTCAGCAATTACACTTCCCGCAGAAAGGGTAACAAGTAGATCAATTTGTTGTAAAGTCATTGATATATCGTTTCTAAATCCTGTGAAATGCGTCACATCCTCCAAACCATATTGCTCTACTAAATCTCGTACTTCTCCAAAATAACTCTGGTGTTTAGGAATTTTAAGTACATCCCCAATTACTTGAAATCGAGCGTTTTTGCACTGTTTATTTACAATCTTTGCAATCTCAACGAAAGTCTTCTGTTGTTTAAACGGTTCGATCCTACCTACAATTCCGACTGTAAAATCATCTGTTAAGTCCTTATGATTTCTAACGCTGGGTGTAAATTCATTAAGGTCAACACAGTTCAAAATGACTTCAATCTTTTCCTTAGAAATTCCGGATTTAATTAGAGGCAATTTACTCTGTTCCGAAATAGAAATAATATAGTCTATATCATCAAAGTAATACTTGGATACCTGATCAGTTGTCAGTAAATTACGTACATGAGTAATGACAGGAATTTTCAATCGGTTTTTTAGTTGTAGAATATAAGGGTTAAACCATGAATCCGATGTATGGACGATCTGTATGTTGTGTTTCTTGGCAAGTTCAGTTAATTTAGTCGTTGCGATATTACGAGAGAAACGGGAGATGACCCTGCGCCAATGTGGTAGATGAACAATAAAAGATGGGATATCTGCCTCCCTTACTTGGTCAGCAAATACCCCATCTTCTGGAAAAACTACAATCGGTTGATATTTTGTTCGATCTAAATGTGTTAGAAGATAATAGAGTTGTTTTTCTCCCCCACCTATACTTGCACCTGTATGGCTAAGGTAAAGAATTGGTATCATCTGTTCATTTTCATTTGAAAGTCTAACATTAAACTGGAAAATCGAGATGCTGTTCTCTGAAAACTTGACTAACAGATCTGTGTTGATGCACTCTCAAAATTGCTGCAGCAAGGAGAGGTGCAATTGACAGTACATGAATCTTACCTTCTAATTGCTTCTCAGCAGGAATTGGTATGGTATCGGTTGCGACGACTTCCCGAATTGAAGGATGTTGAAGTCTTTCTAACGCTGCACCAACAAAGACGCCGTGAGTGATACTAACATAAGCAGGTTCCGCACCTGCTGCTGCCAAGGCTTGTGCCTGTTGATGAATGCTCCCACCTGTTGCTATCTCATCGTCAATTATGATAGGTGTTTTTCCTTCAACTTCACCAACAAGTTCAACAAATTTAACATCATTACCGTTATTCCCATTTCTCCTTTTATGCATAATTGCTAAGGGAAGACGTAGGATATCAGAATATTTCTCAGCTAACTTAGCACGACCAGCATCTGGAGCAACGATCACACCATCATCAATGTCTTTCTCTTTGAAATAGTTTGCTAAGGTTGTGAGGGCAGTAAGATGATCCATCGGAATATCAAAGAAACCTTGAATCTGAGGAACGTGTAGGTCAATTGCCATCACACGACTTGCCCCTGCAGTTGTCAATAGGTTAGCAACAAGCTTAGCACTAATCGGTTCACGACCTGTTGTCTTATGATCTTGCCGTGCATACCCAAAGTACGGAATAATCGCAGTAATTTGTCTGGCGGATGCCCTTTTCATAGCATCTATTGTAATGAGAAGCTCCATGAGTGTTTCATTCGCTGGTTCACAAGTAGGTTGGATGATATAAATATCCGTACCACGAATACTCTCTTCTATTTGAACACGTGTTTCACTATTCGGGAATGGACCAATCGAAATCTTTCCGAGTTCAACACCTAAAATTCCTGCAATTTCTTTTGCTAAAGCAGGATTTGCCCGTCCTGCAAATAAGCGAAAATCGCTGCGAACTTCTTGGTCAATCAATGAAGACATGCCAAAATCTCCTAAGTATATTTAGATTTTCATTAATTATGCAACCCTAATGTTTTCACATTAAATTAAGGATTCACCAGTCATTTCAATAGGTTGAGGTAACCCCAATAGATTAAGCACCGTCGGTGCAATATCTGCAAGTCGTCCGCCTGAACGCAGTTCCTGTCCCTTATATTCATCATCAACTACGATGAGATCAACATCATAGGTTGTATGTGCAGTATGGATGCCACCTGTCTCAGGATCTATCATCTGCTCACAATTACCATGATCAGCAGTTACAACGAGAGAACCACCTTTATCTAATACTGTTTTGACTATCTTACCAACACCTGTATCCACCGCTTCAACTGCTTTTATCGCTGCAGAGAGTGAACCGGTGTGACCTACCATATCACCATTCGCATAATTTAAAACTATTAGATCGTATTTTTCAGATTCTATTCTTTTTAACATCTCCTGTGTAACTCCCGGAGCAGACATTTCCGGTTTCTGATCGTATGTAGTAACATCACGAGGAGAGGCGATAATCTGTCTATCTTCACCTTTATACGGTTCGTCTCGATAATCATTGAAAAAGAACGTTACGTGAGGAAACTTCTCTGTTTCAGCACAACGAAATTGGGTTAAACCTGCATCACTGACATAAGAACCAAGGGTATTCTGCATTTTAGGTGGCTTTTTAATAGCCGCTTCGACAGGCATCCCTTGTTCATATTCTGTCATCGTAATAAAGTTAACGCTTAATTTATAATTCCGTTTAAAACCCATTTGACGGGTAACACCATCTTTTCCTACACCATCATACGGGAATGTATCTAAACAAAATGCCTTTGTTAACTCTCTTGGACGGTCTCCCCGAAAATTATAAAATATAACAGAATCTCCGTCAGAAATTCGGGGTAACGGTTTACCATCATCCCCTAACATGACAGTAGGTGGTATGAATTCATCGCCTTTTCGGTTTGCATCATCAGGATTGCCATAATATTCACGATATGCCATCGCTGCGTTATTAACGAATGAATCACTTCCTTCTGTTAATAGACGATAGGCTATTTCGACCCGTTCCCATCTATCATCACGGTCCATAGCATAAAATCTGCCGATGACCGATGCAATTCTTCCTACCCCTATCTCCTTTAATTTGGCTTCGATCTCTTCACAAAACTGAATACCAAGATCTGGTTGACAATCACGTCCATCACTGAAATTATGTACCAATACTTGTTCTTTTTCTAATCCATGTTCTTTTGCAAGCCTAAGCAATCCATACAGATGTTCAAGTGAACTATGTACACCCGCATCACTTGCCAAACCCATGAGGTGTAAATTTCTGCCGTTATTTTTAACATAAGATATTGCATTTAGGAGAACTTCGTTCTGTGCAAATTCACCTGAACGAATCATATTGCTTATACGGAGTAATTCCTGATTTACTATACGTCCAGCACCGATATTTTGATGTCCAACCTCACTGTTACCAATTACACCTGCAGGTAGACCGACATCTTCTCCAGATGTGTGAATTGTGATATGCGGATAGTTTTCCCGCATCCAGTCATCTACAGGTGTATTTGCCAAATGAACAGCATTTGATTCCTGATATTCAGGATATGGATTGTTGCCCCATCCATCTCGAATAATGAGTACGACAGGGCGTTTTTGCTGGCTTGTCATATAAATTCCTTATCTACTTTTAATGCTTCCCCATGTAGTTGTTAATTTTCCAAGTGCTTGCACATCTTGAGGTGTATCCATGATTTTTTGAATATCCGCTTCATTTAAGGTCTCATCATATATACGGACTTCATCAATTTTCCCAGGAAAGAAATCGCTTGGTCGTCCATAGTCATCCCCACCAATCCATAGATCTAAATCAGATGGTGCAATCGGTGTAGAATTAGCAGCTTCTCCTTCAAGTTTTCCATTTACATAAACACGTAATTTCTTACCATCAAAAGTTCCTGCAAAGTGATACCATTCACCAACTTTCCATTCTGTTGTTGTGGATTCAGCAAATAAATTGTCAGGTTTTACAAGAAAGTCTATGCTGTCCTTATTTCCAAAATCAAAGATAACAAATATGGAATTATTCTTCACCATTAAACGACGGCTGGTAAGTACATCATTAGGACTGAACCATGCCATCATTGTTAGGTTATTTTCAATATCCAAGGCATCATGATCGGCAACAAGTACGTAGTCATCTTTCCCGTCAAATTCAAGTGCTGAACCGAACTTTCCTTCGACCCATTTAGGTGCCCCTTTGAACTCTCCATCATGTCCATTACCAGTAACATCCGCAGCAGTTCCTCCAGCTCCTTCATCAAATGGCCAAAAACCTACTAAACTATCTGCAGCAACAGCGAGATTAGTACTCATAGTTGCTAATGTTGTGCAGATTAACAATACAAAAAGAACTCTCAACATCTCAATTCCTCCTAAGTTTAGATACATCCCAGATTACATTGTTTAAATATATGCATATTATAGCATGTTTTATGTTAACACAAAAATTAAAATAGAACATGTACTGTCATTTAATCCTAATATACAGACAGAAATAAGGTATAAAAACAGCCAATTAATCCTAAATACTCAGAAAGTCGATCGTGTTGCTGTTTCAATTCTCTATCTGTCGAAAAAATGAAAAATGTTACACTTTTTGACACATCGTGTGACATTGAAAAAACCTCTGTCCCGTCAGTACTACACTGGGTTCAGAGCCACTTTTTTAAGGTCACAAGAATTTGTCACTGTGACGAATTTTGTGTCATTTTCTATTCTTCTAATCCATTGATTTGACATGTTATACCATTTCTATGCGAGCAGAGAAGATCGGGGATCGGAATTCCCTCCCACAGAAGAACCTAATGATTAAATTGACACCTATGGGGTTGCGGAACGAAACTCAATATGTAGCTTTGGACATTCCGGAAATGTTGGGTTTCACAATCAGAAATCAACGGTATGAACGCCTGTAGGCGTTCCCCGGGTATGAAGGTCTTTTGACCTTCCCCGGGTTCAACCCAACCTACGAAA
>CAZZBB010000108.1:0-18995 GCA_964652195.1 uncultured bacterium | reverse complement strand
CTTTAACAACTGTATACATACACCTTTCGCACCGAATCAACGCCGAATGCGCGTATGGCATTCGTCGGGGCTCGGTTACTTGTGGCATTGACGTTTCTACACACCTTTCGCACCGCTGGTGCTGCCGATTTAGTCAATAGTAATCTTTTTCTACAAGTTTCAGGTTGTGATTTAACTCATCAATTAATAAGTTCTTATTTATAGTTGTCTATATATTCTTTAATTTATAGTATTATCTTATATTATATATTAGCATGAGTATTATATTTGTTCTCTATATGTTATTGTAACGTATGTTTACGATTCTGTCAACTCTTTTTCATATATGTGATGTTTGATTGTTTTTATTTCTTCAATTTATTTTTTCTAACTATATCCTGAGTTGCTGCCTTGTGGCGTAAACTCTTAGTTTGTGCTTCTTTATACCGTCAGTTGGAAGTTCCCGCAACAGAATATTTGCATTTTTTATTTTGGACAACCTCTCAAAATGTTGCTATATATTAACCGTACAGGACTTACGCAGAAGATTGGATTTCATAGCGAATTGAAGGTATATCGCAAAGAACGGGCAATGAATTGCCCTACTACAAACGCTTTAACTTCTGAAAACGAGTAAAATGCGTAAGTCCTGAACCGTATATCAGTAGGATTGATGAAAACCATCATTTAATTATTTAGAATCTAAGGTACGCGTATATCTTCAACTAAGGCTTGAACTTCATCTGGTGGAGGTGGCGTAAATCCAGAAACTATGAATGCTGTAATGAAGTTCATGACCATACCGATTGTGCCTATACCTTCAGGAGATATTCCAAATAACCATTTATCGGATATATTCATACTATCAGGAATGTAAAGAGGTAGTATAAATTTGAAATAGATGATGTATGCTGCAGTAAATGTAATTCCTACAATCATACCGCTAATTGCACCTGCTTTGTTCATACGTTTTGAGAATATGCCTAACACAATTGCTGGAAAAAATGAACTTGCAGCAAGACCAAATGCAAATGCAACGACCTCCCCTACAAAACCGGGTGGATCAATTCCAAAATATCCAGCAATACAGACGGCTACACCCGATGCAATACGAGCTGCAGCCAATTCCTGCTTCTCTGATAGACTCGGTATTACACATCCTTTTAGTAAGTCATGAGCTATTGCTGTTGATATAACTAATAATAATCCTGCGGCAGTTGAAAGTGCTGCTGCCAAACCACCGGCAGCAACTAATCCTACAATCCAATTTGGCAGTTTGGCAATTTCAGGATTAGCTAATACCATGATGTCTCTATCAATTTCTAATTCATTCTCTATATCAGATTCTTTTCCACGGTATTGTATGGCTCCATCGTTATTATGGTCAGTGAACTTAATTAAATCAGTTTTTTCCCAATTCTTAAACCATTCTGGTGCATCATCATATTTAACATCAACTAATTGTCCATTTTCTTGTTCTGTTGTAACTGTTTTTAGTAAGTTTGTTCGAGCAAAAATTGCGACTGCAGGCGCTGTTGTGTAGAGAAGAGCAATAAATAGAAGTGCCCAGCCAGCAGAAATACGTGCTTCAGAGGCTTTCCGAACAGTATAGAAACGGATGATTACATGAGGCAGCCCTGCCGTTCCTAACATCAATGCAGCTGTAAAGCAAATTACATCTATCTTGGATTTACTTCCATCTGTATACTTATCAAACCCAAGTGCTTCATTCAATCCGTTAAGCCTATCCAACAAGTACATGCCAGATCCATCATTCACTTTTGCCCCTAACCCCAGCTGTGGAATAGGATTATCAGTAATCAGAATTGAGATGAAAATAGCAGGAACCATGAAAGCAAAAATAAGAACACAATATTGGGCAACTTGTGTGTATGTAATGCCTTTCATTCCACCAAGTACTGCATAGAAGAATACGATCCCCATGCCGATGATAACACCAATCGTTATATCTACATTAAGGAATCGCGAAAAGACGATGCCTACACCTCGCATCTGTCCGGATACATACGTGAAGGAGACAAAGACTGCACAGATAACAGCAACTATACGGGCTACTTGGGAGTAGTATCGATCCCCTACGAAATCTGGAACCGTATATTTACCAAATTTCCTTAGGTACGGTGCTAATAGTAAGGCTAATAGGACATATCCTCCTGTCCATCCGAGAAGATATACAGAACCATCTCGACCCATAAAAGAGATCAGACCAGCCATAGATATAAAGGAAGCGGCACTCATCCAATCTGCTGCTGTTGCCAGACCGTTTACAACAGGATTTACATTACTGCCAGCGACATAAAAATCTCCTGTTGAACGCGCACGAGACCAAATTGCTACACCAATATATATGGCGAATGAGAGTCCAACCATTACAAATGTCCAAGCTTGTACATTCATAATTATTCTGACTCTCCCCTTTCATCCTCAACACGATACTTCTTATCTAATCTGTTCATCAACCACGCATATATGAATATAATTTCTACGAATATCCAAATTGATGCTTGTTGCGCAAAATAAAATCCAAGACGGAAACCCCAAAATTGTATTTTGTCCAATTGTTCAACAAATACTATAGAACAGAGGATGGATGTAGTAAACCAAATACTCAGTAAAATGGCGAGATATTGTAGATTTTTACGCCAATATATCTTGGAGTTATCCGATTTGTTCACAAACTAACCTCCCTGAGGTAAGAGACTTTGGCGAAAATTGAAGGGTATATTGCATAATACCAGTAAACGCTTAGTTTGTCAATAATTCTCAGGGAACATCAAACGTTCTATGTGTTCTATGAGAATATGAATAACCTTAATATGGATTTCCTGAATTCTATCAGCAGTATTCCCAGGTGCAATTATGGCTCTATCACAATACTGTTTCACATTTCCACCATCTTTACCGAGCAAACCGATAACCTGCATATTCATCGATTTTGCTGTCTCTGCTGCACTGATAATATTCGTAGAATTCCCACTGGTTGAGATGACAATTAGCAGGTCTTCTGATTGACCAAAAGCCTGAACTTGCCTTGAAAAAACTTCATCGAACCCGAAGTCATTGGCGATACATGTAAGATTCCCTGGATCACTGAAGGCTATAGCTGGTAAAGGAATCCTATTTTTACGGAATTTTCCCGTGCATTCCTCTGCAAAGTGGATAGCATCACACATACTTCCACCATTCCCACATGCATATACTTTCCCGCCATTATCAAATATCTCTTTTATATCAGTAGCCATATCTGAAATGGTAGTCAAATTGTTTTGATCATGTAGAAATTGATTGAGTATATCTTGTGCATCCAGTAATGTGTTTCGAATGCTATCTATAAGCTCCAAATTTTTTGCTCCTATGAAATTTCTTATACCATTTCTATTTATACTATAGTTTGGACAATTTTCGTACTTTCTTTAACAACTGTATACATACACCTTTCGCACCGCTTGTGCTCGGTTACTTGTGGCATTGACGTTTCTACACACCTTACGCACCGCTGGTGCTCCCGATTTAGTCAATAGTAATCTGTTTCTACAAGTTTCAGGATGTATCTAAAGATAAAGAATGGACTTTCAAGTCTTTGTTTAATTCTTAAAACTGTCCAAACTATAGTATAAATAGTTCACATTACGAATACTCTTAATAGTCTCGATGATAAGAGGGTTTAGGAGTTTCTTCAATTACTAAAAAATTTGTATACTACCATAAAGGTCTATGAGTTTGACTTCATTTCGATATCCGCATCTAATTCCTTAGCTCGTGCCAAATCCGCTTCTGCCTCTTCGTATTGTCCGAGTGCTTGTTTTGCAGCGCCACGATTCTTATATGCATAAACATCCTCAGGATTTAACTTAATTACAGAATTATAATCAGCAATAGCTCCGACATAATCACGAATTTTCCTTTTTATATTTCCACGATTATAGTAGGCACTAACATCTTCAGGATTCAGAGTAATCACAGTATCATAATCAGCTATTGCTCCCTTGTCATCACCCAAATGCCTTTTTGCATTTCCTCGATTATAGTACGCGCCCACATTAGGATTAAGTTCAATAGCCGTAGTGTAATCCTCTATTGCTCCCTCGTAGTCCCCCAATTCATCCTTCGTATATCCACGTCTACTGTAAGTAATTGCTAAATCGGGATTTCGCTTAAGTGCAGCGTCATAATACTTTATTGCCAACTTATACATTCCATTCTTTAAAAAGTGATCACCTATAGAAGCTTTTGAATAGGCCCATATCCTTGGGAACTTTTGCCAATCCCGCATAGTTTCAAGTTTACTTGAGTTATCCACTAATGTTTTTAGTACATTCAAAGGAACAACATTAATGAAACCGTGATTATTTACTTCATCTGATATACTTGAAACAACAACACCAATTAATTCGCCTTGACCATTTAACACAGGACCACCACTATACCCATCACCATCGGACTCTTGTAGATTCCTAACTTTAATTGGAAACTCATTGGATTTATTTTCGGGAACAGAGATATTTCCAGTTATTCCTCCATATGTCTTACCATTATAACCAATAATATAGGCAATATCACCGTTCTTAAGATCATTACAACTCGCAATGGAAAGTGGGTCTTCTGTTTCCGAGACCTTTAGTAGGACAAGGTCATTCTCTGCATTATACGCCACCACACCTTCAATCGTGTAGTTTTCGGTGTCTTTAGTGGATTGAGGTCGATTATGATTTTCATTTTTCCTGACCATCGAATTATTGGTAAAACTGTTGAAAAATCGGGAGAACTTGGAACCAAGTGCTTTAACCAATTCGTAGAAAATAGGAACTTCATCTATAACAGATTGATTTGGATTTCTCACTATTACTTTTCGACTGCCTTCAACCACGTGAATGTTTGTTACAATCTTATCCGATTCCAAGAAAAAGCCACTCCCTACTTGAGTAGTCAACCCAAACAATTTGCATTTCAAGAGAACAGTAGACTGCTTACAGTTCTCAAGAATTCGTTCTAATGTCTTGTCTCTATCCTGTTCCATAATGATCTTTTCCTGTTAACATTGCTATAATTCATCCAAATTGGTACAGACAAAATTTAGATCTACCATCATCATTCTTGTAACAATTTCTTCCACTTATGGACTGAATACAAAATTTGATTTATCAAACTCACGTTAAGTCTAACACTTATTACCGTGAGATGTACTATAATTCCAATTTGTATTAGGAAACGGAGAATAGTGTTCTTTATCATTTTCCTGTTGCTGTTTTTCTTTAAGAAATTTTGCCACCCAATTTTCAGAGACTTCATCCGCTTGTTTTAATAGACGTCGTGGACCAAAAACCAGATCATCAGGATAATCAACACCTAACCAATCCATGATTCGTAATGCAGTTTCTTCATACTGTAAAACAAGATTCTCATAAATCACCGTAAAAGGAATGAAATTGTATTGGGAAAAGTATTGCTGCCATGCTGCTTCATGATACATTATCTCTTGAGCGAGATAATCAATAGCCTCAAAGTTGTATTCCGGTTCTTTATCTAATATCGGTTCAGGATCTCCGATTCGTTTCCACCATACCACAGTCTGTAACCCTTTCCACAATGAAACAGCTTGACGAACCTTATCTCTCCGCATTATCCAAATATAATGTAGATTTGGGTATAACTCATTTAATACATCGTGAGCTGAAAGATCTCTCTCTATAAATTGTGGTGTTTCTCTGACTTTACCAATGAATCTATCAAAATAACCCCACATGAGTTTTGTGCCAAAAACACCATTTAGGGTTGTGCCTTTTTCAACAACTTTATTCAAAAAATCGGAATAATCAGTTGCTCCCCACTTATCTCCCCATTTTTTATCATCCCAAAAGTATTCCCCCGGTATTCCTGCGAGACCTGTGTTCTCCAATGCCTCAAAAAGTAAGTAACCACCACAACGCGGTGTCGCACAGATCAAATATGAAATCTTAGGTGTCACAAAGGCATTTCCTTTCAAGTAGCATAAGTCCTGATGATTAAATTCCTTTCATTGTATAATTTAGTCTTTATTGAAAGGATTATCTTGGACAGAAATAACGATATACATTGTAATGTATCAACCTATGTAAATCAATCAGAATGTCATAGATACTATAGTGTGTCTCATAAATAAGAATCGTACGTACCGATATAAATCCTCTTTGTAGGACGGGGTCTCCCTGCCCGATATTTGTAACGCAATCTTCCAGATTGCGTCTTGCGGAATAGCACAAACTAACAGATTATGCTACAAAATAGACGCATATAGTGACAAATTTTTTACATACCCATCCTATAGCGAATAAGTTTGGGTGTGTAGAGTTTTTGGCACCATAGGTGTCAATTTAATCATAGACTCTTCTGTAGGAGGGGATTCCGATCCCCGATCTTAACTACAAACGTATCGTTATTCTAAGAACATACTTTCCAGTGCTTTTATGCCAAAAACTTTACATACCCCTTTATCACTGATTACCAAAGCTCCAGAGAAGCGAAATGTGTGTAGTAAACTACCAAATCTAAAAGCCAAACCCGGGGGAATGCCATAAGGCGTTCATACCCGGTGAAGGACTAAATGTCATTCATACCGTTGATTTGGTGAATGACTAAGCAATATTAAATAATAATCTTACGATTTTCGATAGGTGTCAAACCCGTAGGGGCGGGGTTTCTCCGCCCGTTATTGACGCACAATGTGAATATTTAATATTGAAACTTGCTTAATGAAGATTAATTTTTTAATCGGTAATTCTAATTTCTATAGACCCGGTAGGTGCGGTTTCTAACCACGGGGAATGCCATAAGGCATTCATACCCGGTGAATGACTAAATGTCATTCATACCGTTGATTCCTTGATTCTTTAGGGGGTTTCTTCAATCAGTAATGAGCAATCATCATTTAGAAATGGTATAACATAACTACAGTTGAGATGAATACTAAAGATGATACTTGAGATAAATATTGGTATACAGGTACCATAGGAGCGTAATGTTTAGGGACAAAACTTTACATACCCGAATCTCTTTAATTGTCCCTACAGAATCACCACAATTAATGAGAAATTATATTTTAGAAATGGTATTATATAATTAATTTTTGTCCTTAATTCAGATTAGATTTACAATTACGGAAATTGAATTGGCTTGCACACGTATTTTTAGCATGTTATTATAACGCACAATGGAAGTGATCATTTTTTCACTAGATTATATAAGGAGATTAATAAAGATGAAACGCTCTTTAGTAATTATTGTTTGCCTTGTATTGGCATTTCAATGGAATGTTTTTGCGGCTAAGGTGTTAGATGAAGATTTAATAATTTACTTTGATTACGAAGAATTCTCTGGTGATACAGTTATTGAAAAATCGGGTAATGAATACGATGGTGAAATTGTTGGAAAAGTGGTTCAGTCCGATGATGGAAAGTTTGGTAAGGCAGGACATTTTTCCCAATCCGGTTATCTTAAATTAGATATTGACAACATTGACCCTGAACATATACCTACAACAGGTATGAGTATTGTTGCCTGGATAAATGTTGAATCTGTTACGGATATGGCGATATTTAATGCACGTGCCGGTGATGGTACTTGGCTTGTCCACCCAGAAGCACGTGGAGATGGTAATTTCCGTTGGCTCAATCGAGGGCATAACCCTGGTAAGACGTTATTCGATATCCGTGCGGGGAAAAACACACCAGATCAATGGGTACATTACGCTGGCACGTTCAATCATGGAGAACAAATGGCTTACCTATATATCAATGGTGAAAAAGTTGGCGAAGAAAAAGCACGATTGCCAGATAAAATCGCTGGAGATTGGGGTCAGGGTGCACGCGTAGGTTTTAATATAGACGACAAACGCCCATTTACTGGTTTAATGGATGAACTAAATGTTTGGAAACGCGGTTTAACCCATGATGAAGTAAAAGCCATTATGAATGAGGGGTTAGAGTCGTATTTTGCTGTAGAAGCTCAAGGTAAATTAACTACCACATGGGGTTATTTGAAAAGATAACCTGGATAGTATAATTTTGTACTAAGGTTAATTTCACACACATTCATACCTATTTATAGTATTTAAAAAATCAATCCGCTGGTGATACATCAGCGGATTGATTTTTCTTATTCAGGATAGCATGCTATGTCGATATTAAACGGTCAAGGTAACTCTGGCTCTACTGAATCCATCACCGACCAAATTTGGCAGGTAAAGATGAATAGGCTGTAACATGTAAAGGCAAGTAGAACGGTCGTTTGGCTTTAAGCACCTCCATACGAAGACGTTCAGATAAAGTGTCTACACCAACTTCTTCAGATGTTGCTAAATCGTATTCCTCAATTAGCGGGAGAAGACTCTCAAAAATTGTTGTCATATACCGATATCCTACCCAATTTCCTTCTGCACCAATAGGGGACTGCAGATGCATCTCAGGGGCAGATAAACCCGCATCAATGAAAATCTGGTACAAACCAAGTCCCGCATTTAGATGTGCCCCTGAATGCTGAAATACATCCAAAATCCAACTGATAAGTTGGTTTATCAATGGCGTGTCTGGATGCTTAAATGCAGGATACAAGGTATATTCTGGTTCTTGAAAAGCAACAATTCCTTCCGGTTTTAGATGTAATGTTAATTGTTTCAAGGCATCGGTCGGATCAGACATATACATCAGCACGAATCGTCCTACGATAGCATCAAATTTCCCCTCGAATACGATCTCTCGTGCATCACCTGCTTGAAATTTGATATTATCCAAACCTAAATCCATAACCCGTTGGCGTGCAGACTCAAGAATCGTAGGATTTATGTCAACACCGACGACTTGTCCAGTTTTGCCAACAATTTCAGCAAGCATTATTGCTACATCCCCTGCACCACTACCAATCTCCAAAACACGCATTCCTGCAGCAATTCCGGCTTGTTTACAAAGCCGTTTTGTTGATTCACCGTAGATTCTGGATTGTTCAATCAATCGGTTTGTTTCATGCGAAGTGCGTCCCAATGTATAGGTCGCATCTTTCTTCAAGGAATGTGGCGTAACTGCTTTATCCTTAGACATATTTCAGCTTAGGATGGGAGTACTGCATGTGCTGTGATATGTGGAGGTAACATAATTGGACGTTTTGCGGTGACCACCTCTTTTTGTATCCGTTCTGCAAGTGTATCAACATCGACCTCTTCAGCAGTAGCAATTTCATATTTCTCTATTAGAGGAAGGATACTTCGAAAACTGTTTTCAAGGTATTCAAAACCTGGCCAGTCTTCAGGACCTCCCATAGGTGCTTCAAAATGTAGTGTTGGTTCCGGTAAACCTGCCTCGACAAAAGCCTTATATAGGTCCATCCCCATTTCAGTGTGCGCACCAGATTTTTCAAATACAGTACGTCCCCATTCTACAAGATTATTGATCAATGGTGTATCTGGATGAATGGCAGCATTATACGGTGAAAATTCTGCCTCTTGAAATGCAACTATTCCACCCGGTTTCACAAGTGTAATTAGATGTTTTAATGCTTCTGCCGGATCAGCCATATACATAAGAACTAGCCTTCCAGCAACTGCATCAAAATCATCTGGTAAGTCAAGTGTTCGGATATCCCCTGCAATAAATTCTATGTTCTTATATCCTTCTGCCTCTGCACGTGTTTTGGCAGTTTCCAATATATCTGGGTTGACATCTACACCGATTACACCCCCTTCCTCCCCAACGAAATCTGCCAGGGTAATAGCTACGTCTCCAGCCCCACTTCCCACGTCAAGCACTTTCATTCCGTTTGTTATACCACTTCTAAGAAAGAAACGACGGGTAACATTATCATATAGTTGTGATTGTTTTATAAGTCGGTCTGTTTCAGACTGAGTACGACCCATTGTGTATTCAGCATCTCTTGTTTGATTACTCATATTGTAATATTCCTTTATGTATTAAAGAATAAAATAAATAAAAATTTAATAATTAGAAGTTATATCCAATTTTTGTATACCAGAAGGCACCACCAAAACCGTAAGGACTGTATTCACCAAACGGTCTACCAACGATAACCCCTGTGAAGTTATCTATATCAGGATCAGCTTCAATTACATTGTCGGGTTCAACATTCAGTACATTGTTAACACCTAACGTAATACCAATATTATTTGCAACTGTATAGTTTGCTTCCAGATCAACTAAGAATGCCCCACCATAAGTTTGTGCACCGACTGCATTTTCATACCAAGGACCGTAATAGTTTACTCTACCCATTACTCCAAAGTTATCAACGACCGATTGTGCTAAGGTGACATTTGCTCGATGACGGGGAACACCTTCTTGAATAAGATTAACTCGTACCTCATTGAGTATATTAGGATTAAAATCAGTTACCTCAGTATTGGTATAGTTATATGCTACACTTAATGTACCATTTAATACTGGTGCCGTGAGTATAACATCAATTCCTTGTGTATTGGTTTCAAATTCATTGGTGAAAAACCTGAACTCCTGCAAATTCCCCGCACTGGTAATACCTTCATCAACAAGTTGTTGAATCTGTTCCTCAGTAATATCCTCACCACGGTTGAAGTCTCTTGAAGGTGCTAACCGATCTTCAACTTTTATATTGAAGAAATCCACTGTAAGACTTGCAATCGCATGATTAATTACACCGCCAATAGTGTAGTTAGTGGATTTTTCGGGTTCAAGTGCTTTACCTCCGACTAAACTTGCTGCACCATGGGTAGAGGGGATAGTTCCCTTATTCACCAAAGTATTGTTCTCACCGAATTCAGTAGTTACATTAAAAGCATTTTGTTGTCCGGGTGTTGGCGCTCTAAAACCTGTGCTATAACTCCCTCGAACCCTTAGATCGAGGTCTGGATTAACCGAGACTAAGGATTTAATAAAATCCTTCAAACCGAAGTTTGTTGCAATTTTATAATTCAGCGTACTCCCGAAATCATCGAAGTATTCACCCCTGACAGCCCCAATTACTGTCCAATAATCAAAGGGAGATAATTGACTCTCTAAATAGCCAGCAAAGTTTGATCGTGACCATTTACCTTGAGCAATATCGCTGAATCCAGGGAAACCATTTGAACCAGAGCTAAACCCTTGACTGGCAAGTGGACCAATTTTCCAGGATTCTTCTTGACCTTGTATGATTTCAAAAGTCTCCGTCCTGTATTCTCCTCCAGCAGCAAGTGATATGCTGTTATGTATAGGTAATGTAAAATCAAGGTTGAAACTTGAATCCGCTTGGACATAGTCGCCTGGATCAAATTCTGTCGGTGTATCCGGTCCAAGTGAGGCATTAACTGTATTTTTAATAAAAAAATCAGAAGCGTGTCTTCCGTAATATCCACTCAAATCCCATCCTATTTCATTGGCAAGTGTACCTTTGAGTCCAATAAGAATTGATGCATCCTGTGTGTCTGCACCAAACCGTGGTGTAAATCCTCCTGGAAAGAGTTCTTGAAATGTGAATAGATTAGGGTCATCAAATACTTGCTTTAATGCCACAGGATCAGGGACATTGTCAGTAATATTCACGACAGGAATCTCACCTTCACCACCAATTCGTCCTACCAATAAGGTTTCACCATCATCATTACTAAATACAGCACCACGGGTATTTGGATTGCGAAAATAGAATCCACCTTCAACCTGCTTCTGTGCGTAATTAGCATGTCCATAGACATTAAGATTCTCAGCAATGGTAGAACCGAAGTTTCCAAAAAACTTGACATCATTTCTGATGATGGGATGTCCCCAAGGTTGTGCTGGGTCTGCAACGTTCGTATTTCCAACAGCAATTAATGCAGCCGCATCATCCCGTTGTATGGAACGGTCAGTCTCATCTGAACCCCCGTATTCTAAACTCAGGTTAGTCCAGAGATCGTTTGTACCTAACCCGATATTTGCAGCTACATTGTAAGTGAGTCCGTCTCCTGCTTGGTATATCCCGGGTTTTAGCAGAATTGATCCGCCCTTATGATTGTCTTTTAATTGTAGGTTCATCACTCCAGCTATGGCATCGGAACCGTATTGTGCAGATGCGCCATCTCTCAGTACTTCTACCTGCTTCAATGCAATAGAAGGGATAGGTGAAAGATCTGCACCTTGTGAACCATCAGAAAGTCCATTTCCTAACCAGGTGATTACTGAAGCACGGTGCCGTCTCTTTCCATTGACAAGTAATAATGTATGATCTGGAGCTAATCCTCGAAGATTTGCGGGTCGTACAACTGTAGCTGCGTCAGCAATCGGTTGCGCGTTAACATGATATGATGGAACTAAATTTCGTATTAAATCGGGTAAATCTGATGTTCCTTGATTGACAATATCTGCACTGGGTAACACATCAATTGGCACAGCAGAATCTAAAATAGACCGAGGTTTATCCCGTCTACCCACAATAACCATACCTTCGAGTTCAACAATTTGATTTAATTCGGTTTCAGTTTCATGATTAGAAGCAAGAATGTCTGTAGGTATAAAAGCAACAGAAACGACCAATATCAAGCAAAATGAGTTACGAAGGAATTTAAAGGTAGGTGTAGTATTCACAATATTCTCCCTTATAGAGTCAAATCATAGCAATTACAACATGACTTAAAACAGGAAGGCGTGTGTTATCAGCTCATGAAAACAGCTAACTTACACGCCTACCAAAATACTATGTTTTATATTTAGAAACTATAGCCAACTTTTGCGTACCAGAATGCGCCATCAAAACCGAAAGGACTGAATTGCCCATATTTGTTGCCGACAGAATCAGCACCATTGGGATTTTCATCCGGATAGGTATTAAGGATATTTCTTCCCCCGAGCGTGAGTGCCAATCCGGATTCCACGGTGTAAGTCGTTTCCAAGTCCACAGTAACCTTTCCAGTGTATTCTCCAGTGCCTTCTACCTTTGGATTCTGTAAGTAATCCTCAGAATCGAACCAACCACTAAAATAATTGGCGCGCCCGATGACTCCCCAGCCATCCGTTATGGATTGCGCGAGCGTCAGGCTGGCGCGATGTTTGGGTAAATTCTCTTCCAGTTCCCTGGTTCGGTCAAAGTTCAGCGTGGCATTATCCCAACCATCATATTCAGGATCATCAAACTCATCAGTTAATTCGACGAGTTCTCCGTCGACTACGATATGGGTAACCTCAGTTGACGTAAAGTTATACACGGCAATGAGCGTGCCATTCGGTATTGGTGCTGTGGCGACAAAGTCAAGACCTTGGGTGCTGGTATTGAAGTCATTAATAAAGAACTGGAATGTTTCCAGATTCGCTGCACTGGTTACACCTTCGGCGATGAGCTGCGCCTTCTGTTCCTCATCCAATGTATAGTGTTGTGACACCGATAACCGGTTTTTCAGCCGAATATCAAAAATATCAGCGGTGAAGTTTACCCCCAGAATATCGACGGTAAACCCAGCAGTGAGGTTATTTGATTTTTCCGGGTCAAGCGAGTTATCTTCCTTGCCTGTTACAACACCAACAGCCTCGTTGGTGGAAGGAATTGTTCCTTTATTAACGAGATCACCCTTCTCAAAATCGTATTCAGTGGTAATGTTGAATGTATTTTGCTGTCCGGGTGTCGGTGCACGGAACCCACTACTATAACTTCCTCGTAACCGCATCGTTTCCGTAATCTTGTAGTTTGCAGCGGCTTTGTAGTTCAGGGTGCCACCGAAAATCTCAAATTGTTCACCGCGCACAGCCAGCGCGAGCAGGAGCGGATCAATCGGTCTAATTTCAGTTTCCAGATAGGCGGCAACGTTGTAACGGTGCCACTTGCCTGCCGCAACTGGGCTGAACCCTGAAAATCCGTTGGAGGCAGCCGTGAAGCCTTGCGCCGCGAGGGGCCCGATCTGATGCGACTCGCGTTCGCCTTCTATGATTTCAAATCCTTCATCCCGATATTCCAAACCAGAAGCGAGGAAGACCATGTCGCTGAGCGGATAGGTTACATCAAAGTTGAGGTTATAATCCGTTTGGATATAGTCGCCCGGATCAAAATATGTCGGTGTATCTGGACCGAGCGAAGCATTAACGGTATTGAAGATAAAGAAATCAGCATGGTTGCGTCCGAAAGAGCCGCTCAGATCCCATGTTAAGTCCTTACCCAATGTGTCTTTGAGCGCGGTTCCTTTAACGCCAACGACGACGGAACTATCCCACATAAATGCACCAAATCTGGGAGTGAATCCGCCTGGGAACATCTCTTGGAAATTGAATAGATTCGGGTCATTCTTGACGGCTTGCAACCGTTCGGCATCAGGCACGTGGTTGACTATCGGGATATCGTCAGCATCGTGAGGTGAGAGTTCGGGGAACGCCTCACCGGCTTCCACTGCTGCTGCATTTTCGGCTTCCCACTCCGTCTTTCGGGCTTCCCAGGCCGCCATCTCGGTTGACAAACCCCGCAGATCTCCGACGAGCAACGTATCATCCTTCCCGCTTGGGCTAAACACGCCATTGCGAGTGTTTGGGTTTCGGAAATAGAACCCACCTTCAACACGCTTTCGTGCGTAGTTGGCATGCCCATAGAACTCGATGGTATCCGTGATGGAGGCACCGTAGTTGGCGAAGAGTTTAACGTCATTCTCTATAATCGGCTGTCCCCAAATTTGCGCGGGGTCTTTCACACGGAAATTGCCTGCCTTAACCAAGTTTAGGGCATCTGTACGTTGGACAGACCGGATGGTCGGATCTGCGCCGCCGTATTCAAAACTGAGGCTAGTCCACGCGTCTGGATTCCCTAAACCGATGTTGCCAGCGAGGGCAAATTGCCGACCGTCGCCGTATTGGTAGATACCGGGTTTAAATTCAAACGAACCGCCTTCATAGTTGTCTTTCAATCGAAAATTCATCACACCCGCAATAGCATCAGAACCGTATTGTGCGGATGCGCCATCACGGAGGATCTCTACCTGTTGCAGGGCAATTGCGGGAATAGGTGCCAGGTCAGGTCCCTGTGAACCATCAGATAAACCGTTCCCGAGCCAGTGAATCACTGCGGCACGGTGTCGCCGCTTGTTATTGACAAGCACGAGTGTATGGTCTGGAGCAAGTCCGCGTAAATTCGCCGGACGTACGACTGTTGACGCATCACTAATCGGCTGTGTATTAACGTTATAAGATGGCACCAAAGTTCTCAGCAGATCCGGTAGATCCGCGCCACCCTGCTTTTCAAAGGCATCGTTTGACACAATATCGATCGGTACTGCTGAATCCAAGACGGAACGCGGTCTTGCACGCGTACCGACAACAACAAGACTTTCAAGCTGGACAGGCGCGTCCTCTTCGGATGCTTCTTCAGTTGTTTCTGCCTCGCTTGTGGTTTCTGCTTCTTCAGTCGTTTCGGCATGTTGATCGGCTATAACCGTCGTAAACGTGCACAACAAAACGCCTATAACAATGCTGAGCGCGAGGACGACCGGCTTAATGTAATTTTTATAAGACATATAATTTTCCTTATGATTTTGGCGTAAACGCCAGATTTTCACTACTGATTTCACAACTGGTGATAAATTAACACACACGTTTACAAACTAATAGCGTTAGAAAACGTAGCGAACAACCTACGCCTCCTTTAACCCCAAAAAAAATGGTACTATTAGTAATTATACTAAATGTGACGCAATTAAGCAAATTATGGCGTAAAAATTGTAATATACAGTCCAAAAATTGTCAGCTTCACCTATGGCTTCACAATAAAAGCGTCTCAAATGCCTATAAAATTTAGACTTGACATAGAAAATTTGTTGGTATATACTTAAATAATACATCAAAATAGAGGGTAGATGCCGTTCGGAATACACAGTAATTATCCGAAGCGTTCATCGAATAACAATCTTAAGCAATCATAAAAACACATCATCATGGCAAAGAAAAAGGGACGCCGCACCACAAATGTGGCACGGAAACGCGAAAAACGGAATCGCGACCGAAAAACCAGACAAAAGCAACTCGCACTTGAGAAGCAACGTAGACTCCCTCATGAAAAATCCGAAGAGGAACATTTACACGCCTGCATCTCACAGAGCCGGGAGCTGCTTGATGAACCTGAGTTTGAGGGCGTACATTTCGATCCGATACTGATGCACAAACGGGTGATGGAAGTACTTGAACACGATGAAACGGAGCATACAGAGGCACCCATGGATATATCGGAGTACCTTCTTGAGTCTGAGGAAGAATCAATTGATCTTACAAATGTAAATGTAGTAGATGAAGCAGCCATAAATGCGGATCCATCCATCGTAGTGCCAGAAGCGGAAGAGGCAAGTGATCACTTTCGTTTAGAAGTGCTCCCACATCTGGTTACACCGGATTTCATGGAAAAATTAACACAGGCACTGACAGCATGTGAGGTACGTCTCAAGCGGACTGGTAACCGAGAACTCGCTGAAGTCGCTTTTGTTACGCGTTCACTTTTTGAAGCAGCACCACCGGAGATATTGGCGTTTCACCCAATGATTCAAACCATCGGTATCGAAACGTTACGCGCACTCGTGGAAGAAATAGACATAATTATTGACGGTCGTGAAGATGTCAAGGAAATTCTTACGGATGTCCTGGCACAAGAAGATTCCGAAACATCTCAATCTCAACCGCTTCCGGCCTTTTCAAATACCGGTTTAGAGGATGCGGTTGAATCTGAACCCGTCGAATCGGTTTCTCTCCATACAGAAGCGATAGAAACAGAAGAAGTCGTTATTGAAGACAGTTTGTCTACGTCTATAGCGGCAGAAAGGGATCTGCCTGCACCACCTATTCAATCTTCCGAGCCAGAACCGACTGTTCTTCAGGAACCAACTCCATCAGAAATAGCACCGTCGCCACCAACATTGTCGCCTGATGAGCTTCCTGCCTGCGCGCTCTATAAAAATTTTAACGGTTTAGGAATAAAAGATAACTTTGAAAAGTCAACAGATGGCGTATCTGGACAGGATACGTTTGCCACCTACGCTTTGGTAAACGAGAACGAAGAACAGATTGAATTTGCTGACGTAGAGAATGAACGGTACATTACAGTTACCGAAGAGAAACTCCAATTACATGCACGTTCAGAAGCAGAACTTGCTATCGCAATGGCAGAGGTAGAAGCGCGTTGCACATCTGCAGTCATGTACCTCGCCAAAACAGTCCAAGAAAGGGGGTAAAATTATGCCAAGAAGTAAAAGCGGACAGGTCCGGCGCCGGACACAAATCCGTCAACGCCAACTTCGGCGGCTGAAAAGACAGAAAGCGGCATTGAAAGAACTTCTGCAGAATCGCGAAACTCAATAGGCACACCCCGTGTTGTGGCGGGTTTCCATGCCCGCCTATGTCGCTGTTAACGCTCCGTGTCTCCTACTTTCTCGAGATGTACAAACTCCGAAGTTTCCAAGCGCACGGAGTCCGCACCACTTTCCTCAACGTATCCCATCCTGAGTAGCGTAATCACCTCATGAGAGGTAGGAATATTGAAAAGTTGGCGGATCTGTTCACGATCCGCTGCGCGTTCGAGCGGCGGACTCACAAACTGCACACCGATTTTCAAGGCAGTCGCAGCGAGGAGTATGTTTTGGATCAACATCCCCATGCTCAGCCACATCCACCGAGTTCCGCCTTCACCAGGTGGATACCTCTTACAATTCATTGTTACCAACATGAGGAGTGGAGCCTCGCGTACTTGTGTAGCAATTTCTTTGGCAGGTATTTTACCCGCGCCCAGATGCCCCAAAAGCGTGAAAGATTTCGCATTTTTTAGCAAGCTTTGCAATAACTTGTCAGGCGCGTCCTGAAGTGGTTTCGGTAATGTAACGTGTTCTTCGAGGAGAACGCCATCGCCGTGTTCCTGCCATTCCGCTTCTGTAAGACGCATCCATCGACTGTTGTCATCCAGAAACTTGGCATCCTTGAATTGGTCAACGACAGCGCGCGCTGTGATCTCGGCGAGCGCTATTTTGCCTTCCGCTTCCTGAATGAGCAGAAGTTCCCAAGGTTGGACATTGAACGGCGAAGGTGTCCATCGCGCAGCCTCAATGAGTTTCTCAAGGTCAGCAGCATCTATTGTCCGTTTCAGAAATGTTCCGCGATGGCTTCGGCGCTGTGTGATCGCATCAAAAACGTTCATAAATTCGCAAGGCTCCGATGGCGTTCAAGGATTTCTGTGGGTGAAGCAGTGCCAGTCGTACCGATTTTGGTGACAGTAATCGAAGCCACGAGATTCCCAATATATGCGGCATCAACAGCGGCATCAACGCCAAGGCTACAAAGTGTCGCCACAAGTCCTGCTGAAACACTGTCCCCCGCGCCAACAGGATCGGTCTCATCATCCATTGGGATGCCCGGGATGTGGGTGAACTCATCCTTACAATAGACAAGGATACCGTTTTCACCGAGGGTGACGTACACGGTATTTTGCGTTCTCTCTGCAAGGGTGACGGCACACTGCTTTGCCTCTTGAATGTCAATTTCCTGTCCACCGCATTCTGGCTGAATAGCACGTTTCGCCTCAAACCGGTTCGGTTTAATGATAACGTTTTTATATTTACCGATCCGTGTACGTGAGTCGGCAAAAAAGATAATTTCTGGAAATGCCAATGCTAATTCACACAATTCTTCTCTCACGTGGTTGGTGACAACACCCAAGTTCTCAAGTGGCATCTGATCGCCAACGATTATACCGTCAACAAGCGGAATACACGCTTGGAGTGCGTCAATAACCGACGCTTCAACTTCCGTCGCCATTGGGGATTGGTTCTCAATATCAAAGCGCGGTCCCTCCGTTTCCACACCTTCATAGCCGCGGTGAATCGGTTTAAGATAGGTAGGTGTCACCCAATTTGGCACCTGTACCATAAAATCCGTCAGGCATCCATTCGCCTGTAGACAATTGAGGAGTGTCCCACCAAATCCATCTTCACCGATAACGCCTAAGGTATAGACCGTCCCTACACCCAACGCTTTGAGATTATTTGTGACGGTCCCTGCCGCGCCGGGACTATAGCGTTGTTC
>CAZZBB010000107.1:0-10757 GCA_964652195.1 uncultured bacterium | reverse complement strand
AATAGTCTCATTACCCAACTCTTACCAAAATCAATACACGCGGTAACATCTGCTGGTTTTGAGTTGAAAGTTTATTTATTCATTATTGCTACAAATATAAAAATGCTGTTTGGATATAGGTAGCAACTTGGGTTATTATACGAAATAACAGAAACCCCCAGACTCCTATCTCTTGAGTTATTCTTAGAGAATCTAAATCAATCTGAACATAAGAATGCTGAAGACATCTTTTTAAATGAATTTGCTGGATCCCAGATGACTTTTGTTGATCCTAAACGAGTCAACCAAGATCTAAGAGAATTAACGGAATATGGAGAACATTTTGTTCGTATAGCTGACAAGTGTATTATTCATATTGATATACAACATCCAAATGTAGAACCAGCTTTTCAAGAAGTACATAATTGCATAGATTTACTGGAACATCTATTTAGGAAGTATTGGTTGTTATTTAAAGGTGAAACCTTAGAAAATGATTGGTGGATTATAGAAGATAACTGGAAGGATATATTCCTACAACCTTGGATATTACCCAACAAGGATTCATATATGGATAGTACTGATTGGTGGAATGTTGAAGGAGACAAGGAGTGGGATGAATGGGCACCGTGAAGCCAGGAGATGTGGTGATAGCGGATTTTCCTGGTGTCACTTATCTCAATTCGATCAATTTGCTGTGGAAGAATGTGTCCGTAATGCGATTTTAGTATAACTCATAGGTTTCAATAGAATTAAAATTGATTCATAAATATCAGTTTCAAACAATTCATCTATATTTTTTCAAAATTCAATAGTCGATAAACTCAATGCCAGTAAACGAATTTCCAAACATCCTTCTCATCATGTCTGATGAACATGCCCCAATGTATAGTGGTCCTTATGGACATCCACTTGTGCAGACGCCAAATATGGATAGACTCTCTGAAAATGGGATCACATTTGAGAATGCATACTGCAATTCACCACTCTGTATGCCCTCAAGAATGTCTTTTATGTCAGGTAGGTATATTCATAAGATTAGTGCATGGAATAATGCGGCACCATTACGTCCTGATGCAGTAACATGGACACATTATTTACGTGCTGCTGGCTATGATGTTGTACTGTCAGGTAAACAGCACTTTGGAGGAATGGATCAATTGCACGGGTTTCGGACACAACTTGCACGGGATCTCCATGCTGAACGGCAACACGGATTAACTGATTGGGAGAAAGGCACACCACCAGCAGCCCGTCCTTGGCAGGGATTGGCAGGAGCAGGACCGGGAACAACAGTAGAAATTGAAATAGACGACCTTGCAGAAGAACAGGCTATTGCATATCTGCGTGAAACCGATAGGAAGAATCAACCTTGGGCATTAAACGTATCTTTTATCGCGCCACATTTTCCGCTTGTTGTACCACAACGATTTTGGGATCTTTATCCAATTGATGAAATTGATATGCCAAATATACCAGATGGACATTTGGAGAACCAACATCCTGTATACCAACGTATGCGAAGTATGTTTGGATGTATAGATTTTCCAGAGGAATTAGTGCGCCGTGCACGGATGGGTTATTATGGATTGATTACATATCTGGATGAAAAGATTGGAAATCTTCTTCAAACGCTTAAGGAGACAGGTCAGTTAGAAAATACGATAGTAATTTATACCAGTGATCACGGTGAGATGAACGGAGAACACGGTATGTGGCGTAAGTCTAACTTCTATGAAGCCTCTGTTCGTATACCGCTGCAGATTATGTTCCCAGATCGTCTTTATGCAGGTAGGAGGATTGATGAAGTTGTGTCTCTTGTTGATTTGACTGCTACGCTGGTTGATTTGTCTGGAGAACAAGTAAACAGTCAATTGGATGGGGATAGTTTATTGCCCTTGATACATGGAACCGATTCGAATTGGAAAGATTCTGCATTTTCTGAATATCTTGCCCACGGTGTACAACGTCCCATGGCAATGTTACGAAAAGGGAAGTATAAATATAATTTTAGTCTTGGAGATCCTCCTGAATTATATGATATATCTGAAGATCCTGAGGAATTCAATAATCTTGCGAATAAAGGTGAATATGAAGAGATCTGTGATTCACTTGGATCCCAACTGTTACAACAGTGGGATCCAAGTGAAATAGAGAAACAGGTATGTGAGAGTCAAAAAGCTCGATTGTTGATTGACAGAGTTACAGATGGGCAGTGGAGGAAACATACCTGATAACGTAATTAACTGAGATTTCTTAGAATAGTGTTTAACCTACTAACAATCGGCACTCAGGCTATATAGCGTCATGAAAATGCGTTTTTTAATTTACTCTTGACTTTTAGGGCATGGGATATCATCCAAAATAGACAAACAAATCTATTACAACTTAGGAGACTATCCCAAGCGTCAACATTTTATCAAATCTACTATGTATTTTCAAATACTTCTCTTTTCAAACTTTCGGAACTTATCAACATCTGTCAATTAGTATAACTATTCATTATTTCAATGTCAACTATTAACGCAGTATCCTAAGTACGATTTAATTTGCAGTATTCCTCATTTAACTTAGGTCTCTTGATGGGTGAGAACTTTGATTTTCGTCCTTTCTGTAAAAAACTCAGAAACATCAATACTCTTACTGCTAATAGAAACTAAATAATCCTGATACATGACTAATTACTCAAGACATGAAAGAAGAAATATGTAATAATAGAGGTGGAATGATTTATTCTAAAATATACACATATCATACATGAAATACAACATACATATAATACTCATTCTTCTCGTCTTATTTGCTTCTAATTCTATCAGTCAAGTTGAGAATCAAGTAGGCGGACACTGGGAAGGAACGATAGATGTTCCTAACCAACCACTGAACGTTAAGATAGACCTTTCGAAAAAAGATGGTAGTTGGAACGGCACAATCGACATCCCCGCTCAAGGGGCAATAGGATTATCGTTGTACGACTTTCAAATAGATGAAACTGAAGAAATACCCAATGTAAGATTCTCTATTAATGGTGTCCCGGGTAATCCTACTTTTGATGGACAGCTACAAGAGCAGATCATCAAAGGAAAATTCACACAGGCAGGTTTTACATTCGATTTCCATCTTTCACGAGAGAAAATAGCCGGTCCATCCAGACCACAAGAACCGAAACCACCCTTCCCATACAAAATAGAAGAAGTTGAATATAAAAATGGTACTGTTAATCTTGCTGGTACGCTAACCTTACCCTTCAATGAAGGACCTTTTCCCGCTGTACTACTGATCACTGGTAGCGGTTTGCAAGACAGAGATGAGACAATATTTGGACATAAGCCGTTTTGGGTAATTGCCGACTACCTCACCCGCGCCGGTATCGCAGTGCTCAGAGTTGATGATCCCGGCATTGGTAAATCAACACAGCACCCCCAACCACCTACAACTGCTGATTTTGCTACTGACGTAGACGCCGGAGTTGCCTTTCTTAAGAATGATAAGAGAATTGCATCTGTTGGGTTAATCGGTCACAGTGAAGGTGGTGCAATTGCAACTATTGTTGCAAGTCGAAATGATGATGTTAAGTTTAGTATACTCCTGGCTGCACCGGGGGTGGTAGGTTCGGAACTCCTCCGAAAACAGAACGAGCGAATTTACGATGCAATGGGGTTTGAAGAGGAACGTAAGAAAGCATTAATGACACTACTTGATAGTCTATTTACAATTTTAACTTCGGATAAGCCAGATGTTGAACTGCATCCGCAGGTGAGTATAATTGTACATAAACAGTTTGAGCTAAACGGTATACAAGCTGACAAAGTGGATGACAGAATGGTGCAGGCATCAGTTAAACAAGCACTAAATCCATGGATGCGATATTTTCTCACCTTCAATCCACAACCTTATTTACATAAAATTAGAACACCTGTTTTAGCACTAAACGGTGAACTTGATGTACAAGTCGATGCGGATCAAAATATAACTGCTATTGTACGTGCGCTGGAACAAGGTGGGAATCAAAACGTGACAATTCATCGTATACCAGAACTAAACCATCTCTTCCAACATGCAAAAACAGGATTAGTCAATGAATATGCCGTAATTGAGGAGACCATCTCACCAGAAGTATTGAAACTCATTAAGGACTGGATACTGTCTGTGATACAATGACGTAAGCGGAATTAATGAAATCACATAACTCTATCTTACTTTTCATTGATATTACTCTTCATTCTCTGGTATACTGTTAACACGCAGAACATTAAAAGACCCCATAATTAAAAATACACCATTATTCGTTCAAGGCTTGCTAAGAAATAATTTTGCCATGGCTGATAAGGAATTAATTCCTAACAAACCCTATCTACCTTAATATATTCTCCTATAGCACCTTCCGAATATCACATTGAGGTCGACAACGACTATGTTTCGATCAAAGAAAATATTTGTCCTACTTCTTACGGGTATCGTTTTCTGTCTATTTGTCATATATATTGCCGATACCCTTAGTCAATCCTATCAACGGCAAAAGTCATTTACTGCTCAGCAATCCAATGAGAAGAATAGACCTTCAAGCCGTAGATATTACCCACAACGACAAAGTCGTTTTCATTCTCCATCCTCACCGTTAAGTGGACCTTGGAAACATAGGTCTAATCTACCGCTCCTGATAATTGATACCTATGGTAAGAGGATACCAGATGAGCCGAAAACACCCGCTCACATGAGAATTATATACGATGCGTCTGGCGGCAGAAATGGACTGGATAGCAGACACACACATTTTGATGGAAAAATTGGGATTGAGATTAGAGGACAAACATCTCAAATGTTTCCTAAGAAACAGTATGGTATTGAAATCCAGGATGATACAGGTAATGACAAAGATGTTTCTTTACTTGGAATGCCAGCAGGTTCAGATTGGGTGTTAAACGGACCCTATGCTGATAAAGCACTTATGCGGAATTACTTGGCGTATGAATTCAGTAATCGTATTGGTAGATATGCAACTCGAACCAGATTTGTTGAAGTTTTCCTGAATATAGGCAGGGATAAGGAAATAGATGCGCGACATTATGTCGGTGTATATTTGCTAATTGAGAAAATAAAACGAGGAAAAGACAGAGTTCCCATTCAATCTTTACAATCAACCCATAAAGAGCCTCCTGAAATCACAGGGGGTTATATGTTGAAGATAGATAAGAACGATCATCAAGAGAGATTCTTCTTTACAAATCATGGTACACGATTGGCTTATGTATATCCTAAAGAACGGAATATGACATGGGAGCAGAAGAGGTGGATACAAAGATATATGAACGATTTCGAATACACTTTATCCAGCAGTGAATATAAAGACCCAGATATTGGTTATGCAAAGTATATTGATGTTGATTCTTTCATTGATCATTTTATAATCAATGAGTTATTCAAAAATATCGATGGGTTTCGATATAGCGCGTATATGTATAAGGACAGAAATGAGAAGTTAAATATGGGACCTGTCTGGGATTTTAATTTATCTATGGGAAACACTGTTATTAATCAAGGTGTGGAAACATATTCTTGGTTGATCTATACAAACCCCGTTCCATTTTGGTGGCATCGATTAATTACAGACGATAACTTTAAACAGAAACTTGTAAAGAGATGGAAGACACTCCGTAAGAAAGAACTATCCAATTCAGCTCTACTAAATGAAATAGATCGGACAGCAGTATACTTATCAGACGCACAGAAGCGGAACTACCAAAGATGGCCCGTATTACGACATACACTTTTTACTAACCCTGGACCGGGATCACCTACCTATCAGGGACAAGTAGATACAATGAAAACTTGGCTCAAAACTCGTTTACAATGGATGGATACAAACATCGAAAAGTTACCCGGCAGATCCCAATATGTACAAAGACGTCGATATTAACCCTAACTCAATGTTGGCAACTATGACCTTCCAGTAATATTCTAAACTATTAAAGGCATATTTATGCAACCATTTCTACCTGAAACAGCGTCTTAAGACTAAGAGAAATGAAACCTTGTTTGAATTTTTCAAGAAATTTCTGAAGAAAAACTAAAAACTAACAACCAATAACTAACAACTATCAACTAATTAACAATCCAAGGATAAATAATGCAAACACCACAACATACCGACCAAATGGATGCCGATGATGTTGCTGCTATTGATGAGCTTGGAGAAGTATACGGTGAATTAAAAAATACACTTCACAAGATCATCATTGGACAAGAGCAAGTCATAGAGAACTTAGCAATCTGTCTCTTTTCACAAGGACATGCCCTATTAATGGGTGTACCCGGATTAGCAAAAACACTATTAGTAAGTTGTTTCGCTGATACCATGGCATTGTCTTTCAGAAGAATACAATTTACACCCGATTTAATGCCTATGGACATCACGGGTACTGATATCTTACAGGAAATTCCCGGCGGAAGACGAGAGTTTGAGTTCGTCAAGGGACCACTCTTCGCTAACCTAATCCTTGCCGATGAAATTAACAGAGCTCCTTCAAAAACACAAGCAGCCATGCTTGAAGCAATGCAGGAACATAAGATTACTGTTATCGGTAGAACATACCAGTTAGATCCACCCTTTTTTGTACTTGCGACACAAAACCCAATTGAACAGGAAGGAACATACCCACTTCCAGAAGCACAATTGGATAGATTCATGTTCAGAATTGAAGTTGATTATCCAGATCGTGTGGAAGAAATCGAAATTGCCAGAACAACAACAGGTATGTCATTACCAAGTTTGGATCATGTAATCACAGGTGAGCAAGTCTTGGCGTTTCAGAATCTTGTACGCCGTGTACCAGTACCGGAGCACATCTTCGAATTTGCTGTGGATTTAGCAAGAAGTACACGTCCAAAAGGTGATGCTGCACCAGAATGGCTAAGACCACTTGTAGCTTGGGGAGCCGGACCACGAGCGGTTCAATATCTAATTCTTGGGGCAAAAGCCCGCGCAGCACTTAGTGGAAGTTATATGGCACGGCTTGAGGATATCGTTGCTGTTGCAAATCCGGTGTTAGGACACAGAGTCATCACATCCTTCGCTGCTGAATCGGAAAACATTACCAGTGGAGACATCGTTGACCGTCTTGTAGAAGAACTTTCTGAGAATTAAGTCGCTCCTGTGTTTTTGACATCTATCCATGAAACAGAATAGCTAATCTTACTCTGTAGGATTTAAACTGTATTAATCTTCAATAATCTACTGAATTACATGACAAGAATCACAACCATCACAAAGATGTTCAGCGGTCTAAAAAGAGAACTAAACTATTAACCGACAACTAACAACTATTTATGGCTTTACAACTAAGACGAGATTACCTTGATCAGAAAGTTCTTGAACGGCTATCGACCTTAGAACTACATGCCCGTTTACCGATGATTGGAAGTGTGGCAGGGAAACATCGCAGTCCAATTCGAGGTTCAAGCCTTGAATTTGCTGAATATCGAAAATATGTACCCGGAGACGATACTCGAAGGCTTGATTGGCGTGCTTATGCACGAAATGATCGGTATTATATTAAAGAGTTTGAAGCAGATACAAACCTACGCCTATGCCTTATTGTTGACACCAGTGGTTCGATGGGTTTCGCGAATAACGGGATGAGTAAACTTGATTATGCGCGAAGAATTGGTGGTACATTAGCATATATTGCTGCACTGCAAGGTGATGCAGTAGGCCTTTATTGTGCGGGGGAACAATTTCATAAAGAAATACCGCCAAAACGGAGCGCAACACATCTTGGGGCTGTACTTGATGAACTTGGATCTGTGGAACCTACAGGTGAAACAGGGTTGGTTGATATACTCCATGAGGCGGCTGAACGTGTACCGCAGCGCGCTATGATTATAGTCCTATCTGATTTGTTTATTGACCCTGAAGAAGCTCGAAATTGTTTTGAACATCTCCGTTTTCGAAAACATGATGTTGCTGTCTTTCATCTCTTGGAGCAAAACGAACTTGATTTCGAATTTGACCGCCCGATGCGATTTGTTGATTTAGAGGGAGGAGAACCCGTATTAGCAGATCCACACATCATTGGAACGCAATATCGAAGAGCAATAGAAACCTATATAGAGAATATGGATGAAGTTATCCGTGATACAGAGATTGACTATCATAGGGTAAATATACACGAAGATTACGGAGACTTACTGGCTCGCTTCCTCTTAGGACGCACACCTAAAAAGCAATAAGTGGGGATAGCTGATAGCCAATAGCCAATTATGAATTTCCTACAACCACTTACATTATTTGCACTACCTTTAATACTACTCCCAATAATTATACATCTAATTAACCAACGCAGACATCGAACCGTTCCTTGGGCAGCAATGATGTTCCTCATAACCGCAAAACGTATGAGTAAAGGGATGGCACGGCTAAGACATATCCTTATATTACTTATGCGAACATTGGCTATCGCAGCACTCATCTTTGCAATCAGTCGCCCCTTATCAGGTGGATGGCTTGGTAGCATTGGCATGACAAAACCGGATGTCACTATGGTGCTACTCGATAGATCCGCCAGTATGGAGACACAAGATTTACAAGCAAATGAATCAAAAAGAACTACAGCACTAAAAAAGTTAGCTGATTTACTAAAACAAGGGGATTACGGAAATAACCTCGTTCTAATTGACAGTGCAACCGGAAAACTTCAGGATGTTGAATCACCAGATGCATTACTAAGCCTTCCCATGACCCAAGCCAGTGCAACTACTGCCGATATTCCCAGCATGCTGGAAACAGCATTAACATATCTAAAAGCGAATAACTCCGGACGTGCAGAAGTATGGATATGTTCAGATCTACGGGAGAATGATTGGGTAGTTAATAGTGGTCGATGGGATGCATTACACAACGAATTTACGCAGTTAGAAGGTATTCATTTTTTCCTTTTAGCATATTCAGAAATACCTGAGAACAATCTATCTGTTAGGGTCAATAACATACAACGGTGGCAACACGGCAACGAAGCTGAACTCATACTCGATATAAGAGTTCGTACTGAAGGGTATAACACTGGTATACCTAAGATCCCAATTGAGTTTGATGTCAATAATGTCCGTTCTGTCGTGGAGGTGGAACTTGATGCTCAAGGGGCATCTATACAAGGACATCGAATTCCAATTGATGGAACACTTAAAACTGGTTGGGGATCGGTTGGACTACCCGGCGATGCAAACCCATTGGATAATCGATTCTTCTTTGTTTTCTCTGAACCACCTGTAAGGAATACAGTTATAGTTAGTGATAGTGCAAACACAGGTGAAGTTTTCCGTCGTGCCCTTGCAATTCCAGCAAATTCTCGACTGCAGCATCAAGCGGATGTTGTCCCTATAGAACGCATAGCGGAGATTGATTGGGTAAACACGGCACTATTAATATGGCAAGCAGCTTTACCGGATGGATTGGTTGCTGAACAAATCCAGAACTTCGTAAATGAAGGAAAAGCAGTTTTCTTTTTTCCACCAAGTAAGAATACAGGTATTCAATTTTATGAATCCGAGTGGAATGAATGGAATGATGCCGAAGGGGGTAATCCGTATGAGATCTCATGGTGGCGCGGTGATACAGATATATTAGCTCATGTAGATAGTGGTGATCCCTTACCGCTAAACGAACTGCGTACATTTCGATATCGTACCCTTGAAACGAAGGGAACAACCTTAGCAAGATTCGGCAATGATGCTCCCCTTATATCACATATTCCAACAGATCGCGGCGCCGTATACTTTTGTAGTACTTTACCAACAGCACAATACTCATCTTTTGAACGGGACGGTATAACCTTTTATATAATGTTGAATCGTGTATTAGCACAAGGGAGTAGTGCATTAGCAATGGCTTCTCAACGTCATGCATCTTTAGACATATTTAGTGATAACACTCAATGGAAGACCGTTGCCCCTGAAGGGAAGGTAGAATCGCTATCACAACGCGGTTTACACGCTGGAGTCTATCAAAATGAAGATCAATGGGTTGCAGTCAATAGAGACGAAGAAGAAGATACTGCTAAGGCAGAACCCAATGAGAAAGTGGATGGACTGTTCGCGGATCTGTCATATAGACGAATAGATGTTGAAGTAGGGGACACCTCATCCTTAGCAAGTGAACTCTGGCGGACATTTCTCATTGCTATGATTGTAGCACTCATCCTTGAAGCATTCTTTAGTCTACCAAGTAAAAAAATTGAAACCAACCCACAGTTAGACTTCGCTACTGCAGAAGGTGATTAATATCATTAATCGGAAAGTTGTTAACAAATGTCTATATAAAAATAAGGAGGGATGCTTTCTCTGACAAACTTGAGATCGCTGGGGTAAGTATGAATCAGCATTCAAATACCATATTTGAAAACTATAACTTCAATTTGCTGATTTCACGCTGTTTTCTACAGAATTTATAAATAAATTGAAGAAAATATCTATATCTAACATCTAACATTACCAGAAGCTACTTTTTAAGCACAAACTAAAACTTTGTTTATCTTTTTGATGCAAATTGGAAGTCTTTGCTACAGAAAAGTGGAAAATTTGGTTAACTTACATATATTACAAAGCACAAAATTGAATAAAAATGCTTAAATAATTTGAGTATATCCTATTTCAAAATCATAACCTTTATAAGAAATATATAATTAAAGAATAAATGATGACAATCAATAAAAACGTCCTAAATACAAACCTAATTATGAGAAATCTTTATGTCAAAAAATCAGCTTTAATATGCAGGTCGGAAT
>CAZZBB010000106.1:0-131929 GCA_964652195.1 uncultured bacterium | reverse complement strand
ATTCTCTTTTTCAAAAGTGGTATAAGTATCTGTATGTGCGCCGTGATCCTTATGTATCTGTTCAAATGTTTTTGTGGGGTGTGATGTAGGGGTGTCCGATTGTTTGGTCTCAAATACGGAACGAATATCTTCCAATAGATCGGATTGGTTTTCTTTTATAGGTTGCACATAATCCGCATCCGCATCACATAAGTCTTGACAGAACGAGCGTTGTGTCAGAAGCGCATCTGTTGCCACCACTTTTCCGGCGACATCAAATGCGTCAAGGATGCAGGAAGCAACAGGGATTTCATTTGTTTTGTCAGACACGGGTCTTTGTGTGAATGTTATACCGAGTTGATGTGTCACAACAGATAACAGATGTGTGATTTGAGCATCTTGAGTGAGACTTCCCCGTAAAGTTTTTCCATCTATCGCTACCGCATTCATATTTTCTTCAGACATAGATGCAAACACTTCGGTTGCCCACTCACTGAGTGTTTTTTCTAAAGCGAGAACGTCTAAATCTCTGAAACAATAATAGAGTGTTGAAGCACAAGGCGTCTTCGGATAAGTGACCCCAAGTGCTATAGCAAAATGGGGTGGGTATGTCCGTCCCCATTCTGCGATTGCACTATAACTGCGATATCCACACATCAAGGCGACCACGGAAAGTCCTAAGATAGCTGATAACGGATGTCGTTTTCCACGGGGGTTGCGTTTATCAGGAACTTCTGCTAATTTATTTATTAAGTGGCGATGATTTTCATTCGTCATTTTTACCTCCAAAGAATAATGACAAACTAAAACTTTGAGGTAAAGTATATCAGATATGGCGTGACTTCTCACGCCATATCTGATATCTAAAGAATATACATCACCTAATATCAACAATTGAATACCTCTGACACCTAAGATTATATAATACCTCAAGTACAGTATTTAAATACACTTATCAGAACTGGATATTCTGATTCTGGTAAAGTTTAGAGTATTGTGATATACTTTCCTCAATGAAGTAATGTATATTTGACTATATATTGTAACATAGACAACTTTATTGATTTCTCATACTGAAGAATTATCTTAATACTACATGAAACCAAGATCAGAGTTCCCATCTTCAATCCCTCTTGATATCCGTTTAGGTCTTACAAATCCCGCAGATATAGCATTTCCTTTACGATGGGGTATACTTGGTGCAGGAAGAATATCTTCCCAATGGGTCATGTCGCTACATGCTTGTCCAGGAGCAAGCGTAACAGCAGTTGCAGCACGAGATCTGTCCAGATCCAGAAAGTTTGCTGAGCAATTTGACATACCTTCTGCGTACGACAATTACACTGACATGGTATCTGCAGATGATGTGGATATCGTCTATATTGGCACAATCACCATACTCCACAAAGAACACACCCTTCTTGCAATTGATGCGGGGAAGCATGTTCTATGTGAGAAACCCTTTGCTGAAAATATTGATGATGCACAGAAAATGTATAATGCTGCAGCCCAGAAAAATGTCATGTTACAGGATGGGGTATGGACACGTTTCTTTCCTGCTGTAGAACACGCAAGATCATTAGTTGAAGAAGGTAGTATAGGCGAAGTACTTTTAGTCCAGTCAGATTTTTTCGATCCTATCTATGCCATTCAGGCAGCTCCACTCGGTTTTGGTTCAGATTCCAAACCTACAGCAGTAACAGCGTTAGGACAAAAAACTGGTGGTGCCATAATACAGTATGGTGAAGATAAGAGTGCCATCCTTACTTTTCCACCGAAAAACTGTGAATTACCGGAAGTGACAGAATTAATCGGAACTGAAGGTAGAATAACACTTGAACGACTAGCACATTGTCCAACAAAAATATCCGTTCGAATTCCACCAAGCAATGGAGTTCCCTCTCAATACAGAGGAACGAATACACCCGCACCTGTTCAACATTTCGAGTATCCGATTCCTACATCCAGTCGGATGGCAACTGCTTCCCCCAATCAACATGGATTTATATATCAAGCAGAAGCAATCCACAGATGTATCGCTGCAGGCTTACATCAGTGTCCACAATACAACAAAGAAGAATCACTTCATTCAATGAATCTATTAACTGAGATTAATGCATCAAGATTCTCACAGAAGTAATATTGCGATTATATCTGGTTAAACGAAGTTAACAATACTGTTAGATAATAGATTCAATTGTCTTAGATTAATCACCTTAAATACGAATTAGGAAGAATTATGAACAAACCAAATATAATCTATATTCATTCTCATGACACCGGTCGGTATGTGCAGCCGTATGGTCATGCCATTCCAACGCCAAACATTCAGAAACTATCTGAAGTAGGAGTCCTCTTTAGGTATGCATTCTGTGCAAATCCAACCTGTTCCCCCTCCCGTGCATCACTTCTCACAGGACAGTGGGCACATAGTTGTGGGATGGGAGGATTAGCAAACCGAGGGTGGAGTTTACCTGTTCCAGAACATCTTATACCACATACATTAAACAGGGCAGGTTATCAAACTGCATTAGCTGGGTTCCAGCATGTCGTCCGGAATGTGGAGGATACAGGTTATCAACGAATTTTATCAAAAGAAGATGGAAAGTCAGGAGCTGAAGAACGTGCATGTGCATTTCTGAATGAAAAACATGATTCTCCTTTCTTCTTAGATATTGGTTTTGGAGAAACACACAGAAGAGCGAAAGGTTTTGATCCACCTCCAGATGGTGAACCGAAAACTGATCCTCGCTATGTGAAACCACCACCAACCTTTCCAGATATTCCTGAAACAAGACAAGATATGGCAGAATATATAGATTCCGCTCGAAGATTGGATTGGAAGATGGGAAAAGTATTTGATACTTTAGAAAATAACGGTCTGACAGAAAACACTCTGGTAATCTGTACAACCGACCACGGTCTTGCTTTCCCTCGTATGAAATGTAACGTCACAGATCATGGTATTGGTGTAATGCTAATTATACGTGGACCAGGTGGTTTTGATGGTGGTAAAGTTATTGATGGATTAGTCAGTCAGATAGATCTGTTCCCAACTATCTGTGAATTAGCGGAAATTGATCCACCGGACTGGTTACAAGGATATTCTGTTTTACCACTTGTACGCGGTAAAGAGTCGGAAATCAGAGACGCTATCTATGCTGAGGTAAATTATCACTGTTGTTATGAACCGCAACGAGCAATCCGTACAAAACGATGGAAATATATCCGTCGATATGACAATGCTAAACAGTGGGCGTTGCCAAACTGTGATGATAGTATCAGTAAGACTTTTATGATGGAAAACGGTTGGACAGATCAACCTGTTGAATCTGAACGTCTGTATGATGTTGTATTTGATTCCTCTGAAGCACATAATCTTGCTGAAGTAGCTGAATATAATGATGTGTTGCTTGAAATGCGCGGAAAATTGGAACAGTGGAGATCTGAAACTAACGACCCAGTATCTGACGCTGAAATTATGATACCACCTGCTACTGCAGTACTTAATGACCCATCAGATGTTTCCCCTGGTGATAAACATTATCCGGCATCAGAGATTGTAAATATATAATAATAACATTACTGTGTTGCGGATAGTTTTAATTTTATCAATTAAGCTATAATTCTTACAAGAATATACAAGTGTAATCTGGGTTTTATTGGGAATTTCATCATACTTGATTAAGGTGTAACATATACAATTTGAATCCCTCTTTTCTCTTGTCTATTTCAACTGAAAGTGATAAGATAATTATATACTGATGAATGGGATTGGGTCAGATTTATCCGATAGATTTTTAAAGGAGAATGCGTAGATGCGGCACGAACTCACTGCCGAACAGATCGACTTTTATAGAGAGAATGGATTTCTTGTAATTGAGAATTTTTTGGACGATAGCGAATTAACTGAGTGGCGAAGATGTACAGATGAAGCAGTAACGGAACGACTTGGCAGCTCAGTTGAACATATGACAAACCAACTGGATCCAAAGAATTTTTATGCCCGTGTATTTACTCAATGTTTACGCCTTTCAGATTCACATACCGGAATGCGTAAGTTAGTACATGATCCAAAAATTGGTCGAATGGCAACACTATTAGCAGGTGTGGACGGAATGCGAATATGGCACGATCAAGCATTAATTAAACCTCCCAACGGTAATCCTACAGCATGGCATCTTGATGTACCTTATTGGTCTTTTGACTCCCAAGACGCAGTATCCTTCTGGGTTGCATTAGACGATGCAACTCTTGAGAATGGTTGTATGTGGTATTTACCAGGAACTCAAAAGACAGCTCGATTTGATAATGTTGGAATAGGAGAGAACATAGGTGCTCTGTTTGATGTCTATCCGGAATGGAAAAAGCTTAAACCACAATCAGTACCATGTCCAGCCGGATCAATGGTATGGCATAATGGGTTGGTTGCTCACGGTGCAGGCGCAAATATGACATTCTCACATCGAAGAGCCATGACTTGTGGTTTTATGCCAGATGGATGTACCTTTAATGGAAAGAAGAATATTCTACCAGAACCCTATTTTAGTTCTCTTACAGTTGGAGATGTTCTGGACAATAATGACCAGAATACACTGGTTTGGCATAAAGATTGGGAAAACTAATTCGTGATTATTTACTTGAATGATGAAAATATTGGATAGAAAAGGAGAGAAGAAGTATGGCAAAAAAACCAAATATCATTTTGATGGGTATTGATTCACTTCTGGCAACTCATATGAGTTGTTACGGATACCATAGACATACTACCCCTCACATTGATCGATTTGCACAAGATGGGACACTCTTTGAAAGAACTTATAGTGTTCATATACCTACTACAAGTGCCTATGCATCTATGCTTACGGGTATGGATACTTTCAGTACTCAGGTTGTCGCGCTAAGACATAAAGGACCTCTCAGAGAGGAAATTAAAACACTACCTGAAATTCTTCGTGAGGAAGGATATGATACGACTTGTGTAGGTTTTGGTAATCCAAGTGGACGCGGATTCGATACTTATCTTGAGTTTTCTGGATGGGGACCAGACGAGAGTGGACGTAGTCCAAAAGCAGAAAACCTTAATAAGACAACACTTCCAGAACTTGATCGGTTGATAGCTCAGAATGACAAACCTTTCTTTCTATTCCTACGTCATATGGATCCACATTCACCTTACTTACCACCTGCCCCTTATGAACGGATGTTCTATCACGGTGATGAATGTGACCCGAGTAATACTTCTATGGAACCAGTGATGTCTTTTAAACCGTTCTGTGACTACTTTGCATCTTGGATGCCTGCAGGAATCACGGATAAAGACTATGTAATTGCTCAATATGATGGTGCCATTGCTTATATGGATGCTTGCATCCAAACACTCTTTAACGCACTTGAAACCCAAGGTGTTATGGATGAAACTATCGTTGTTATAAATGGTGATCATGGTGAAACTCTATATGATCATGAATGTTGGTTTGACCATCATGGTCTTTATGATGTCACATTACACGTGCCCTTACTAATTAGATATCCTGGACGAATTCCTGCTGGTAAACGGGTCTCAGGTTATAATCAGCATAAAGATCTTGTTCCAACACTTCTTGATTTAGCTGATATTGAAACAGATATAGATTTCGATGGAGATAGTCTTCTACCACTAATTAATGGAGAGATCACATCATACGAGAGTGAATTCTACATCACAGAATGTACTTGGATGCGTAAGCACGGTTGGCGTACTCCCGAATGGAAGTTAATTGTTGCACTTGAACCGGATTTCCACTATAAACCACCCGTTGAATTATATAATCTAATTCAAGATCCAGATGAGAATGAGAATCTGGCTGATTCACATCCAGATATCGTCAATGTACTTGAAACCAGAATGCACAGATGGATAGAAAAACGGAAAGAAGAGACTGGTCTTCCAAACCCAATTATGAATCAAGGGGATTGGCACGGACATAAAGGGATAGGTCCGTTTAAGAGTTCTGACCAAGCATACAACACAATGCATATAGGTAATCCTGGAGAAGCTGCACGACTTCAAGCAAAATCTAAGGACGAGGAATAATAGGCATAATAATGTTTTCTAACTAATCTATATGCCATTTTATGAAAGGACAATTTGATGCCAGATTATACAAGAACTGAGGTGTTAGTAAGGTTACGGACAGAATTAGATGCTGGAAATACGCTGCTTGCTGTAGGTGCAGGAACAGGTATCACTGCAAAATTCGCTGAAAAAGGTGGGGCAGATCTAATTGTTATTTATAATTCTGGACGGTACCGTATGTCGGGTTTTGGTTCATGTGCAGGACTCCTTGCTTATGGTGATGCAAATGCAATTGTAATGGAGATGGGTGAACGTGAGGTGTTACCTGTTGTAAACGAAACACCAGTTATCGCTGGTGTAAATGGAACCGACCCAACGCGTCGTATGAGCAACTTCTTGAAACAAGTTAGAGATGTGGGGTTTGACGGTGTAAATAACTTTCCTACAGTAGGTGTTATTGATGGTACATTTCGTATTACTCTTGAAGAAACTGGTATGGGTTTCTATAAGGAAGTTGAAACGATTGGTATTGCTCATGATATGGATTTATTCACCATAGTATATGTCTTTAATCCTGAAGAATCGGAGAATATGGCAAAAGTTGGTGCTGATGTAATAATCGCTCATATGGGAACGACAATCGGCGGAACAATTGGAGCAGAAACCGCTTTCACACTTGAAGATGCAGCTGCACGTGTACAGGAAATATGTGATGCAGCACAAGCACAGAATCCAGATGTTATTTGTATGGCACATGGAGGTCCAATCTCAAAAGCTCCAGAAGCGAAGTATATCAATGATAATACCGATACCGTAGGGTTTGTAGGCGCTTCCAGCATTGAACGATTTGCTTGTGAAGAAAGTATACCACGAATTACTGCTTCTTTTAAGGAATAAATTAGAACAGGATTTAAGCAAATTGAACAGAGAAAGGACGTATTTTTACTGAAAAGTTGTTATCTCGTTTTATATAACCCCTAAATTCCACTTATCAGGGACTTTAAGTGGAAATGCGTAAGTCCTATTAGCATTTATCTAATAGACTATCTATGCTATAGTTTGGAAATTTCTTTTACAATCCGCTTGTGAAAGTAGATTTAGGTGTTTTTGCTTGGGCTTTTCTCTCACGTTGAGAAGTAAATGTTGAGTTCTCTCTCGTTTCTACGGAAAATACAGTCCGTTGATATTCTCTACTGGCAACCAGCGATAACGGGCTCCTACAAGCACGCCGTTCTAAGAACGAAGAATCGTTGCGTTACACTCGCAATTTGTGTATTCAAAGGTTTCGATGAACCGTGAGATTGATTTTCACCCCTTCGCTTGTTTTGGAGCTTTCATTCAACCCAACCTACAAGTGATATTCTATGTATTTAACTCCCATCGGAGTTTTCTTTCAAGTAGGTGTGGATATTATATAACAATGTTTGTATAGAAGGAACCTAATTTTCTATGGTAGTACAGGGAAATAACTATGAATTGTTGGACGCAGCTAAGTATTGAGTTTGCCAATCAGAGAAACTATTTAGATGAACTGTTTAGTGTTTATCCAACAATTCCCGAAGGAATTCGAGAAATTGATGAAGATCTATGGGAACAAGTAGAGCAGTCATTTCTGAAAAGAGACAATACTACTCTGTTAAATGCATTGCTCAAGTTAGACTTGTTCCCGATAAAAGATTCCTATGTTGCGTACCTGAAAAGGGACAAGAATGCAATAGGGAGAAACCCAAATACAGTTGATAGATTATGCGGTAGACTTTATGAAATGGGATTAGAGAAAATTTACGAACGTTCCTCTGAACCGAAGGAAACAAACAGGCAAATTGGTCCCTTATTTAGACGCTGGTTAAACAAAGGGACATTGGGTATTCAACCCATTTCTATTGAAGATTTTCTTGCGTCAAACGATAATGCTGTCTTGGATGCGAACGACGCTCAAATGATGGTCTTTGCTAAAGAACAATTAAACTATACGGGCGACAAAGGATTAGATTTTCTCGCAAGATTTAACGGTAAATATGTAATCGGTGAAGCCAAATTTTTGACTGACTTCGGAGGGCATCAAAATGCGCAATTTAAAGATGCAATAGATGTTGTCAAAACCGAAGTCAACGCTGTTTCGGTTGCCATTTTAGATGGAGTTCTCTATATAAAAGGACGTTCTAAAATGCATCGTGAGATTACCCAAGACTTAACCCAGTATAACATCATGAGTGCATTGGTATTAAGAGAGTTTTTATATCATCTTTGAAGGGGCTTAAATGCAGAATTTGATTATAAAAGGCGACAACATCAAAGGACTTGAATATCTTCTGAATGAAAAAGGTCTTAAGGGCAAGATTGATTTGGTCTATATAGATCCACCCTTTGCCACCAATACTCATTTTACAATTACAGATGAAAGAGCATCTACGATAAGTAGTTCCCGAAAAGGGGACGTTGCCTATTCGGACAGATTGACAGGAAAACAATTTATTGAGTTCTTAAGAGACAGATTATTGTTGCTCAAAAAACTGATGTCAGATAATGGTTCAATTTATCTGCATATTGACTATAAAGTTGGGCATTATGTAAAGGTTATGATGGATGAAGTGTTCGGAATGAATAATTTCAGAAATGACATCACTAGGATAAAGTGTAACCCAAAGAATTTCAAACGAACAGGATATGGAAATATAAAAGACCTGATCTTATTCTATTCTAAATCTAGAAAACCTATTTGGAATGAACCGAAAGAGCCGTATACACCAGAAGATTTAGTGCGATTATTTCCTAAAGTCAAAAAAGGAAGAAGGTATACTACAGTGCCGATTCATGCACCGGGAGAGACAGAAAATGGTGAAACGAGTAAAGCATTCAAAGGATTATCTCCTCCGAAGGGACGGCATTGGCGAACAGATGTGCAGACCTTAGAAAAATGGGATGAGGATGGTCTGATTGAGTGGTCGTCAAAGGGAAACCCTAGAAAAATAATCTTTGCAGATGAGCAGATAGGTAAAAGGGTTCAAGATATTTGGGAGTATAAAGACCCCCAATCCCCAATATATCCAACGGAAAAAAATCCAGACCTGTTAGACAGAATTATTAAAACTTCTTCTAATCCTGAAAGTATAGTCTTGGATTGTTTTTGTGGTTCAGGAACAACTCTGAAATCTGCACATCTGTTAAAGAGAAGATGGATCGGCATTGACCAATCAGAGCAAGCTATTGATGCAACAATTGGCAAATTGAGTGCAGCTGACTTCCTTCCACCTAATTATGAGTTCATATCGTTGGTTTAACACGTTCATATGAATAAGGAAGACAAGAGATGAAACCATACTGTTCTCGGAAATTCGGCCACCTCTAAAACAAGATTGTGCTATAATAGTACAAGTTACTACTAACAAATTTTGAGCATTTGGTGAAGCACCCAGGCACTGTACACCATATGAAGATTTAGTTGTTAATTCGCTAATATATTGACGTGCCATAAATCTCGTTATTACCAACCTGTTTGTTGTAAAGCAAGTCTTAGTCAGTCGATTCCCCAAATGATTTTTCAATCTTCATTAGGAGCGCTATTGCTACACAGTGAGAATAAATTGGTGGCAACTTGCGTTTTAATTACAATTTAAATGATTTGTAGTAAATATCTTCAAAAAAGTACGAGCAGATATTGGAGAAAGAAATGCCAAGTAAGGTTAAAGAAATAGAGATTCTAACTGCCGATGATGATGAATTAATGCGAATTAGTCGTGAAGGCACATTGTCTTTAAACCTAAAAGAGATGAAGACTATCCAATCACATTTTAGGTCATTACAACGGAATCCTACCGATGTAGAACTTGAGACAATAGCACAGACCTGGTCAGAACATTGTGTTCATAAAACCTTTAAATGTATCATTGAATACACCGAACCAGAGAAAGAAACGGAACGAATTGAGGGTCTATTTCCAACATACATACAACGGGCAACAGAAGAAATAGATAAACCGTGGTGTGTATCTGTCTTTTCAGATAATGCTGGGATAATAGAATTCGATGAAGAAAATAACCTTGTATTTAAAGTAGAAACTCATAACCATCCATCTGCAATTGAACCTTACGGTGGAGCAGGTACAGGTATTGGAGGAGTCATTAGGGATTCATTAGGAACAGGACTTGGAGCAAAACCTATATTAAATACAGATGTTTTCTGTTTTGGATTACCTGACATGTCCTATGAAGATTTACCTAAAGGCACATTACATCCGAAACGAGTATTCAAAGGTGTTGTTTCAGGCGTACGAGATTATGGAAACCGTATGGGGATACCAACTGCTAACGGGGCAATTTTATTTGATTCAAGATATACAGCTAACCCGCTTGTTTTTTGTGGAAATGTAGGCTTAATCCCAAGAAACAGATGTGATAAATCAGTTGAGCCGGGTGACCTGATTGTTGCTATTGGTGGACGGACAGGACGTGATGGAATTCACGGTGCTACATTCTCATCAGCAGAATTGGATGATACATCCGAAAACCTTGGAAGCGTAGTACAAATTGGGAATCCCATAATGGAGAAGAAAATTGTTGATGCATTATTGCAGGCACGGGACCGGAATCTATATCGTTCACTTACCGATTGTGGTGCTGGCGGGTTTTCTTCGGCTGTTGGAGAAATGGGTGAAGATACGGGCGCCGAGGTACATTTAGAAAATATACCTTTAAAATATGAGGGATTAGCTCCATGGGAGATTTGGTTATCGGAAGCACAGGAACGGATGGTAATAGCAGTACCACCTGAAAATCTTGATGAACTTATAGAGATATGTGAATCAGAAATGGTTGAAGCAACCGTACTCGGTAGTTTCACAGATTCACACAGATTACAGGTTTTTTATGAAGATAATATAGTCGGTGATTTAGATATGGGTTTTCTTCATAAGGGCCTTCCCCAAATTATCAAACAAGCTGTATGGCAACCACCAAAACACACCGAAATGCCATCACGTGACAATGATACAGATAGTTATACCGATGATCTATTACGTCTTCTTGCCAGTCCGAATATTGCCAGTAAAGAATCTGTGATCCGCCAATATGACCATGAAGTACAAGGTGGTGTTGTTATCAAACCACTTGTTGGAATAGAAAATGATGGTCCCAGTGATGCCTGTGTTGTTACGCCAGTCATAGGAAAACCTACAGCTGTCATTGTTGCCAATGGTATTAATCCGAGATATAGTGATGTTGACCCATACGATAGTGCTGCAGGTGCAATTGATGAGACCTTACGGAATATAATTGCAGTTGGTGGCTCACTTGATAAAACTGCGTTATTGGACAATTTCTGTTGGGGAAATCCAGATAAACCGGATAGACTTGGTGAATTAGTTAGAGCAGCAAAAGCATGTTATGACATCGCTACTGCCTACGGAACACCTTTTATCTCTGGTAAAGATAGCCTATATAACGAATATAGGGACACAACGACTGGTGAACAACGGGCAATTCCGGCTACTCTCTTAATATCGGGGATCTGTGTAATACCTGATGTAAATTGTACCGTTACAATGGATGTAAAATCAGCTGGGAATCTTATATATGTTGTAGGTGACACATACTCTGAATTGGGTGGTTCACACTACTTCGGAATACATGACTATATTGGTAATAATGCCCCAATAGTTCGTCCTGATCAAGGTAAACAAGTTATGGAGTCCTTAAGTAAAGCAATTAACCTTGGTTTGGTACGTTCTTGTCATGATTGTTCTGAAGGAGGTATAGGTGTAGCTGCAGCTGAAATGTCTTTTTCAGGTGGGTTTGGGATGGAATTAAACCTTGAATATGTCGCTGTTGGTGAAGATATTCCCTATGATGATTTTCGTCTATTCTCTGAGTCTAATAGTCGATTCATTGTTGAAGTTGAACCTGGAAATCAAAACGAGTTTGAAAATCAGATGAATAGTGTATCTTTTGGTCATCTTGGAAAAACAATTGAATCTAACGAATTTATTATAAACGGATTAAATAGTAATTGTATAGTTGAAACTACGATTGATAAGCTTAAGTCCGCATGGCAGACACCATTACATTCGTAACTATTTAAGTAGATATGTGTTCTAATGAGTATAGGAGAAAGAGATTGACACCGAAAGTACTTATTCTTCGAACAGCGGGAACAAACTGTGATTCTGAAACTGCGGTAGCATTTAAACTGGCAGGTGGACAAACAGATTTAGTCCATATACAGAATCTAATTTCAGGTAAGGTAGATCTTGCTGAATATCATATTCTTGCAATTCCAGGTGGTTTTTCATACGGTGATGATATCGCAGCAGGGATACTACTGGCAGTTGAAATGAGACATAAACTGAGTGAAGTTTTGGAAGAATTTGTTGCTGACAATAAATTGATAATTGGAATATGTAACGGTTTTCAAGTTCTTGTCAGGACAGGATTATTGCCAGGATTTAAAAATGAAAAGACTACAACAAACACAGATGTGCCACAAAGTACAACATTGGCTATTAACACTTCCACAAGGTTTGAATGTCGTTGGGTTAATCTTAGTACAGAAGAGAGTCAATGTGTATTCACCAAAAGTATTAAACCATACCTTTATCTCCCGGTTGCACATGCCGAAGGACGATTTACTGCTTCCCAGGATGTCTTAGATGAATTAGAAAACAATAACCAAATTGTATTTCGATATAGTAACGGTTCACTCCCTACATCAGACAGGATTGAGTATCCACATAATCCAAACGGTTCTGATTTCAATATTGCTGGTATTTGTGATGAAACAGGTAGAATATTCGGTTTGATGCCACATCCAGAGCGATTTCTTACAAAATGGAACCATCCGCGATGGACGAGAGAAGATCTTCCGCGAGAAGGTGATGGTTTGGTGTTATTCAAAAACGCAGTTGATTATGCAAAAGCGAATTTTTATGAGTGAACAACTCACGAGACGAATACTCCCATTCTATATGAAACTCCCTGTCTTTTGGGGTTTTATTATTTTCACTTTAGCAGGACAACTGTTATGGGTTGCTTTTATCTCCAGAGATCCTGGAATTGATTTACGTTGGTCAAGTTTTGGATATGGATTTGGAATTGTACTCGGTTTTATGCAGGGAAAGTGGACATCAAGATTATGGGATAGATCGTATCTACAAGTATTAAAACGTGAGATTATCTTCTGGCAAGCAAAAGGGGCAAAAACTCTGACTTATTTTACGTGTTTTGCTCTTGGATTACCGGTAATAGGAGTCCTATTGATTAAATCAACTGTACAATTGACAGGTATCCAATCTTATGTTTTCGGATTTATTGGTGGAATGAATGTAGCTCTGATGTTATGGGTACGACGGATACCAAAATAAGTATCAACAGATCTTACTGTTCTCTAACTAACAAACCATTCCTACCACACCTGAGTTGATTCTTACAGATATAGTATCTATCCTTCTAACATCATACCACAACTAAATAAATGAGATTAGATAAAAACCAACAGAATGCTGTCAACCATTTCAAAGGTCCAGCGATTGTTGTTGCTGGACCTGGAAGTGGAAAAACAACTGTTGTAACCACCCGAATTCTTAAGCTCATACAAAATCACAATATACCACCATCCCAAATTCTTGCAATCGCCTTCAACAGAAAAGCAGTAGAAGAGATGGAAGCACGGATATTACGGGAACTACCATCACAAAGCGAATTGCCAATAATACGTACCCTACACGCATTCGGTAAAGATATCATCACAGAACACTATCAGAAAGCAGGATTTAAATATCTACCTGAAATCTGGTCAGGAGAGATTGATCGTATCATTGCAGATGAAGCGAAACAGATTCTTCATGCTGCTTCTACATTACCTGTTTTAATCTATAAAATTGAGAATAATCTCACTGGAAAGTGTTATATTGGACAGACAACTAATCCTGAACGGCGTAAACGTGAACACTTCACAGGATCATCAAATGATAGACTTCGTCAAGCTATAGGTTCAGAAGGTGAGAATAAGTTCAGTTTTTCTATATTGGAGAAGGTTTCAGGTAGAGTCGCTAATCATCGTGAAGCATATTGGATTCGACATAACAAAGAAATAGGGGAAGTCTTCAATCGTGCTGATCCTTTACGACAACAATATAGCAATCAAATTATGATTGAGATGTTTTGTCAACATTTTGATATACCATATATAGAACATTCAGATCGAAATCCAGATTTTGAAAATATGTCAGATAGATTTCATGAAATTAAAGAAATTGTCATGCGTTCAAAACGACAAGTAGAATCAGGTTTGTTTGACCCAACTGCAATAGCAAACATAATTGTTCGAGAATTTGCTACGAAATATGAAAGTAAAAAATCACAGGCTCATGCAATTGATTTCGAAGATATGGTAATTTTTGGTGCTAACCTATTGGAGACCAATCCAGAGATAAGACACACTTATTGGGATAAGTTCCCATTTGTCCTTGTAGACGAGTTTCAAGATATTGCTCCTTCAGATTTCAGACTTATATCAAACCTTTCAGATAATCTTTTTGCTGTTGGGGACGATGATCAAGCGATCTACAGTTTTCGAGGTGGAGATTCTAAGATAATGCTGCAATTCTCTGAACGGAAGGATGTTAAGAAATATGAGATCACTCGTAACTATCGATGCACATCCACTATTGTTGAGCATGCCCGTGCACTGATAGAACGCAATCACCCACGGATCCGAAAAAACTTACGTGCCTTTAACTCCATAAAATGTGATATTAAAGGATTAGAAACAACACCTGATACCATAACACATCATCTATTCGATGAACTTTCAGTACAAATTGAGACTGCTATCCTTGTCAGAACGAACTATGAAGTAGATAGAATTGAGAATATCATTTCTGATATATCCACACCTTATCCAATAGAAGTAACAACTATTCATAAAGCAAAAGGAAGGGAATGGGATAGAGTAATTCTCATTCACAATACACTTGATAGGAGATTTCCACGAAAGGATACTATTCTTGCTGAAGAACGTCGTGTATTTTATGTAGCGATGACCCGTGCAAAGAATGAATTGATAGTTCTTGGTGGCACATGTCAATTTGTACCAGAATACCAGAAGATATCTAAGAATCTCGGTTATTATGTCCGACAGTTTATTTATTGGTGGAATAGAAGGAAGACGAAAAAACTCAATACTTGATTTGTATATTATGCTATAATCAACATCAGTTTCTTAATTTGTATCATTAATATTATAAATGCAAGATAACCAAAAACCATCTAACTCAACACCTCGAAAACAGTTTTATCTTTTCCAGTTCATATTTCTCACATTTGCACATACCATCCTTGATTCCTATGCTACTCTATTCCCTCATATACAACCGCGTATTGTAAATAGATTTGCATCCGTTGGCAAAACTAACAGTTTAGCAGGTATTTTCATTGCACTTTATAGTATATTTAGTTCACTTGGACAAATTGTCTTTGGTTGGTTATCAGATAGGATACGAACAATTCATTTCCTAACATTCGGTGTTGCTTTTACTGCTATTGGTTTGAGTTTAGTAATATATGCACCATCGGAGTTGTATGTATTCCTATTATTGGCAATTGGTGGTATAGGTATTGCAGCATTTCATCCACAAGCAACGACCTATGCTGGAGCGCTTGCTGCAGAAACCAGAGGTATGGGGATATCCATCTTTCTTACTGGCGGAAACATAGGACGTGCTTTAGGTCCATTAGCTTTGTTATTTGTTCCCTATAGTATGGGATTTGATTTTAAGGTTCGAAATGTGATTCCCATAATGGTATTCGAGATGGGAATTGGTATACTCGTAGCTATATTTGTTCCAATTGTATTGAAATTCGAGCATGAACTCGACTTGACAGCTTCATCACGAGTTCTTTCTCACGAGGGAGAATCTGTTAGAGAATCGTTTTGGGTTGTTGCAGGTCCACAACTCTTACCACTTACAGTTCTATTTGCTATAGCGAGTCTACGTACTGTTACGGCGGTTGGATTAGAGAATTTCCTTTCTATTTATTTAGATGACCAAGACTATAGCGATCAAGTCAGATCCCTTATTGTTGCATTATATATTTTCGCAGGATCAATTGGTATTATGGCGAGTGGTTTTGTTTTAACCCGCGTGAATACACTTACGCTATTAGGAATTTCACTTATTGCTGCACCACCACTTCTCTTAGCAGCACTTCAGACGAAAGGCCTACCATTCCTGATTTTCCTCTTTTTAGGAAATGTAGTCCTTTCAAGCTCAGTGACATTGAATATAATTTTGGCTCAGATGATTTTACGCGGACATGAGAATATTGCATCAAGTTTTATGATGGGGGCATCTTGGGGAGTGGGTGGTCTACTGAATTTGTTGGTAGGAGCTATGGCAGATAAATGGGGATTGTGGATTGTACTTAATGGGTTGGTATTAGTGCCGTTAGTGGTTTCACCCCTAATGATATTTCTTAAGAATCAACCGGATCTATCCAATCCAAAATCAGAAGTATGATTCTCAATTTCAATCTATGAAAAAAATCCTCAAATTGTCCATAACACACTCAAGAAATGTGTGTTGATTAAATCACCCACTAAGAGGGCATAATCAAGTCGAAATTTGTTCAGTTGAATTCCAATTCCGGTTGTTAACCTACTATCACGGAAACCTATACGGAGAGACATAGGTGAAGTTATCTCATATTCTATTCCGATATGGGATTGTCCTGCATACCGTTCCTGCCATTGATATGTCAATATAAGATCACGATTGAAAATCTGCTGTGTAGAAAACGCAAGTCCAATATTAAAATTAGATGGAATAGATTCTTTGAATGTGGAGGTCGTATTCCAAGTTAAAGTGGTTTGAGATATATCCTGAAAGTTCATCCCAATAGCAAGTGAACCTACATTTTCTAATCCAAAAAGTGCATTAAAATCTGGAAGCCGCATTAGAATTCCTGCATCAAATCCAAGACCGCTACTTCCATAAGTCGTAAATACTGAAGTAGTTTCATCAAGGTCTCCATGTCCACTGAAACTCTGGAAAATCCCTTTTGCATTTACCCCAAATAGGAACTCAGGTGGTATAGAATCTTTTCCAAAGTTATCCCACCATGATTGACTGACAGCCACTTTTGTAGCGAGTGTTAGAACAAATGCATTCTCACTGTCATTGAGATAACCAGAAGGATTAAAATCTGAATCCCGTGGTCTGAATTTCGCATTGTTTTTTCGTTGGTCAGCACTAATACTGGGATCAAATGCTGGAACTTCATAGTAAATTGGAATATCGTCTATTCCCGCACGAATCCAAGACACACCTAAACTCAAGGATGGGAAAACTTTGCCTATACCACTTACATAATTAAATGCCCCTAAACCTGATCGTCTTGCTGCATGCATCATACAGACCTGATAATTATTCGCGACACTAGCAATTCCAGCAGGATTCCAATATGTTGCGGTTGCATCGTCTGCTATACCAACATATGCCCCACCTAAACCGAGAGAACGTGCTCCAATACCATTAGTTAGGAAATCCCCAGTGTAGTTCTCTCCATAGGCAGCTATGGTGATTAGTAATATACAAGTAATGATGGTAATCTGAGTGAGTTTAAACAAGTATGTTAATTCCTTCTTTAGAATAGTGGGTTTATTTTATGCAGTATTTATCAATTACACCCGGTTTAGATCAAAATCGTTCCAATAATACTGATATTCTTTGGAATTCCACTCATCATATATCTGATCCCATGCCAGGCGATTAAAGTGTGGTAGAAGTGAACCTTCTGTAACAGGTTGTGAGCATCCTTGATATCGATAATCTACAGAAAGCCTTATACGATCTGACGATTGATTTGGTAGTGCTTTATGAACAGCATGACTATGGAAGAATAAAGCATCACCAATTTCATAATCACCAACAACCCAATACAGTCCATCATCTTCTAAAGGAGCGGTGTCAATACCGACTCCTCCTGCACCCAATGCCGGTTTCACTGGATATATCCCCGATCGATGCGAACCTGATAATACGGATAATCCACCCAAATGCTGTGGACAAGACCCCAAAGGTATCCATGCAGTATAGGTTTCTTCTGTTCCCCGAATGTGAATAAAATCTTGATGAGCGGGAGTTGTGTATTTAGTGTTTTCAGGAAACATAATTCTACCTATATTCCGTGGATGGACTAATGTCTTTTCACCAAATAATTTGTCACACATATCAATTATAGATGGATGATGAGCAAACGCATGAAACGATTCGAGACACTGAAATTCGTCTAATACAGGCCAATATCCCTCATCACCTTCCATAAACGGACCTCCTGTCCGAATTCCATCCATGAGAGAATCCCCACCTTCTGCCCAACCATGTCTGTGACAGATCTCTAAGAAATCTCTACGGATATTGTTAATTGATTCTTGATCAATTAAGTTGCGAAAATATAGGTATCCGTCTTCTTGTGCCCTTCTACGGAGTTCTTCAGGTGTATCTAATAGATCATTTGACACTGTAAAGGGTTCAATTCTTGGCATAGTACATTCCTCAAGAGAATAATCAGTAAAACTAACATAATATTGGTCTTGTATAGTTATTATACCAACATAAATGTGAGGGTGTCAAATGATATAGAATTGGTATAAGTACATCCTAAAATCATCCGTCTACCTATATGTTGAGACTAATGATATTTTTCTTCATTTTATTTTTTATTTTGGTATTGATAATTGATTTAAGTGGATATAATCGTAGTATTACTTACGTATTATTTGTTATTATGCTACAATTCCTACAAATCTGATGTATAGAGGTTTCCCATGCTTACTGTTAAACATATAGAGACAATAGCTTTAAATATCCCTTTTTATTGTGAAAGAGTTAGTCGTCATATGCAACGCGCTGCAACCCATGGTGAACGAGTCCATGTGTTCCGCACAGAACTTAGTAATGGAGTTATCGGTTATGGTGAAAACCTGTCTGATGAGTCTGGAAGTATTGAAGGTGTAATTGGACAGAATCCTTTTGCATGTATGAACAATGGTGGAATTGGATTTGGTATCCAGATGTCAATTTATGATGCAGTTGGAAAAACTGTAGGAGTTTCGGTTTCCGATTTAATTGGTCCTAAAGTTCGTGATAGGTGTCCAATCTCATGGTGGGATATAGATATGCCACCAGAAGATTGGGTTGCTGAGGTTGAAGAATCCGTAAAAAGAGGGTACACATCAGCGAAGTTAAAGGCAAGACCTTGGCGTGATATTTTCGCACAAGTTGATGCTGTTGGTAATGCTGTCCCAGAAGACTACCGTCTTGATATAGATTTCAATGGATTTTTGTTGAATGCAGATAATGCGATTCCTGTGCTACAACAGTTGGATCAACACCCTAATGTTGCCATCTATGAAAGTCCATTCTATCTTGGTACAGATATAGAAGGTGCAGGTAGACTACAAGAAGCAGTAGAAAAACGGATTGTTGAACATTACAATGAATCTTGTTTACATGCGCGCTGTTGTGGTGGATTTGTCGTTGGGGGCGGTGTAAATTCCCTTCTCAGAACTAATTCACTCTGTTCTTCATTTGGACAACCGTTCTGGTTACAGATGGTTGGAACTGGTATTACGACAGCATATTGTGTTCATCTTGGTGCAGTGCTTTCACAAGCGGAACTTCCTGCAATTACTTGCCATGAACTATGGGAATCAGATCTACTTGAAAAACGGCTTGATGTTGTTGATGGGACAATTGCTGTGTCAGATGCCCCCGGACTCGGTATAACAGTGGATGAGAAAGCATTATCAGAATATCAAGTTGATCCATCTGAACCCACACCGCAACAGTTGTTCCAAGGTAGTGATTATACCTGTAGAGTTCATATTCCCAACGATGATGGTGGTGAGACAGTGCATGATTTTAATAATGAGGGTGAATACTATCCTGCATTTAGTGAAGGTAAATATCCAGGATTTGTTCCGGGTGTCTGGATGGAAGTTATATAAACCTATATCTTACTAAATTCAGATGAACATAGAATTATCCCAAAGACTGAAGGATTACCCAACAACTCATAAAAATATCTCCCTTAACAACAGAGATATTAAGCTTACTATCATCAATCATCCGGATAACCTATTAGAGATATTTAGTAGGGAAGACAGTGATGGAATACTCTACTTACCCTATTGGACATACCTATGGGATTCGGCGATTGCTTTATCACATCATATTTCAGAATTAGGAGATCTGAGTAATAAGAGTATACTTGAGATCGGGTGTGGATTTGGACTCGTAGGTATTGTCGCCAATTTATATGGTGCAGATGTGATTTTTACAGACTTTGAAATTGAAGCACTATACTTTTCATTGGAGAATTCTCAACAGAATGGAATTGAATCTCCAAAATTAGTTCAAATGGATTGGAACACGCCATGTCTTAATTCTAAATTCGATTTTATTCTTGCTTCGGATGTGATATATGATGAACAGAACTGGAAACCAATTATAGGATTGCTTAAAGATTTACTCAAGTCTAATGGTGTCGCACTTTTTTCCGAACCAAATAGAGAAAATGCAAGTGGATTTTTAGACTTAATCGCTGAAAATGGATTTAGTTATGAGGAATCCACTTGCCCAATACAACCTATTGATAATAGTATTCTCATCAACATATACACAATATATAATGCGTATAGTTGATACAGTTTGATAATTAATCTTATTTAGGTGGATGTATTTCATAGCATGTTTTCTTATAACATACTATTACATGCTTTCCAATCGCCAAATATTTAGATAATTCTGGTTCATTCTTAAGTAGTTCGAAATATGCATCACTTCCAAACTCTATCTTGGTAGTCTTTGTTTCTGGTTTATGGTCACTATCCACCCAAACGTCCTTCTTTAGATGGAATGTTTTATCTTTTACGACTTTTATCACTTCAGATGTCTTGGCTAATTGTTCTTGGATCTTAATGGCTTGTAATTGTACACTATCTTGAATTGCCCTAACACGGGGAGTAGCAGTTAATGATTCGGCAAGTTTCGCAGATTTAGGAGTTGATGCAGGTATGCCAGCTGATCGCCCAAACTGTCGAGCTTCATTAATTCTGCCTCTTTGAAGATGCGTAAATACAGGGTCATCTTTCATATCTTCAGTAACCAAGAATGAGGTATAGGGTGTAACAATTCCATATTTCTTACTAAGTCTCGTAATCTCATCTATGAGTTCTTTATTCTCTCCATTCAATCTAACTTCATCCACCAAATATGCTACCTTGCGTTGAGCCCATAACTTAGGCAAGAATTGATGGTCTGTTTCTTTCTTAGGAAATTTAGCATTATTAGAGAACTCATGCTTCTTTCCTTCAATATCACCATGTAGAACAAGTTTAGACTTACCTATTCCTGTATACCGTCCAAGGACTGTAATTTGTGATCCGCGAAATAGATGGGGCAATTTCTGTGGATATTGGTCTTTGATTCTGATGTTTTCAATATCCAATTCTAAGTTGACCAAAATAGGTTCACTTACTTTTGTGAAGAAGGTAGATACAGCTATCTCTAAATCCTCTTTTGGTTTTACATATTGTCGGGTTCCACTATTTTCTTCAGCCATCTTATCAAGTAAATTGACGTTCACATCGTATCCTACACCGAATACAAAGATTCTGGATTCATTCTTATTTACCTTAGCAACATTCTTAAGTATAAGTTCAGTGTCTGTGGTACCAACAGTTGCTTCTCCATCAGTTAGGAACACAACTATACGTGGTCGTGTAGGATCAGGTTTTTCTGATAACGGTGTTAAAAGTGCATCATTGATATTCGTTCCACCATTCCCTTCAATGTCCTCTATGAAAGCAAGTGCGTTTTCACGTTGCTTTTTAATCGGAACCAATTCATCTGAAAACGATTCTACATCTGTATTGAATAAGATCAAATTGAACCGGTCTCCATCATTCAGATTATTAACACAAAAACGAAGAGCATCTTTAGCTTGTTCTATTTTTCTACCTTTCATACTACCAGAACGGTCAAGTATAAAAATGAAATCTTTCTCAATTATATCCTTTTTGTTTACCTTATATTTTGGAGAAATAAGAAGCATGAAGAAACCCGCTTTGTCGAGATTATCCCTATGTGTAATAAGGTCTATACCAAATTCTTTATCTGAAAGGGAATAATAACAAGTGAAATCTCGTCTTGCATGAACGTTAGATCCTTCATAGCTAAGATTAGCACTATGATTGTCCTTTCTGTTGATTGCAATTTCATGGGAAGGAGAATAAATACTCTTGAGTTCATGTTTACTCTTAATATCGATTGATACTGCGAGACTTCCAACTGGGTTGTTGGTAAATTTATCCGTTCGTAAGGGGTAAGTATATTTTGCCAGATTTGAATCTACTTTTATTACTTGTGAATATTCCATTTGTATACGTCGTTCCCCGTGTGCAGGGATTGGGAATACCCTTGCTTTAAATGCCCGAGTTCCGATATATTCAAGTAATGCTGGATCTTGCATTGAACGGACTATACCTTCATAGGTCGCACGTGCTTTATCTTTTGCGAGTAATTCTCCTTTTACAGGTTGTCCATCTATATATAAAACAAAATCTGAGATTGCAACATCATCCTGTAATGGGAAAATATATGTTCCCTCCAACACACGGTTGTTGGGATTGGCAAAGATTTGATCAATCTTAGTTGTGGCAAGTTGGTTTTCTATGGAGACGTTAATATGATGTCTTTCAATTCTAAGGTTTTCGATACTGGGTCTCTGTCTTGAATGGGTCAGGAAAATTCCTTGTGTATATCCTAAGTTTACAACACCAGTGAAAAGTATAATTAATAATATTGTTAGAGAATATTGTCTTTTCATTGTAAATCTCCTTTATGTCTCCCTTACTGCTAAAAGAATGGATAAACGTAAGATACAGGTTGTGCAATTAGTAGAAATATTATGCCTATCATTAAATCAAGATGAATGTACCTGAAGTAACCTAATTGTATATACACCTATCTTTGTGTAGAGTTCAATCTTTTTCTAATAAAATGCTATTATCTAAACAGAGTGGTTTGATAGACTCAAACCACTCTGCAAGATGTTATACCATTTCTAAAAAATGCGTTCACATTACAGTTTTTTGAAATGTAATCTAATACGCCACAAACTAACAGTTTGTGCTACAAAAAAGAGACATCTTCAATTAGAGATGGTATTAGATATATGAACGATGTGTTTGGAAAAAGTGTTAATATTTGTTGTTCTGATATAACCTCACTTTCACGGAAACCTTCACGGAGCATTTTTGCGAACCCTTATTCTATAAGGGTTTATAATTTTAACTATACCAATTTTCCGTGAATCACACAAGTTAATATTTATATAACTTGAGTGTAAACAAAGTACATCTTTGGTTTTCATCTGATACCATTTCTGTGCGAGCAGAGAAGATCGGGGATCGGAATCCCCCTCCCACAGAAGAACCTAATGATTAAATTGACACCTATGGGGTTGTGGAACGAAACTCAATATGTAGCTTTGGACATTCCGGAAATGTTGGGTTTCACAATCAACGGTATGAAGGTCTTTTGACCCTCCCCGGGTTCAACCCAACCTACGAAGTCAACTATCAATAACCTATATTACGACTTGTGCCAGTTTAATAAATAATGAGAATATCGCATTTGGAAATATAAGTACAGTTTTGGAAGAAACTCCCAAATATGTAGTAGTATTGGTATTATTTTTATTTGAAACATTTTTATACGGGTTTTTGCCCCTATTTGGGAAATTTTGAAGACTCACCTATATTTTGAACAAACAGGAGATGTAGCTGAGAATGCACTGATCCAGTAAGAGTATCTATAAGAAAAGGATATAACTCAGTTGGATATGGAATGTAGGGCATCCTTAATTTCAGTGATAACCTCAAGGGCAATTTCATTCTCTAATTGATTCTCTAATGCTATTGTAGCATTTTCTCCTCCAATTTGTCCCAATGCCCACGCAGCATGTCCACGTATCATAGGTTCATCATTAATTAATGCTTTTTTTAAGGCAGGAACAGCAGTGGGTGAACCCCAGTTGCCAATAGCTACGATTACATTTCGTAGGAAACCCTTCCACTTCGTGCGTTTGATAGGACTTCCTTTGTATTTTTTACTAAAATCAGATTGTGTTATGTCCATTAAGGATAGTAATTCTGGGGTAAGATTGTCATTACGTGGATGAAATGCTGGTTCTGATGTTGGAACAGCCTTATTATTCCATGGGCAAACTTCCTGACAGATATCACACCCAAATATAAGCTTTCCTATTTGTGGGCGTAGTTCCATTGGTATACTGTCTTTTAATTCTATAGTTAGATAGGAGATACACAGTCGAGAATCAAGTACATTCGGTTCAAGAATAGCATCTGTTGGACATGCCTCAATACACTTTGTGCAGGTGCCACAACTTCCTCTAATAGGTTGATTATTGTATTCTAATTCAAGACTAATTAGTATTTCAGCAAGAAAATACCAAGAACCCGTTTGCCAGTTTATCAGGTTTGTATTCTTGCCAATCCAACCGAGACCCGATTTCTGGGCATATTCTCTTTCCAGTATAGGTCCTGAATCTACAAAAACGCGGCTTTGCAATTCTGATTCAGCCAAGGGTTTAATGTAATCAACAAGTTGCTGAAGTCTATCCCGGATGACATCATGATAATCATCCCCCCATGCATAACGCGATATCTGTCCACGACTCGGATCATCAGACAACTCTTTTGGAGGATCAACGGTGTAATAATTCATGGCGAGACTTATCACAGACTTTGTCTCTTTAAGAAGTGTTCTGGGATCTTCTTTGAGTGGTAAGTGTCTTTCAAGATATCCCATTTTACCTGCATATCCGTTTTCAATCCATTTTCTATATAGTTCTATAGTTTCGCTCTCTTTGGCAGGTGAAATACCAACGAGTTCAAATCCGAGTTCTTTTGAACGGGTATGAATTTGATGGGTTAATGTGCTTTTCATACTTCAATATAGACTAAGGGACGATGAATATAAGAGAAATTGAAGAATTGTGTAGTAAATATACTATCTGATTTTATATGGATAATTAGAAGTCTATTTGAATGGTATAAAATCGTTAGGAATGGGGATCTATGATGGTTAGATACTATTTGGTGCCACGAGGATAAGACCCCAAAACTTTAACATCATGACATAGTTCCCAAAGTTGATCCAGTGCCTCACGAACATGCTTATCGTCAGTATGTCCATCAATATCAGCGAAAAATATATAATCCCACGGTTTTGAACGTGACGGTAGTGATTCAATATAGCTAAGATTTAGTTGCTGTGTTTCTAAAACACCTAATATCTGATATAATGCCCCGATTTTGTCTTTAATTGCAAAGAATATAGAAGTACAGTCATTCCCGCTCTTACCAACTATTTGAGAACCAATGATGAGAAACCGTGTTGTATTATTTGACTCATCCATGATTGAATCTGCTATTATAGGTACATCATACATCTCACTTGCGAGTTGACTTGCAATAGCTGCAGTGTTTGGTTCATCGGCAGCCCGTTTTGCTGCATCTGATGTACTGACAACTTCAATTTGTTCTACTGATTTCAGATTTCTGTTTAACCACATTCTACATTGAGAGAAAGGTTGTCTGTGTGAGTATATTCGTTGTATCTCATTTAGTTGTACTTTAGAGATGAGATGATGTCTAATTGGTAGGTATATTTCTGCACAGATATTTAATTGTGTATGTAAGAACCGTTCTAATACATCACGTACTGTCCCATAAACAGAGTTTTCGATTGCCACGACACCAAAGTGTGCACGTCCTGTTTCCACTTCGGTGAAGATATCAATTTGTGGTGTGATCGGAATCATTTCAACATTTGGACCAAAAAAACATAGACATGCGGTGTGTCCAAAACTTCCTGCTGGACCGAGGAATGCGACTCGATTTTTAATTTGTGTTGTCCGTGAAGCATAGAAAATCTCGTTCCATATCTTGTCTATAGCAGTGTGCGGATATATACCCTGATTTCGTTTTTTCAGACGATTCAGAATTTCATTTTCCCGATGTGGTACATAGATTTCCTCCCCAGAATCAGCCTTTAGATTTCCCACCCTTTTTGATATCTCAAGACGTTTATGAAGTAGTTCTAAAAGCTCATTATCTATGTTGTTGATTTGGCCGCGTAAATCTTTTAGGTCCAAGAAAATGTACTCCTAACAAACCCTTTTTTCAGAAATATAGTTGATTTAGAATTGAAAGTGAAATGTGTTGTAAGTATATGTTCATTATTAGTGTAAACCCGGTAGGTAAAAACCCACCGGAGATTACACAATTCCTACTAAAACGCTTACTCACTCAATTTCTTCATGGCAGCAATCATTTCATCGTCTGAGGGATTATTTTTCACCATGTCAACGAATTCCTCAGCGGAAATCTTATGTTCCTCCAGGAACATTTTGTCCTGCGGTCAGGGGTATATGTACTCCCCAATAATACCTTGTAATTTAGCATTCGCTTTATCTGATATTCTTGCTAACCAAGGTATACCTCCGATGATCATATCTCTATGCCGTGGTTTCCAATCAAGAGACATATTCTTCACCTCCTTTATTGATTTATCGTAATATTCAATTATTATTGGCTTTTTCTTGAAGTTGTTTTAAGATAATTTCTAACTTTCCAAGTTGTTGTCCATATTCTGTCCAGTATCCATTACGTAAGGCAATTTGGGCATTGCTGTAGTGAGTATTTGCTTGTTGAATGAGTGAACTTATAGACATGTCCTCATTTGAAAGGTTGGCGCTTTCAACGGCTTCGTCCGTAGAACTAACTAACGAAGTCCCTTGAATTCCTGTTTCCCCTACAAACATCTTTTTGAGAGCTTCGTCAAGAGTTTCTCCCCATACCACTTGATTTTCATATCCGATAACAACCCGCCGTAATTCAGGGATAGCGGTTTCTTCATCTTCAGACTGGATATAAATAGGTTCAACATAGAGCAGTGAATTGTTCATTGGGAGAATCAGTAGATTACCGCGCAAAACCCGTGATCCTTGTGTATTCCAAAGACTTATCTGTTGTGAAATCTCTGGTTCTTGACTAATGAAGTTTTCAACCTGCATTGGACCAGCAACTTGTTTGCCTTTTGGGAAACGGTATACTAATAATTGTCCATATTGTGGTAAATCACAACGTGCAGCCAGCCATGCTGTAAGATTTGGTTTGTTTTTAGGAGTATAGGGTAACATCAGCATAAACTCAGCTCTATCCTGACCGGGTAACTTAATTACCACATAATATGGTTCAACTGGTTGTCCATTTGCTGGTGCTTTTCTAACAGGCTGCTGCTGAGCAAAAGGCGATCTTTGCTGCTGAGGAACGACTTGTTGTGTTTCAGCATCTGTATTATCATAGAGTTCCCATCCAATCTCCCATTTATCTTCGCCAGCATAAAAGGTATTAGGATTCTTCATGTGATAATCTTGGTATACTCTGGATTGGATAAGAAACATAGATGTGGGATAACGAATATGTTGCTTAAGTTCTTCTGGCATTTCAGCAAAAGATTTGAATAAATCTGGAAAAATCTTTCTATAACATTCAACTATTGGGTCTTGTTCTCTTTCCATTATATAGAAATCTACCGAGCCATCATAAGCATCAACCAGAACTTTAACAGAATTCCTTATGTAATTCCCCCACGGTTCACCATCCTGTTGTGTACCTGTGACTTGTTGTCGTCTTCTATCTCTAAGAAATTCATTCATAGAGACAGAATATGGGTATCTATGTGTGATAGTATAAGCATCTATCATCCATACGATTCTTCCATTGTGTAGGACTATATAAGGGTCTCCATCGTATCTTAAGAAAGGAGCGATTTTCTGAATCCGTCTTTTTATATTTCGGTCATATAGGATGCGACTTGTAGATGAAATTTCTCCTGGCAATACAAACTTTATCTCTTTATCAAACTTCAACATATACACCAGTTTTCGCCAGAACGATCTAAGCTCAACACCACCTTTTCCTTGATATGCATATTCAGCATATTGTTGACCTTCAATAGGATAATCAAATTCTAATGGTTGAGCTTTGTCAGGATGAATAATCACATAACGGTCAGTTCTTTCACCATAGTAGATACGCGGTCCTGGAGACTCATTGAATCTATATGGCCATTGCTCATTGTATTGAATAGGTGGCAATTCTTGAATGTACATGTTTGGTTTGCCTTTTTCAATTTCATTTACAGGACTTACAACAGCACCATATCCGTGTGTATAGACATAGGTTTGTTTATACCAGTCGTTTTTGGTTTCTTCATCTAAATCGTTAATGTTTAACTCACGTGCTGATAGCATCACTTGTCTGATTTCATCGTTAATAACGTATCTATCAATATCAACATCAAAGAAATCGTATTGTGAACGTAATTCCTGTAACTGTCTAAATATTCTGCGTAAGGGCCGCCAATCCCATAGTCGTATGCTATTAAATATAGGATCGTTTTCTTCACTTGTAATATCTTCGTAACTAAGGACTTCTGTCAGAGGATATTCTTCAACTACAACCTTATTCTCAGATAGACCGTATGCTTGTAAAGTAGATTTGATGTTGTAGTTAATGTAATCTGCTTCTAATACTTGCTTAAGCGGATCAACCCTTAGGGTTTGTACTATACTTGGATAGAATTGCCCTAATATACCGGCAATAATAAACACAATTAGACCTCCAAAAGCAAATTTATTGCTTCGTAAGAAGATACTAATGATAAAAATCACAGCACATATTACTGTGAGAGCAATCATGATATAGAGAATTGGTAATCGTGCCTTGATTGCAGCATAGCCACCACCAGCACGTACAATTTCGTTTGATGTATATAATAAATCATACATTACAAAACGGTAGTTCCAAGCACGGAATAGAAGTGTTAACCCTACGAGTGTGAAAAGATGTGCTTTAACTTTGAAAGGGGGTCGAAAGCGGAGTTGATTCGTATCTCCCGTAATTAATCCGTGGAAAAAGTAGATGATTATTGAGAAAACAGTAACTAGGAAGAAGATACCAAAAAGTGTACCACAGATATAACGCCACATAGGCATTTCAAACACATAATAGGAGACATCCTTTTTGAATATTGGGTCACGTGCAAGAGAGGTAAAATATGCTCTCTGACCGTCATCAACCTGAATGGACGCGTTTAATTTTAAACCGATTGGCAGGTTGATTGTCTTATTATTTTGGGTTATAGGTTCAGTGATGACTTGATTAACAGTAGCACTAACCGGTTCATTTTGGTCCACATATACTTTTATTTCATCACCAATTTGGATTTTTTTCGCTTGTAATTCTAATGTTGAAACCGAAATTGTATCTGAATTAATTCCATCATTTACAGTAATAGGTGTAGCAGCCTGAAAATCCAATTGTCCTGCATGGGTATACCGTAGATATATTTCCCACCGATCAGTTGCTGAATACCCCATGAGTATACTAAAAAGGACAGCCATAATGGTGAGTCCACCATAAATCATCTTACGGGTGTTTGTTTCCCCACCTGTGAATTCGGTTCCTCCTAAGAATGCTGGACTGAGTTGTGCGGGGGTGTATTTATAAACAATATACAGATTTATTAGGAGTATGATTAAATAAGATAAACCCACAATCACCCCAACAAGTATCTTGGTGTATAATATTTCAGTATAAACAGAAAGATAATTTACCATTTTAAACCATAGTACATCAGGGTATATGTTAATCCAAGCCGTGATTATACCGCCAAGAACTGCTAAAATGCCAACTGAGAGAATGAGACGTTTTACTCGTGGTTCCATTATTACTCCTTATAGATTTAATATTCTAAAACCGTAGCTGCTAAATATATGTATGAATTTGAATTGATGTGTTAAAATGCTTGTCCTAATCCGAAATGATACTTGAATCCTGGTTCTATACTCCTTAAATCGGTGTGCCGTGCAGCAGCGAAATCTAATGAGAAAATACCCAATCGTAGTCTAAGACCGACTCCCAATGATCCTTTTAAGTCAATGAGACGAACCTTAAACCCGTTCCGTTGAACTAAGTTTAGAGGGTTTTCTGGCCCGTATTTCCAATCTGCCCATGTTGTACCAAAATCTGCGAAGGCAATCCCTCTGATACCACCAATAGACCAACGTATGGGCCATGCGAAATATAGGGCATCAATAAATGGTATGCGTAGTTCAATGTTGAATAGACCGAGGCGCGACCCTACTAAGTCTTGATAATTATATCCGCGGAGCGTGTCAATACCACCGAGATAATAGAGAGATTTATCCTCTCCAAAACTTGCTCCTAACAATAATCTTGTGGCAATAGTGGTACGTCTACCTAAACCGATATAATTCCTAAAATCAAACAAAGTATTAGTAAGTGCTAACTGGCTACCAATACGTGGAAATGAACGTTCGATTTCTAACCTGTATCGTGTGCCTTTGAATGGTGCCCATTCCCGCCACATCGTGTTGTCACCCACAAGAGCAATGGATCCGATGGATAATAAACCACGATCATAATAGTTAAATGGTTCACTCGTTTGGAAGTTATGAGCGAAAGGTGTGGTATACATTGCGAAATGAGTGTCTAATCTTAAATACCGATTGAATGGATAACTTATGTATCCGCCAGCACCAGTAATACGTTGTAATACGCCTCGTTGACTTCTGAATGAACCGAGAAGATGGTATTGATGGTAGTTATAGATTACAGCTCCGACATCAGCACGATGGGTCAAGAAACCATACTGTGCGATAAAGTCTGGCAGTAGGTAACCTCTTGATTGATTAATTACACTTACCTCGACACGATGATTTCCTAACATATCACTTGCACTCATCCGTACTTGACTTCGTAGTAAGCCGTCTGCTCCATAACTGAACTCAGGAATAATAGCGTCAAATCGAAAAGATGATCTTGTGCTATACTTTCTTTTCGCTATTCTATAGTTTTTAACACCGGGTTCAGAATCAATTAGTGCAGGAATTGTTTGTGATGCAATTTTAGGTTCTTCAATTTTCTCAGCAAGTAATTTATCCGAATCCATTATACAAACATCGTATTTTCCTTTTTGATATGCACTAAATAGTATTTTTTTCTGATCTGGTGAAAAACTTGGATTAAAAGAACCGGTAATTAAGTTTGTTAGTCGAGTTCTTTCCAAAGAAGTGATATTTAGTTTGTAAGCATCATATACACCTGTTCGGTCAGAACAATATAAAACCGATTCACCATCCGGCATCCATATTGGACTGATGGCATTTGATACGTTATCAGTTAAGATTTGTTGGGTGCGTTTTTCAAAATCAATGATAACAAGTTTATTTCTTCTATCTCTCTCAGAAACATAAATGATTTTATTTTCTGTTGGATGCCAAGAAGGATGGGAATCGTGAAATGTATCCCGTGTTATACGGTATATCTTTTCAACATCCAAATCAACAGTATATAGATCTGTTTGTCCTTCTTTTAGCGCGGTAAAGGCTATTCGATTACCAGTTTTATCATAATTAGGTGAATTCGCAGCATCAAAATCCAGTTTAATGTATTGGGTTAATTTATGTGTGAGTATATTCACTTCATAGAGATAATTTGCTGCGTGATGTTTACCTATGAAAGCGATATGATCCCCATCTGGAGACCAAGTAATACTTCTATCGAATCCAGTAGAATCTGAGCGTATTTCTTCATATTTTTCCCTAAAAAGGCTTTTTGTAATTCGATCGATAAGTTCCCCAGTTTTTGCTGACATTAGGACAATTTCCATAAATCCATCATTACCTGTTATATATGCGATGATATCACCGCTGGGAGACCATATAGGTTTGATATTATGGGAGTATTTTGCTTTCTTTGTAAGTTGTTTTGTTGCGGAATCGGGTAATTCCTTATCTTGGATGAGGGGCCAGTAACGTTTCTTCATCATCTGTTGCCACTCTTTATCAAAGTCTTCTAAGGAAATCCCCAGTACGTCTTTAAAGACGTTGTCAATATTTTTTGTTCTGCTTTGTCTGAGACCCTGCATGATTTCAGCTATTTTTTCTTGTCCATAGGTTTGCACAAGGTGTCCGACAGCTAATTGACCCATTTTATATCCAATATAGGGAGATGTCAGTCGGTTGAAGTTCTGTAATTCTGTTAGCGGCGGTATATTGTTGTTGATACTTGCATCTCTAAGGACCATTTCTCCGATTGCATCGTTATCTTCTGCGAAGAAATCCGCCATACCTTCCATGAACCATATTGGTGGAGAATATAGAAACTCACCGCTATAAATACTTGCATGGGGTTTCTGATAGAGTATATCGTATTGGAATATGTGTATTAGTTCATGATAAATAACTTCTCGAAAAGCCTCTGCTGAACCTGTGAATGGTATAACTATACGGTGTTTAAATAATTCAGCAAAACCACCGATGCCTTCATGTAATTCTTGTAAGATAATATTGGTTTCTTGAAAATCTTTATGAGATTTGTATAGAATCAAAGGCGTTCTGTTTTCAAGTTCGTGTTCAAGAATTTCACTATGTTTTTCATAGGCATCCTCGGCGATTGATGCCATTACGGGGACCAGTTTAGCTTCACTTGGGTAGTAATGGATGTCAAAGTGTTCTGTACGATGAATGTGCCAATTAAATCGTTGTCCAGTAATCTTGTTTTTGCCAAACCCTTGTGAATAAACAGAAGGTATAACTACCATAATTAGACTCAAAAATATTGTCATGGATAACATTTTATGGAGGTAGTTTTTTATTTTTGGTGATATTCTAAGTAGTTTCTTCATAGGTCATACCTTATATTGTGTCTGTTTAATTAAATGTGTATTTTGGTAATAATTCGTGAGTGTAATTCTGCTTTTTATCTTATTAGAAACCTATCTTCTTGCTCGTAGTGTGGTGTTATTTCTCGTACAAAATCAGCGATAGCGCGTTTACTAAGTTCTTTTAATGTTCTTTCCTGTGGTGCCATCTGTGAGAAGACGAAAGATCCAAGTGTATGTGCTTCAGCAGTTTTTTGAAGGTACGCTTCATCCCAAATTTTATCTTTAGTATCAATATCTATGATCATAACCCTGAGGGATAGCAGGTATGACTTTTGCAAATAATCGTGGTAATCCATGATATACCGTTGATGGCGTGCTGAATATCGTTCTCCATAATACCGTCTGGGTTGAGTGTCTGAAATAAAGCGGTAACTTCCAACAATGATACCTTTGACTTCAAAATACTTGCCTAATTCACTAAGATGCTCTGTGTCTTCGAGCCATTCTTCATTAACTTCTTCACCTGTCATGAGTCGTTTTGTTTCTTGTTTATTGACAATTTCAAATTTTTCTTGCCGTGCTAATCTACTCCTTAATATCTCACCAATATCATCTCCTATTTCAACCGGCAATTCTCCAAGTTTTGAGGAGTGTTCTTCACTAACAAATGGTAGAACTGCGAATTTACTGTAGGTATCTATATCTATTTCTGATTGTACTTTAATTGGAATAGAGACACGGGATACATGAGCACTGCACCCACTTAGAGATAGGATGATTAGGAGTAAAGAAAATAGTGTAATTATTTTCTTGTTTAGGTGAAGAAATCGCAAGATGGTCGGTGTGATAAATTTTTGCATGAGTGTTTATAAGTAATGCATTATTCACTATTTGGCTCATCTACAGATTCTGTTGTTTCTGAACCGCTGCGACGAATATGTAAACGACATCTACGGTAATTTATACGATAGTATTTGCTGTCTGGGTCAAGTTCTGTTGCACGTTCATAAGAAGCTACAGCATCATTAATTTTTCCTTGTGCTTCGTAACTTACACCGAGGTTATTATGGGCAGCGGCATTATTCGGATCAATAGTAATCACCTGATTCCAACGGTAGATTGCTTCATTCCAAAGTCCTGCTTCTGCTGCTTTGATAGCAAACTGATTATAGGCATTTATCCCAGTTGAATCCCGTGATGCACATCCAACGACAATAAATACTAATATAACAACAGTAAGATGCAAAAATCTGTATAAATTGGACATATTAATCGCCTCATTATACACTCAATTTTATCTTGTAAACGGTGGAAATGTCAAGGAAATTCTATTATATCAAGGGATAAAGATATGATTGAACGAAGATAATTAACACTTCCAAGAATGTGAACGAGGATTATTTGAAGTCGTGGATAAACATGGATTAAGTACAGTAAATAGTGCTATAATTTCTTGCACGGGATTGTCCTTTCTAAGTTATGTTGATATTTTATAACTTTAGGACAGACACCCTATTTATTCAAATGTTTTTGGCGAAGGTATTGAACTATGAAATTCATATCTGTTATTAAATTGTTTAGTCATCATTTTATTCTCAATTCTTTCATAAACATACCAATCATCACTCCTGCCAGGATGCATAATGATGGATCGTACTATGTATATAAAGACTCAGAACAAGGGTATTATAAACACTCTTCATTTTGATAGAATTGACGTTTATAAGGAATCAGATGATTCATATAGTATAAGAGCATATACTAATCCGATTCCTAATTCTATTGATCATGAGTCTATAGTTATTGCAAAATTTGATAAACGAGAAGATGCATACAATTCGTTTTTAAATCTATGGAATTCTCTCATGTCTCAAGCTAAAACGTGGAGTCCTGATGCTGTCCCCTGTTTTTCAGAGATGTGGCAGAAAGTGATAGATCTGGAAATAAAAAAGAATAGTGATGAATTCGTAGAAAACTTGAAGGTAGAAATAATAGCTCTGAATAGTTTCATGATAACACATCCAACTAAGTATGTTTCAGATAGTGCGAAACTGAATGATCTGAAAATGTCGGTAGCAGAATCCATGGAACAGGTGTTCGGTCTTGAACCGATAATAACTTGGGAAGATGAGAATAATGAGGTTGAATTAGCCAATACAAAAACTTTATAACAGACATAATGTTTGAAATAAGAGGATTATAATGTCTAATAGCTATAGAACACTAACAGAAACAGATATAGAGCATTTCATAAAGAAGGGGCATATAGTCCTTAAAGAATGTTTTTCAAGAGAATTGGCTTCAGAATGGCGTGAATTCGCATTTAAACGTCTCGGATACGATCCCGATGATCCGACCACTTGGGAAGAACCACGTATCCATCTTCCATCCATGAATCGCATCCCAATTCGCGAAATTGCTCCAAGAGCATGGGATGCTATCTGTGATCTACTCGGTGGTGAAGATAGAATAGCCAATACAGAACCCACTTGGGGAGATGGTTTTATTATTAACTTCGCTTTAGGTGCAGATTCAGAATGGCAACCGCCTGAATCACTACTTTCTGGTTGGCATAAGGATGGAGATTTCTTCCGTCATTTTTTAGATAGTCCAGAACAGGGATTACTGACAATTATCGTTTGGTCTGATATTGAACCGATGAGTGGCGGTACGTTTGTTGCCTGTGATTCCGTTCAGCATGTTGCACAACATCTCCATTCGCATCCTGAAGGATTGTTACCTGGGGAAGGATTTGGTCAGTTGATAGGGAAGTGTAAGGACTTTGTAGAGATTACAGGTCAAGCGGGAGATGTTGTGCTTTTACATCCGTTTATATTACATTCTGCATCTCAAAATCCATCCGGCCGTGCTCGTTTTATAACCAATCCACCAGTTTCCTTAAAAGAACCGATGAATTTCAACCGCACAAATCCTGATGATTTCTCACCAGTAGAATTGGGAGTTTTACACGGGTTAGGAAAAGAGAGATTAGATTTTAAACCTACTACTCCCAGGGAACGTTTGGTACCGGAACGTGTAAAACGTCAACAAAAGATGATGGAAGAACAGAAGAAACGTCTTGGAATGAATTGACTTTTTGAGGTTAGGGCTTATTTTCAGCGTCTAATTGTCTTTTTTGCCATCCGTAATCAACCTTACCCTCATAAAATTTATCTGGATGTTCAACTGCCCATATCTGCTTATGGATAATCCAGTTTTTCGGATCAAGAGCTAAAGCCTTCCGCCATTCAATAATTGCTTCAGACTTTTTCCCTATATCTAACAGAAGAATACCTAACTTAAACCGTGCTTGTGCCTCAACGATGTTCGGATTTTGAGATTTATCAATAGGCATAATATCTTGGAGGAGCGTTGTGTTATAGTTAGGATCATGCAACCATTTTTCAAGCATTTCAACGGTTTGTTTATTGTCTACGTTTATGTTGAAAGGCGGTTTAACTAAGCGTCCTACCTCATCAATCATAATGCCATAGGGAATAGCTTTAAGATTGTAGATGTTTCCCATCACATTTTCTGCATCAACGAGGGTGACAAATTCTGCGGCTGCCTTATCATGCCACGGTTTCACGACGGATGATCCTTGTGCATCAACTGCAATTGAAACAAGGTTGATCTTTTCTCTGTGTTTGTCAAAGAATTTCTGCCATCCAGGCAGTTGTTCTCGACATCCTCACCATGAACCCCATATATACAGAAGTGTTTTCTTTCCTTGAAAATCTTGTAGACGTACAGGTATATCGTTTAGATCTGGTAATGTGAAACTCGGTGCCAGTTGTCCCGGACGTATAATCTCTATCTTATCTTTTGAATATCTATATATCTGATACCCGAAAGGTTGAGTTATATTCTCAAGTTTTGTGTAATTAGTGCCATCAATATGAAACACATCTGTATCCAATTGTAGAGGGACACACAACTCAGAATCACCTGTTCCACATACCACCAACATATTCTGCTCTTCCAGTGATTTGACAGTCAAACCAAGCTTTTTACAGATGAGGTCTAATGGAACTAACCATTCACTCTCCTGCAAGATAGCAGGGGAAGGGAAGTCAATTATCTGATTATCAGTTGAAACCATAAACTTTCTTTTAATTTCAGCATTAGATACTATACCGATAGACATAATCAGTATAATCGGGAGAATCAACTTTATCATAATGGTTTTCTCTTGCGATGTTCAGCATCGTAGACTAAGAAACGGATAATTTTTTCCGCTGTTTTTGGATTAAGACCTGACCCGGGTTTTCGCCTCATCTTATGTACATACTCTCGCCATTCTTCTGGAGGAAAAGACGAATTTATGGGTCGTGCGACGGTATGACAACGACTGCATTTCTTGGTAAATAGTTGGTAGAGGGTTTGCATCTCCTCTGAGTAGGTAGAAACATCAATAAAATTAGGTCCATCATCTGCTGGAAAAGATCTTGGGGCTTTTTGAGGAGCACGTATTGAAAAATACATCCCTATTCCGACCAACAGGATAACACCTACCACTGTAATCCAAACAATTGCTTGCTGCATCTTGGTAAATCCTGAGTGGATGATACCTGTATTAGATTATCCCTTTCACCTTCTGTATAATCGGATTTGCACTAATACCGTAAAGTTCCAACAATTCATCAGGTTTACCAGATCTTGGTATTCCATCGACAGCGAGTTTGTGGACAGAGATTCCTTTGGTTGCTACAGCATCTAAAACAGCATCGCCTAAACCACCTTCAGGATAGTGATCTTCAATAGTTATGAGGGTGTTGTTGGTATCTTCTGCAGCTGTTATGAGTGTCTCTGAATCTAAGGGCTTAATACTATATAGATCTATAAGTCTAACATGAATGCCTTCCGATTTAAGTGTCTGGTATGCATTTAACGCTTCGTGTAGTGTAACACCTGCAGTTACAATGGTAACTTTGTCGTCAGAACTTGTACGAACGACTTTACAACCGCCTATGGGAAATTCTTCGGTAGCATCATAAAGGATTGCTGTTTTGGGTCGTGAAGTCCGTATATATACAATACCTTCGTGATCTGCAGCTGCAGCAACAAGCCGTTCTGCGGAAACAGCATCACTGGGATATAGCACAACTGACTCAGGGATTGCTCTGAACATGGCAATATCTTCCAAACCCATCTGTGATGGCCCATCTTCACCGATTGAAACACCACAATGTGAACCGGCATATTTTATATTCGCCTTTGAAATAGCAGACATGCGTATTTGGTCATAGGCACGAGATAGAAATGCGGCAAATGTAGAGACAAAAGGTATTTTACCCCGTTTTGCTAAGCCTATACCTGCTCCTACTAAGTTCTGTTCTGCGATGAACATTTCAAAATATCTGTCAGGATGAAGATCCATAAACTGTTCAGCGTAGGTAGAGTTCTTAGTATCTCCATCTAATGCGACAACGTTAGGGTTAGCAGTGCCGAGTTTTGCAAGGCCTGTACCATAACCGCCCCGTGTTGCGACTTCATCATCTGCTTTATAGTCAGGGGGTTCTATTTCTACAGGTTTTACATTACCATTTTGGATGTTGGTTTGATTTGGTGGGTTGATCTGAGTTGGAATATCTGAATGTAAAGGTCCGAGTTCAGCTAAAGCTATATCAAGTTGTTCACCTTTTTCAAGTGCCTTCCCATGCCAGTTATCTTCATCGGCAAGAAAGGAGACACCTTTACCCTTGTGTGTTTTTGCTACAATCATTGTTGGCTTATCCGTTGATGCGTCGGCTTTATCCAATGCGACTAATATCTCATCATAATCATGTCCATCAATTCCAATACTTTGCCAACCGAAGGATTCAAACCGTTTACAATAGGTATCAATATCAAAAGCATACATAGTACGTTGGCTTTGTCCGAGTGCGTTCACATCAACAATTCCAATAAGGTTATTTAACTTATAATGCGAAGCTAATGCTGCAGCTTCCCATACCCCACCTTCTGCAGTTTCGCCATCACCAAGAAGAACGAATACGCGATAGTCCAATTTATCAAGATATTTCCCGTTGAGTGCCATTCCAACACCGAGGGATAGTCCTTGTCCTAAGGATCCGGTGGCAACTTCAGTCCATTCAAAACGAGGTGTAGGGTGTCCTTCAAGTATGCTGTCTATCTGTCTGAGCGTAAGCAGGTCTTCCGTTGGAATGATCCCTGCTTCAGCATAGGCAGCATATAAGAGGGGTGCTGCATGTCCTTTTGATAAAATAAACCTATCGTTGTTAGGGTTTTGAGCGTTGTTTGTATCATACCGCATCGCGTGAAAAAAGATGGCAGATACAATGTCCGCTGCCGATAGGCATGTTGTGGGATGTCCAGATCCTGCTTCCGATGTAGAGAGGATGGAGTGGATTCGTAGGTTCGTTGCTCTCTGTTCAAGATAGTTTTTCAAAGTATCCACTAATTTCGCTTATCCTTTCAGTTTTTTATAATTTAGATTTTAAGTTTTCAGCGCGTCGTTTGGCTGCGAGAATAAGGTAATGCTCTTTACAGGTATTAACAAGTGTATCAAAGGCTTTAATGGCTTTAGCAAAATCCTGTGTTTTGACGTATGCTTCTGCTTGCCAATACAAGGATTTTGCTAATATCTCGTTGTTCTGCATTATTTCCTTTTTCTTTCCTCTTTTTTCACTTCTAATAACCTTACTGAATTGTTCAATGGCATATTCATAATTGTTGTCTTCGTAGTATGCTCTTATAGCGTCAGCATAATCAAAATTGTTTGCTTCTTCATCGGTAAACTCTGGTACAACAACCCGTTCTATTACTACAGGTATATCGTCTTCAAAATCATCCTCATCAACATAATCGTCATCATTATCATCGGGTTCTGTATCCTGATAGGTAGGAGTCTCAGAACTTTCCTGCTCATCTTTATCATCTATTCCGATTGGATCAAATTCTTCATCTTCAATATATTCAATAGTGCTGTTATCATCATCATTATTATCGTCAATTTCTTCTTCATCAAAGTCGTCTGTTTCGTCAATCTTGAATTCCATCTCATTCTCCTGAATATAGTGTGTTTACCCATAAACTTGCTAAAATACATACCTAAACTCTTCATTTAGTCTTAGTTTGGTTGTAGGTATATCAGAATATCATAACAGTTATTGAGTGATTATGTCAAGGAAAACCCTGTTATCAGGTGGGTAAACTCTTAATCATTTAATTAAAAAACGTGACCTCAATGTAAGTGTAATTCAACTTATACCAATAATAAATGTAAATTACGCATCAGGGTATAAAACAGACATTTAATCCTAATATATAGACAAATTATAGGGTGCAAAAACAGACATTTTATCCTAAATACTTAGAGAATAAATCGTGAAAATGTTGAATTTTTCAATTCGCCGAAAAAATGAAAAAAGTTACACTTTTTGACACATTGTGTGACATTGAAATTGGTGTAAATTACCCTTCTAACCGCTGTCATAGACTGACTTTACTCGACTTTGAATTAACTTTTTAAGAATTTGCAAAAAGTGTGATTTTGTGTTTTTGTTGCCCTTGCTGATTTTGACAATTCCAACCTGCATAATACCTGCAAAATATAGGTGATTTTTTGACATAAAGACTTTTGTATTTAGGTTTGTATTTAGGATCGTTTTTATAGATATTCATCATTTATTTGGCACCTATAAGTTTTTATACGTGGAGATGTTGTTTTTAATGAAATATGCTGATAGTTAGCCAATATTCTGTAGCGTTAACTTCCTGTTTGTGTTAAAAGGTAGCAGTTGGTAGTGTTAGTTGTTAGATATTGAAGTTTTCTTCATTTATTTTCAATTTATAGTGAACATTGAAAATAATAACACAAAATCCCTGTACCTACTTGCCTAAAACTTTACAGACCCTCTTTGACTTAAGAATATTTATCTGATATATTAACATATGAAACTTGACTGTTTGATAAAATCAATTCTTACTGTCAACTCACGCAATCAATTTTCATAACGAGGCTACATAATGGCAAGAAAAAAACGCACCACCCAAGAAAAAGAAGTCCAAGATTACCGACACGACGCAAAACGAAAAAACAACCCATCCGCAGGCATTGCAGCACAAGGAAAAGTCCACGAAAAACCGAAGCAGGAATACGTATACAACCCACACCTCCCGCCAAACCTCCGATTTGACCCAAACGGGGATGCTGACAAACTCCCCGAACTGCTCCAAATAGCAAAACAACGTAAACTTTCCGCAGAAGAAGCAAAATCAATTGCAAATGCCCTCAAAAAACATGAACCTTGGCTTGAATGGGCAGGCAAACAAGAGAAAAAATCCTTTGCTGTGGATCCAGTTGCGTTACATATCCATGAACGTGTGAGTGCCAAAGCGATTTTGAAGGTGGCAGCACGTGAGAACGTTCAACGCAGTCTTTTTGCGGATCCACAGCAGGATTATGCCGAAGCAGCCGATTTTTACCAGCGTGACGTAGATTGGGCAAACCGACTCATTTTAGGTGATAGCCTTACCGTCATGAGTTCCCTTGCACACCGAGAAGACCATGCAGGTAAGGTGCAAATGATTTACATTGACCCGCCTTATGGTATCAAGTTTGCCTCTAATTTTCAACCTACCGTCTTTCAGCGTGATGTTAAGGACAGAGACCAGGACCTGACACGCGAACCGGAACAGATTAAGGCGTACCGAGATACATGGACGCTTGGCATTCATTCTTATCTGGCGTATCTGCGGGACCGCCTTTACGTTGCCAAAGAGTTGTTGGCTGATAGCGGTAGTATTTTTGTGCAGATTAGTGATGAAAATATTCATCGCGTTAGATCTATTATGGACGAGATATTTAGTCCAGAAAATTTTGTAAGTCAGTTAGTTTTCACCAAAACCCGTTCATTAGTCTCATCCGATTTTGTTACAACAATTTGTGATTATATTCTTTGGTATGCAAAGGATAGGAATTTGGCAAAAGAGAAGATGCGAAAGGTCTTTTTGCAACGACAAGATAGCAGTCTCGCAACTCATTTTGAGAATCCTAATGGAGAAATTCTAACTATTGGAGATTATAACTTAAAATTTCAGAGTGGTGAACATCTTGATGATTATAAACCCTTCAAGTCAGATGATTTAATCCGTCGCCCTAATCCTGAAATCAAATTTGACTGGCATGGCAGGAAAATTGAAGGACGTTTTCGCACTAACGAACAAGGACTAAAACGAGTCTTACAAGCAAACAGAATTCTGTTCACGAAGTCTGGTATTCGGTATAAATTTTTTCTTGATGACTTTTCGGTGTCAGCCCTTAACTGTCTATGGTATGATGTGATTGGTGCGCAAAATCCTGTCTATGTTGTTCAAACTAACACACAAGTTGTTGAACGTTGTCTTCTCATGACCACAGATCCTGGTGACCTTGTTCTTGATCCAACTTGTGGCGGTGGCACGACAGCCTACGTCGCAGAGCAGTGGGGCAGGCGATGGATTACAATTGACACGAGTCGCGTTGCTGTAGCTTTAGCGAGGCAACGACTCTTAACTGCAAGTTTTGATTTTTACCAATTCAAAGATGAGTCGAAAGGTATTACAGGTGGTTTTGATAATAAAACGGTGCCGCACATTACCCTCAAAAGTATCGCCAATAACACCGCCCTTGACCCCATCTTTACAAAATATGAACCGATTCTAAAAGAGAAATTGGACATGTTGAACAGAACTTTAGCAGAAGTTACGGCAGATATCCGTACGAAATTGCAGGCCAAACTTGCAGAGAAGGAGAAACGCGAAGGGAAAAGGTCTATCACAGATGCAGATCAGAGGCGTTGGCAACTACCCGAAACAACCTGGCAGGAATGGAAAGTGCCTTTTGATTCTGACCCCGACTGGCCTAAATCTTTACAAGATGCATTGACAGATTACCGCAACGCGTGGCGTGCAAAGATGGACGAGGTGAATGAATGCATCGCCGCATCATCCGAAGGCGAGGAGTTAGTCGATCAACCGAAGGTGGACAGAAAGCGGGTCCGGGTGAGTGGTCCTTTCACAGTGGAAGCGGTGCAACCTGCTGAAGAGTCACTTGATGCCGATTCACCTATTGGTGGTGAACCTGAAGAGGCAACAGACACTTTTGAAATTGAGGAAGAAGGACACGAGACAGTCAATGCAGAGGCATACCTTGATAAGATGTTCCGGCTATTGAAAAGTGGTGGTGTAAAATTACTTGATGGCAACCCAGTGAAGTTTGCCACACTTGAAAAACTTTCGGGGAGTGGTGGACTTCATGCTGAAGGACACTGGCAAGATGCCGATACGGAACGGCGCGTTGCTGTGACGTTTGGTCCGCAACACGGGCCTGTGACGGTGGTGCAAGTTGAACAGTGTTTACGTGTAGCAAATCGGTTGGGATTTGATGAACTTGTTTTTGCAGGGTTCACTTTTGATGGCGCAGCACAAGTTGCTATCCAAGACGATCCGAATCCGAATGTCCGTGCTCACATGGTAGATATTCCACATGACGTTATGATGGACGATCTCCTGAAAAATACCCCGACTGCTCAATTATTTACCGTGTTCGGACTGCCGCGGACAGAGCTCAAAGAAACAGATAATGGAAAATTTATCGTCAAGATGGAAGGTGTAGACATTTATAACCCTGTGGACAACACTGTGAATTCTGCTGGTGCAGATAAGGTTGCAGCGTGGTTTATCGATTCGGACTATAACGGTCGAGACTTCTGCATCACGCAAGCCTTCTTTCCTGATAAAAGTGCGTGGAATAAAATCGCTCGTGATCTCAAAGGCGTAATTGATCCTGAGTGTTTTGAGAAGTTTAGCGGGACAGAATCGTTGCCGTTTCCTACGGGTGAGCATGCATGTGTTGCAGTTAAAGTAATTGATCCGCGTGGGAATGAGGTGATGCGCGTACATACTTTACGAACAGAAAGGTATACATGATTAGTGTTACGAAATTGTGTAGAATTACAATCCCAATAGAAAATCACGCATTGCCCATTATTATGTTTTTCAAGGAATAAATGCGATGATGGTTATTACAGATCAACCTTCTTATATAGTAACACCGTCAAATGACACACAATTGATGCATTACCTGAACATATATCAATTACTATCAATATTAAAGACAAGCGAATGTGTGTTTTCACCGGTGTCTTTGTATGAAGATCCAGCTGAAGCCACTTTAAGTGTTCCATCTTATAATGAAGTTTGTAAGCATTTACTTTGGCAAGACCCAACACCCGTTCTGAAAGATGAATACTACGATAAACACAAATTGAAAATGTCATTTGCATCAGAACTTCTTTATAGTTATACACCTAATCTTCATGTAGACACTTTTGAATATTTAATGTCCAGTTTCGTAAGACACTTTATGCTAACGCATTGCTGGTCTGCAGCTTCCACAGAAAATATTTTAATGTGGGACAGGTACCGACACCAGAATGCAACATTAGCAATAAAGACAACAATAAGTGCAATGAAAAATGCGTTTTATACTTCAAATGGGTTACTGTATATAGGAAAAATACAATATAAAGACTATAATACAGAGCATATAAACGGATTTGATAAATTCTCTAATGAAAATCTGTCGGACCCTGAAATTATAGAGGAACTTTTCTACCAACCAATACTTCACAAACAAAAATTATACGAAGCCGAAAATGAAGTTCGTTTAATCATGTCCTATAGATATATAACGGATCAAATTTGGGGCAGACCAATGTTAAATGATATACCATTCTATAATAAGGAGTTGGGTGTTATAATCGATACATATTCAGAAAAAGAAGCGTTGACTTCAGACGGACGCCTTGTTGTTCGCACGCCTAATAACTCGTATGAGCTTCAGCGCCGAAAGCAGGTTTCTGTAGATCCAAAATTACTTATAGATAATATTATACTTTCTCCCTATACAGAGTCTTATGCCTTGCCAATTATCCAAGATGCAGTAGAACAATATGGTATTGCCCCAAATAAAGTAGTGGAATCATCAATAAAACTCAGGTAAGTAAATCCACTCCTAAAAACAAGTTACAGCGACATCTAAGGAAATTTCATGAACCAAGACCAACTTCAGCTCCCAATACAACCTGTAGAACAACCGATCTTGTGCAGTCCCTACGAAGAACCCACTGCACACTGGATTTACGACCCACAAACTGGTGAAGCTTCCAAGAGTCCAGGACGCCGTGCGGCAGGATATTGGTACAAAACAGAACGTACTGGTAGCGATCAACTTAGCCTCTTCCAAGAGGAACAACGCGACGATTTACCGTTTGTGAACGCACTCCGCGATGATGTACGGCGGTGGCGTAACTCAAAATACGAAAGTGCTACGAATATAACAAAAGAATTGCTACGGCATTGGGGACGCGAAGACCTGTTAAGACGACTCTTTTTCTGTCAACGCGAAGCAGTTGAAACAATTATCTACCTCGTCGAAATTCTTCAGAGGGAAAGGGGACCACGCTTTAATCCTAAATTTTTCCAAGATGATCTTTCCAAATTAGTTGATTCCCCGAATGATCTCGATATTCCAGATTTGATCCGTTACGGTTGTAAAATGGCAACAGGCAGCGGTAAAACTGTTGTTATGGCAATGCTCATTGCGTGGGCATTTTGCAATCGTGGCAAAGTGCCTTCTGATGAACGTTTTCCCGTAGCAGCCCTCATTGTTTGCCCGAATCTCACAATCAAACAACGCCTACAGGTGTTACGTCCCGAAAATACTGATAACTACTACGACGAATTTGAACTCATTCCAACAAAACTTCGTCCGTTGCTCAATAGTGGTAAGGTGTTGGTTACCAATTGGCATCAATTTGCACCTGAATCCGAACAGAGCGAAGAAGGTAAAACTTACGCAGTTGTCAATAAAGGCAAGGAAACACCGGACGTTTTTGCCAAACGTGTATTAGGAGAACTTCATGCCCGCGCGCCTATTATGGTGCTAAACGATGAGGGACATCACGCGTATCGTCCTGCATCGACTGAGGAAAAACTCTCTGCAGAGGAAAAAAGGGAACGCCAAGATGCAACTGTCTGGGTAGAAGGTTTAGACAAGATTAACGTTGGGTGTGGTATTAAATTCTGTGTTGACCTTTCAGCGACACCGTTTTACATTAGGGGAAGTGGCTACAGCGAAGGTTCACCATTTCCGTGGCTTGTGAGCGATTTTGGATTAGTTGACGCAATTGAAAGCGGTATTACGAAAATACCTCGACTACCAGTGAGTGACAATACCGGAAGACCAGAACCGAAATTCTTTCGCTTATGGAAAACAATTAATGATGCTATTTTACCAGCAGAAAGATTACCTGGCAGAGCCCGAAAACCTAAGCCAGAAGTCGTCTATCGAGAAGCAGAAGATGCCCTGAGAACACTTGCAAGTCAGTGGACGGAACGTTTTAGATATATTGAAGAAGCATCGGATGAACAGGACAAAACACCTCCCGTGTTAATTATTGTCTGCGATAATACCGATATTGCCGAATATTTCTATCAGAGGATTTCTGGTGAACGGGTGGATGAGGTTATTGATGATAGCAATACCAACGGAAAAGCAAAGAGAAAAAAGAAAACAAAAATAGCCTACGGACAAGGATCCATTTTTCCCGATCTTTTTTCAAACACCGAAAACGTGAAACGAACGCTACGTATTGATAGCAAAATGCTTGCACAAGCGGAAAGTCGAGATCCAAATCAGAGCACATCACAAGCCGCAGAGACACTTAGAGAAATTGTTGCAACAATAGGAAAACCTGGGAAGCCAGGGGCACAGATACGATGTGTTGTCTCAGTTGCAATGCTAAACGAGGGATGGGATGCAAACAACGTTACACATATTTTCGGGTTGCGCGCTTTTACCAGTCAACTGCTCTGTGAACAGGTAGTCGGGCGCGGATTACGTAGAATGAATTATACCCCAGACCCAGAAACGGGGTTGCTTACCGAGGAATATGTTGATGTTTACGGTATTCCGTTTTCAGTTATCCCGTTCAGAGGTAGACGGACGGAAACCCCCGCACCAGACGATAGACCTAAAAATCATGTCCGATCAATGCCAGGAAGGAAGCATTTTGAGATCAGATTTCCAGTTGTGGAAGGATATGCCTTTGCACTTCAAAAAAACGAAATAAAGGCAGACATTAAATCAATGGAGCCGCTCCGCCTTGATTTAGAACACATCCCTACAGATGTATTTGTGAAAGCTGCAGTCGGATATCAAGTTGGGCAAACTACCACTTTAGGTCCTGGCGAATTCACTTCACAGAATCGCCAAGAATACTATAGAACAACACACATACAGACAATTAAATTTGAGATTGCAGGACAAATTGTCTGGAGATTAGTCGGTGATAGTGAAACTGTCCCTGATCCGCAGAACAATCCCGGACTCAGACTAAGATCACGTCACAGGTTATTTCCACAAGTATTTAAGTTAGTTGATGACTATATTAACACAAAAGTAGATTTCCGCGGTTGTAATAGGTGTGAAATCGGACTTGAAAAATATGTGATACTGATTGTTGAACGGCTTGTAGCAGCAATTCAACCAGACGAAACAGAAGGTGAAACGCCGTTAACGCCTATTTTAAATCGCTATAAACCAGTCGGAACATCTGCAGCTGTGGATTTCTTCACTACCCGCGCGTGTCATGGATCACAACGTAGTCAAGTGAATCAAGTTGTCTTGGATACCCAAAAATGGGAAGGATCAGCATGTTTTTGGTTGGAGCAATCTAATGCAGTAAAATACTATGTGCGGAACGACCACCTTGGATTAACTATTCCCTATGAGTACTTGGGAATTACACACCACTACGAACCTGATTTTATAGTGAGGCTGCAGAACGGAGTCAACCTGCTTTTGGAAACCAAGGGCTACGCTCCAGACCAGACTCGCGCGAAACATGCAGGTGCCAGGCGATGGGTTTCTGCGGTTAACAACTGTAATCGAGAAGAACTCGGTGAAACAGAACAGCGCGGACCCTGGGCATTCTATGAGTGTAAAGACCCTCAACAACTTCGACATGAATTAGATGCTATTTTAGATGGGAGAATAACCTTATGTTAGTTAAAACTTGTTATAGTTTGGACAGTTTCATCCCGTTAGGACTTCCAACAGGTAAAAAATTGTCGCTCATGTAATAAGTATGTGCTATCGTTTCTAACGGAAGCAGTCACCATGCGGGTTGAAAATCTTAATTAGCACATAGTCTTTACATGAGCCAAAATTGTTATGTAAACACACTATGACTACGTTTTATAGAACTATCTTATTTAAGATCTTAAGGCATCAATTGGTGATATTTGTGATGCTTTCACAGCAGGATATAGACCGAAGATAATAGCGATTAAAACTGATATACTAACAGAAACAAACATCCATCGTACAGAAATTACGATTGGCCAATATGGAACAACTTTTACGATTTTGACTGCAATCTGTGAACAGGCGGCCCCTGTTCCTATACCGAGTATTATTCCTAATATCCCTCCGATGCTACACATCACAAGAGTTTCGATCAGAAACTGCAAGAAAATATCACTTTGTTTTGCTCCGATGGCTCTGCGGATACCTATTTCTCGTGTGCGTCTGGATACAGATACGAGCATCATATTCATTATGCCTACGCTTCCAACAAATAATGAAAAAGCTGCTATACTACTAAGCATAATCTTGATGATACGACTGATTTTATCAAGTTTTTTCACAGCTTGGCTGGAAAAACTAATATCAAAGAAGTCGTCTTGATTTCGATGTCGTCTTCTTAATACGTCTTTTATTTCTTCAACAGCTTTCTGGACAGATTTCGAATCTACAGCTTTAATGTTGAGATAATTAACGTGGTTTTTTCCAGTAAATCTGTCTTGTGCAGTTGTTAATGGTATGAATACAATGTTATCCCAACTAAATCCGTATTGTAGACTTCTTCCTCTTTTCGCCATGACTCCGACTATGGTAAATCGAACAGGTTTCCCACCCTGAAGTGAGAGTTTAATTTCTTTTCCCAACGGGTTTTGATTTCCAAATAGTTCTGATGCGACTTCTGTTCCAATAACACAAACTAATCTATGATCATAGAATTCCTCTTCTGAAAAGAAACGTCCTTGTTGGATCTGCCACTTCATACCTATTGGAAAGTTAGAATTAACTCCGTCATATTCTACCCAATTTGTCATTCCATCATCAACTTTTGCGAATAAATCACCAGAGATACTCGGTATAACAAATTCAACGGCAGGACATTGAGCTTCGATTGCTAAGACATCATCATATTTCAAGTGTTCGCTGCTACGATTTGGTATTGTTCTATCTCCGATCCATATCCAAGGGTTTCGTCGAACTATAAAATCTGCCCCATACTTATCAAACTCTTGCATGACAATAACTTTTGCTCCATCGCCTATAGCAAGCATTGCTAAGACAGCACCAACACCGATGATAAGTCCTATTATTGTAAGTATTGATTGTAATTTTTCTTGTAAAATAGAGGAGATTCCGGTAGAAATCCCTTCGTAAAGTTTCATTTCTTTGCTCCCAGAAATAGAGGATCATATAGACAGATATGTGCGGATTGTTTGTAAATTTATACTTAAACATACCATTGTGCTTGTGCTTTAAAGAATTGAGCATAGAGTCCATCTTTTGCGAGCAATGTCTCGTGGTTTCCGTCTTCAACAACTTTTCCATTGTCAATTACAACGATCCGATCACAAGAACGAACGGAAGATAAACGGTGTGAAATTAACACCGAAGTCCGTCCGGCACTCCGTTCAATAAATCGTTGATAAACTGCCTGTTCGGCTAACGGGTCAAGTGCAGCAGTTGGTTCGTCAAGAACGACTAACCATGGTGTTTCCCGCATAAAACTCCGAGCAGTTGCAAGACGTTGCCATTCACCACCGGAGAGGTCACGTCCCCCGAAAGTAGGACCTAATATTGTCTCATAACCTTCACTCAATCCGTCAACCACTGAAGTTGCACCACCAGCGACAGCTGCCACTTCCATGCGTTCAGGATGTATTAAATCTCCGAAATTGATATTTTCACGTGCAGTGAGGTGATACTGCATAAAGTCTTGGAAAACTGCACTACAATATGTTGTCCATTCTCTATGATTCTCCTCAGTTATTGGTATGTCTCCTATACGAATTGTGCCTATCTGTGGACGGTAAAGACCTAAGAGAATACGCGCCAACGTGGTTTTCCCTGCCCCGTTAGGTCCTACGAATGCAACCCGTTCACCTTGTTTCAAAGTAAGGTTAACATCAGTTAACACTGGATTTTGTGCATTTGGATAGAAGAACGAGATATTTTGTATCTGCAGGTTTGGAAGATCCTGTGTATTTATCTGATGGAAATATTGATATTCTTCTGATGATTGTTTGTCCTTTGCAATTGCGTGGACAGTCCCTTCATCGCGATCTAAAAATGCGTACAAATTTCCTGACAAACGTCGCATCTCGCTTCCTATTATTTGAAAATAGCCAACAGTACTATTCCAAATACCGTCTAATTGAACGAGTGCAGCGGCAGCAGCAATATATGTTCCAATAGTTAACCCTCCTCGAAACACCTCCAGTAGTAATAATATAAGTGAACAAGCGTATAACAAGCCGCGTCCAAGATCAATCGCAATATGTACCGAAAATTTGCGGCGTTCAATGGTGTGCTGCTCTTTTATGAGTTTCTGCCACAATTTCCGCCAACTTTCAATCCATAAGTCTTGTGCTTGGTATAATCTAATTTCCTTTCCAGCACCGCGATCCGTTAGAATTCCTGCTAACGCATCTCGTTCCCGCCGTTGTGGTGTCTGTTCTACATCTAAATTGTAGGCATTAGCAGCAAAACGTGAACCACTCCACCAAGAAGCGGTACCAGTTAACGTAGGAAGTAGTGCTAAGAGAGGATGGTAACGCCAGAGTACAATACCAAGGGCAACAACACTGATGACTTGTTGAATGCTATCAACAATCCACCATGCGATTTCATCAAGTTCATCACCTGACATTGACCGTGCTCTTTCCACTGCATTTTGAAAATCTGCTGTCTGTAGCTTAGTCAATTCTATTGCATTGGCTTTCTGAACGATCTTTTCAGTGATCCATATTTCTATGTTTTCTCTAACGTCAAGACGTAGTGGTTCCCCTAACTGGTCAACAAGTGTCCTAAAGATTTGTAATCCAAGTAGAGCGATTAACCACGGCACTACTTGCTGCCACCAACTGGTATCACCTATAGCAGCCGTGATTGAATTTACTAAACGTTCTGTTACGAAGAACTCAATAGCAGGGAGTACACCGAGCGATAGGGTAAGAAGCATCATACCTATGAGTGAGAGTGAACCGCTTTTCCAAATAATTGCAAAAGTTCGACCATAGGCAAATAAGGCTTCTTTGGCTGCTGAACTCCACGATTTTAATTTGTCTTTAATATTTTGCATGGGTAGAAATCTTCCTATTATTACAAGTTTGATCATTCATGTTTTTGAATTTGGGCGGTTAGAAACCGCACCTACCAGGTCTATAAGATCAGTATTTTAGAAAAAGAAGTTCATATACCTATTATCAAACTCACTTTATTATTGGTACCAATGTGCTTGTGCGTTAAAGAATTGTGCATAAAGACCGGCTTTCGTGAGCAGTGCTTCATGTGTGCCATCTTCAACAATACGTCCAGCATCCAATACCAAGATACGATCTGCAAGTCGTGCAGATCCAATTCGATGTGAAATCAGAAACGTCATTCGTCCTGCAGCCAGTTGAACAAAACGTTTGTAGAGTTCAACTTCAGCTTGGGGGTCTAAAGCAGCGGTCGGTTCATCAAGCACGAGGATTTGTGGTTTTCGCACCAATGCCCGTGCGAGTGCAATTTTCTGCCATTCTCCACCAGATAACTCGACCCCTTTACCTTCTTCACCGAGTGAAGGTTCTAAAAATGTATCTAAACCGAGTGGGAAGGTTTGGAAACGTTCCCCAATCCCAACTGCCTTGATAACATCCGTAAGTTCATCATCGTCTATAGTGAAGTTTGGAGGTCCAGGAAGCAATTCTTCCCGCACAGGTCTTCTAAATCGAGCAAAATCTTGGAATACGGCACTACAGTTAATTGCTATCTGCTCAGGATCAATTGATTGTAAATTCTTGCCATCGTAGCAGATTGTACCGTCATCAGGTTGATATAATCCGAGCAGTAATTTTATGAGAGTTGATTTTCCGGCTCCGTTAACACCTACGATACTAACTATTTCTCCAGGATGCACATGGAGATTTATGTCTTTCAGAATATCTTCGGTTGCTTCCGAGTATCTGAAACGTAGATTACGAATCTCTAACCCTTGTTGTAAAGGTTGAGGGAACTTCTCTGTACCAACCTCAATGTGATCACTTTTAGCGCGTTCTAAGAAAAAGTATAAGTCGCGAAGTAGCGGTAAGTCATCAAGTATACGTTGTATTTGTCTAAGTAAGCCTTCCAGATTTCCTTGGAATGCTGCTGCTGCCCCTGTAAGTACAACGTAATCTCCAAGTGTCAACTGACCGTCTACAATACGTGCCGCAAGAATAGTTATTGCTATGGCATAGGCAACGATTTCTGCGATAGTTGTAACAATTGATGCCTTTGCTTCGATCCATATCATTGCAAGTGATTCTTTTCGCCATTTTTGGTGGTTTGTTCGCCAACGTCCGAAAAGTCGGTCAAAAAGCCCATAGACTCGTACTTCCTGTCCAGAGGAAGTGCCGAGTAAGAGACCGATCATATAATCCATCATACGTCGAACAGGTGTGGCTTGGTAATCATAGGCATATCTGTCTTCGGCTGTTTTAGTTTTGTACCAAGCAGAAGGAATTGCTGGTAACACCACGACAAGGACGAGTAGCGGATCTGCTATCCAAAGAAGAACACCATACCCTACAAGCGTCACACAAAGCTGACCAATTTCCGTTATGAATCGTAAAATATTGGTTAGACGATGCCCCATAGCCTGTTTAGACCTTTGTATCAAATCGTACGTCTTGGGTTGATCAAAAACGGAAAAGTTAATACGGGTTGCGGCTTCAAGTAGAGCGTGTTGTTGATGCATGCTAATAAGGTTCTGCATTTTCCACCGCAAATATCCATCGTAAGTTCCTGTTATATTTCTGACAGTTGCCAAAAGAACTAATGCAATGATCCACGGTGCAGCAGTTTCTAAACTTGGATCTATGTCCTGAGCGAGAATACTGGTAATAAGATTTACTAACCCTCGGCTTGCCCAGAGAATTCCGACAGGGATAAAACCGTGAAAAAGTGTTAGAAGTGCTTGTAAAATTGCCCCGAATGGACTAACTTTCCAAGCGACGAAGAAAAACTGTCGCAACGTCTTTATTGCTGAGGGGTGATGTTCTGATTCTGTGTTGACAGCGTCAGAGTTATGAGTATCCATTATGTTCACACTTTAAATCCTTTTCTTATAGCATTTCTATAAATGTCTATTCGATGAATAGTTGTAATAGGGTTATTAGTTTTCGTGTTTTCTGCTATATTTTTTCACATTTCTATATAAAATACCTGTAGGTTGGGTTGAGGAACGAAACCCAACATGTAAAGCTGGACATACAGGAAGTGTTGGGTTTCACAATCAGAAATCAACGGTATGAACGCCTGTAGGCGTTCCCCGGGTATGAAGGTCTTTTGACCTTCCCCGGGTTCAACCCCGCAGCATGCCATATGCGCATGCTGCGTTGATTCCCTACGAAATCTACTATCAGTAACACTCAGGGACTGATAGTACTTAAAACTAAACAACTCTGTAGTTGTAATGTATGTCTTGAAATACCGCACAAACTGGAAGTTTATGCTACATTAAGAGATTTTGATTATCAGAAATGGAATTATCTTCTATGCCCAATATTGCTTATACCCAACTCACGTTACAAATAGACACAAATAGGGTATAGACTAAAAATCAAAATCTTAAGTCAATTTATATAGGAATTTAGAAGGGGTGGAATTATGGAATTAGAGAATCATAAGTAAAGTTTTGTCAACTTCATAGAGTAGGTAGGATGTTCTAAGTAGGTATATTTATGCTCAAATAGTCCGTGTTTCAATTTCTTTGCGATATTTACTGAAAAAGTTTCGTGTTTTACTCAGTAAATACTACAGATTAGGTTTATGGTACCCCGTTGGTACACATAATAAAATATCTGTACACCCTTAACACAATTTCGGATGCACTTTATATAGGATACTCTCTAATATTGCTATTGTCAAATTTTGCCAAAAGTTTTTCTTACCACATCAGTTGTTGGACTGCATGAAGATTAACTATGTAATTGGGTAATTTCATGGTGAAGTTCTATTGGACTTGGTATCACAGTTCATCCATAGAGACCTCTACAACGACATCATTTTCATCAGCGATAAAGTATCGGTAGTCTGGAAATTTATCTGCGAGTTTTTTGTTTTCGTCTTTAATATATTTTGCGTAGATATGCGGATTGGCAAAGGGTACGTTAAATGGATACTGCAGGATACCCTGGCGGATATACCGTATACCATTTTTCGGAAAGGATAGTATTCCCGACTTCAAAAAATTGGGTTTCGGGAGGAAGTGGGGCAAAAAGCATCCCGTGTGCAAACAAGCGCGCCTGGAACATGTATGAACAACTGTCTATAAATCCAGGTATACCATCAAACAGATGCCACGAGATGGAACCACAGATCAGCACACATCCGATAGATACCCCAATCATAAATGTACGTGTGCGAACATTGCGGATCCATTGGACAATATGAGAGCAGATTTTATGAATATGAGAGAGTTGCATGCCAATTAATCCGCGAAAACATAAGGCTATCCCAACACTAATAACAAGCATGCTATATACATCTGAAAGCCGTTTTACATCGTTAAATTGGGCATACAGTGGCAATGTACAGATCGGTAGCAAAATGCTAAAAACAAGAGCTTGTCTCCTGTATTGTTGCAATAGTGTAAATTTGGGAAGTATCAAAAGAAGTGTGTAAAGTAGGAGTGACCCGGCAATTAGATTTACACACCACAGCGGAAAAGAGATTGATAGATAGGAAGATTCATACCAAGAAATGAGTACTTTTTCATCATATATAATAAGATTCTTTTTCACCCAATACCCGATAGTGATAAAAAAGAGTCCTCCGAACAGATAATTCACTATTCTATGCCACGGAAGGTGTTCTGATCTCATATACAATATATCTATTGTTCTTACTTTCTGGTGAGGACTATTACAATAGCCGGAAAGCGTACTGCCAACCGAAAACGAGTTTCCACGTGTTTTTAAGTTGCGTTCCAGCGATGTTCTGATAAACAGGCAACCTGCCACGCACTCCAATGGAAGTCTCCTTCAAAATTACGGGCACGGTTCAAGGTGCGGAAATCACTCCTACAGATACCACGCTTATTGTAGGAGTGGCTTCCAATTCACTATTGCTAAAACTAACCATTTAAGAGTGGGCAGACTATTGAAACCAATTGAAATGTTGTATCACCATTGCCGATAATATGTTGAGATTATAACGGAGATATTACTCGTATTATCATCAGGCTCAAGCCATTGGTAACCGCAACAATCTGGTTCGGTGAAGCAATATAATAACTCTAATACAAATTCCCAAGCTTGACCTGTCAACTGCCAAGATTTTCATCACTAACCTGTGCCGATAGTCTGCACCCATCAACTGGAGAGATAAAAGGCAAAGCGTGTATATCTACTACTGCGTTATTGTCGGCAACCATACCGGTTAACGCTTGGCATAACTTTTCAGCTTCTTCTGGTATAGACGGGTATAGAATCAACAAAGGGTATGTGTTGCGAACCTTCTGGTATGATTTCAAGATACATTAACACTTCTCCAAACAACTCGACTTAGCAGAAGCTAACATTTTAAGAGTGACCAGACGACCAGAAACGATTCTGATATTGCTTCACCAACGTCTATGCATAGTTGAAATTAGAACGGAAATATTACTCGTTTCATCAAGCCATTGGTAACCGTGACCTCCATCACTTGGACGGGTATCACTTGGTCGGGTAAAGAAAAATAATGAATCCAACACCTCTTTCCAAGTTTGACGCGTTAACTTCCATGTGAAATGATTTTTTGTATTTTCTAACAAAACTACGCCAAAATCTTGATCGGCAACATGTGCAGTTAGTCTACATCCATCAATTGGGGATATAAAAGTCAAACCATGAATTTCCAACAATGTAATATAATCTGTAGCGAGATTAAGTAACATTAGGTATAGCTCTTCAGCTACACTTGCATCTTTAGTTTTACGTGGAAAGGCGGGAGATATAAGTAACAAAGGACAATCTGGATGCCCATCTGGTAAGAATTCAAGGTACATAGAATCCTCCTAAATCAACCATCTTAAATTCCTTCAATTTCTTCATAAGCAAGCATCATTTCACCTGCTTTATGCCCATGTTCACCCATCACACCATTTGGGCATGACTATCGGGACGTGCCATTACCGGACCTGTAAAAAATATAGGCAACACAAAAATAAAAATGAGAATGGAAAATGTGTTACGCCTCAATAGTGCTCCTTATGTGTTTTTTAAGTACGGTTTCATATCCCAAAGCAGAATAGTGCCATCAAAACTGCCGCTTGCTAAGATAGTGCTATCTGATGAAAACGTAAGACATTGAATATCTGTCGGATGTCCCAGAAAAGTAGCGATATATTCACCTGTTGCAACTTCCCATATACACATAGGAACTTTATCCCAACCCTCAATCCACCACGCCCCACCAGCTAAATACTGTCCACACGGAGAGAACACCAAGACATACATATTATTACATTCCAAAGGTAAAGATAGCCTCCTGTAGAGTTTATGACATGTAAGATCCCATAATATAATCTCTTTACGTCCGTAAGCCATATACCGTTCGCATGGAGAATATGCAAACGCAGTTGTTTCTTGATTCGGGATCGTCGAGATTAGTTCTTGCTGTGCAATATCCCACAACAAAATCTCTTCATATCCATAAGCCAAATAACGACCACATGGAGAAAAACCCCGAAAATCCGTTACTTCATCACATGGAAAGTTTTCTATCCTTTCACCCCGTTCTATATCCCACAACTGGATATGTAAACCACAATTCGATTGGCTCATGAGTACCTGCCCATCCAAACTGAACTCCAAGGCCACAATCCAATCCGAGTCATCTTCTTCCCGATCTTCATCAAGAGGGTGAGTAAACTCACGGATTTTTTCTCCACTTTGCACATCCCACACACTCAAAGTGCCATCACTATTAGCACAGGCCAGTTTATCTCCAGTAATGGTAAGTGCGGGGCGTGTTGACTTATATGCATGTCCTGTAACATTAGCAAGCAGGTTTGTGCCACTATTACTTCCACTCCCATTAACTGTCCAGAGCATGACACTACCTTTGTTTACACTTACAGCGTAAAAATTGCTTTTAACGGATTTATATACAAACTGATTTTTTCCGGTTCCTGATGCCATTTCGATTGCAGGACGTGAATGTTTATTAGCAACATCCCATAGGATAATGCCTTCTTGTCTATAATCAGCTGCTAACGTTTCTCCATCTTGTGAAAATATAACTGATTCAGGGAACGAAATAGGTGAATGAACAAGTTGGCGCTTGTGTGGATTATCAAGAGTCCATACGTTGATGAATTCATGTCGGCACTCGTAAGCTAACCGTGAACCATTCGAAAATTCTACTGTACTGCCCCAATCATCAATATCAGAAAATTCTATTGTATTGCCCCAAACTTCATCGGTATAAAGTTGTTCTCCACTGTCCAAGTTACGAACAGAAACAGTAACAGGATCTGTATGATCATAGGTCATTATTACAGCACGGAGAGTACCGTCCGGAGAATAAGATGAAAAAATACGACAAGAGGAACCAAAATCTGAATAAGTACGAACTGGATCCCAAGTTCCAACTTTCCAGATTTGCACGGTGCTGTCTTCACTGCTGGAAGCAAGGAATTGCCCACACGGAGAAAAACAGAGGTTAATAATTTTAGCTGTATGTCCCGTAATAGAGGCAATTTGCTCTTTGCTTTCTACATTCCATACGACTATAACCTCTACATCGCTATCTATGTTAACGCGCCCCGTAGACGCTATTAAGTGACTATCTGGAGAAAAGACAATAGGTCTTAAAAAACCCCCTTTTTCAGTTTCAGCAGTGAATTGCGAAAGCTGCGTGCCTGTTTCTGGATACCAGACTTCAACAGTAGAAGAACGAGCAGAAGCAGAGGCAAGGTAGCGGTTATCAGGTGAAAAAGTTAATCCCGTAACATAATCTTCCATTTCCATCTGTGTTATGCACACACCACGTTGCACATCCCACACATTTAAGTTATTGTCTGAGTTGCTTGCAGCTAACCATTTTCCATCATCTGAGAAGGTGACTTTCCCAATCATGCCACGTTTTGATTCCCATAACGCAATAGGGGATAACGTCATCAAGTCATATAACCATATCCCTACCCAAGTTCCTATAGCAATATACTTGCTGTTGGGGGAGAACGCTATATCAGGCACACACCCTCTTCCTAAACGAGCAAACGTCCCTTCCGGTAATGAAACTCTTATATCAATGTTCTTGTCTTCTGCGAAAATTGAGCCAGTTTCCAGTTTCATATTTTGCCGTTTTCTAAGTTTGAATTGCAATTGAATGTTCAATAGGTGCTATAGTGAATTTTAGGAATAATTAGACACTATTAGTTTGTCTGAAAGAACTCCGATTCCCGACTATGAGCGTGTTCATCCGAGATTCGGAGATCAATCGGACGGAAGATGTGCTAACTTTCTATATGTTCACTATAGTTACTCTCAACAAACACATTCTATGTTCTCCAGATAGGTAACTCTATGTAACGGTCTATTAGCCGCCACATCCACATCCACCTGTGTCCGCATCTTCATTTTGCGGTGTAAGGGAATCTGTTTCGTTTGTTTCAGGTGTACCTGAAGCTGAAGGTTGCACCTGTTGTGAGTTATCAACACTTTGCGATGCATCGGACTTAGATGTTCCACAACATCCGCCAGCAGTTTCAGCCGAAGTTTCACTTTCAACTGGGGAGGCACCGCAACATCCCGTGGCAGGTGCGTCTACTGCATTCTGCGTCTGGGTTTCTGTGGCAGGTGCTTGCTGCTGCAGAAAAATGAGGACACCAAAGCCACCGAGAATCGCTATAAAGACTATGATGTCTAAATACAATTTCCGTTTCATGTGAAATCTCCTATCGTTTGTGACACCACTGAAAAGGTGTCGGTTAGGTTTCATTTTACGTGGCAAGTATACCACACTTTGGGAAATACCAAATTGACATGCATTGACATAAATACACCAACAGGAAATAATACCTGCCTTTATAATTAAAGACATATGTTTTATACTGCAAAAGGTGCAAAATCGTAAAAAAAGTGTCTTTTATTTTGAATTATACTGTTTTCAGAAAATTAGGCGATGTAAAAAACAACAATATGATAAGATTATTTGTCTGACGGAGCATGCGGCAGAAATCTAAATGTAGAAGTTTTACAGCTGAATTTAAGGGCAAACGTTGTTATTAAGACATTTGACGGGTAAAATTCGCAAAATGAAACGCTCATTGTACCAGTGAAGCGCTATGAAGTGAATCGACGCATAGCACTCCGCTGGAGTGCCAAAATATACCCATAATGTTTTCTATAGACATAGCACTCTGCTGGAGTGTGGCATTTTTGTAGGATTCTACAGATATGGAAAACTAATACCATTTCTGACAATTAAGGTCTCTTAAAATGTAGCATAAACTTTCAGTTTGTGCCGTATTTTAAGCCACGGATAACAACTGTTCATGGGATATTCATTAAAGGTGTGATGCGAACATAAGCAGCGTAAGGTTTAGTGCCAAAAACTTTACACGCGCCTGACGATAATGTTTGAAGCATAGATATATGTCATGTATAATGTTCAATACTACAATCCTAAACTGAATAAACTATACTAATGATGAACATCATATTGGAGTAATTATATATGAGCAGAAAAACAGATAGACCTAATGTGCTTTTTATTATGTCTGACCAACATAGATACGACTATGTAGAAACACATGAAAAGTCACCCGATGCCCTTAACACCCCAAACCTACGTAGATTAACTGAGATGGGGGTAACTTTTACAAATTGTACAACGAATGCTCCAGTATGTGCCCCATCTCGTATCGGATTGGCTTCCGGTATACAACCTTCTCGATTAGGTTCACTTGACAATGGCAGTTTTCTTCCGTCTACTGTACCGACCTATTATCAACAACTTCGTGATAACGGTTATCGTGTTGGTTGTGTCGGTAAACTTGATCTTGCAAAACCGGATGGTTACAATGGTCGTTTCGGTGATCGTCCGCGTACCTACAGTTGGGGATTCACACACCCAGAGGAGTGTGAAGGCAAAATGCATGCTGGCAAATCAGCAACACCTATTGGTCCCTATACACACTATCTTGAGGAGAAAGGTCTATTAGAAACATTCTATCGTGATTATCGAAATCGTTCAAAGAATGGATGGATTAAGGGAGGATCCTATGATTCTGTCCACTCCACAGAAGATTTTGAGGATACCTATATCGGTAGAAGTGCGACAGATTTTATTGAAAATATACCTGATGATTTTCCATGGCACTTATTTGTCAGTTTCGTTGGTCCACATGACCCGTTTGATCCTCCTACAGAATACGGGGACAAGTATCGAGATGCCGATATGCCGGATCCTATAATTGATGATATGAATGGTAAACCTGAATGGGTGCAAAAACGCACTGTCAATTTAACGCCTGAAGAGATTGATATTACGCGACGTCAGTATTGTGCAGCAACAGAACTAATTGATGATCAGATAGGTATGATGCTAAATGCACTTGAAGAACGGCGCATCCTTGATAACACATACATAATTTATTCAAGTGATCATGGTGAAATGCTGGGTGACCACGGTTTATATACAAAGAGTATAGCGTATGAAGCATCTCTCCGTGTGCCATTAATCGTAGCAGGACCTGGAATAGAAGGGAATCGAATTTCAGATGATTTAGTTGAACTTATTGATTTGAACCCTACTATCTGTGATTTCGCGGATGTACCTGTGTTGGAAAATATCGACGGTCTCTCAATTGCTCCAGTCCTCCGTGGTGAAAGTGAAAACCATCGCAGCGAGACTGTCAGTAAACTTCGTAAATTCAGTTGTATTCGGACGGATACCCACAAATTAATTGAAGACAGTGATGGGTTCATTGAATTGTACAATCTTGTTGAAGATCCAGACGAATTGAACAATATCGCTGATGCAGAACAACAATTAGTTAGAGAATTACGAACCCGGATGGAAAGTCGTTTTGGTCCGAGCCTTGTAGATTAAAATACTCAATAGTCTTTTTTACTTATCCTATGCATAAAAATACTCAATTGGTAACAGGTGTAATATTAGCTGGCGGAAAAAGCAAACGGATGGGAGAGAATAAGTCGTTACTTCAACTTGGGAAGAACACTATTATAGGTCAAATAATTGAGTGTTTACAACCCATAGCTGATGAACTCCTTATAATTACAAATAATCCTGATGAATATGCACATCTCAATATAAGAATGTATAGCGATATTGTGCCAAATACAGGTGCATTAGGAGGCATACATACAGGGTTAACTTATGCATCACATGATTCTGTTCTATGTGTTGGTTGTGATAGTCCGTTTCTCAATTCGGATCTATTGAAATACCTAATATCTGTTTTAGGAGAATATGAGGCAGTAATACCTTATACTACGAAAATTCCTAACCGTGAGAAGAAGTTAAAACAGAAAAAGGATACAGGTATAACCTACCAAACATTATGTGCAGTCTATTCTAAGCGGTGTTTGCCGTTTATTGAAGAGATGTTTGATGAAACAGATTATAGAGTTCATGCACTTCGTAAACGGATCAATAGCCTGAACCTATCACCTAAAGAATGGCAGCCTTATGACCCTGAAGGTCTTTCATTTGTTAATATCAACACACCTGAAGATTATATAAGAGCAAAAGAAATCTTTAATACCGATAACAATCTTGGATAGAATCACTTTTCAAAGTAGAATAATCAAATACGTTATACCTATACATAATTCCAAGAATGTATCTGATCAACATTTAATCTCACCCTATTAGTAATCTTCTTGTATCTGCCTTTCCTATAAAAATCATTCTCCATTCAATAATTACATTTTATGCAACCATTTCATATTTAAATGTATCTGTATATCATAAGAGGATTCCGTGTAGGAGATAAATATGAAAAATGACGATGCTAAACTCATTCAAGAAATTCTGAGTGGTAACCAAGAGGCATTTACGAATTTGGTGAGAAGATACCAAAAGCAGATACATGCCTTTGCATGGCGGATGATCGGAGATTTCCACCTCGCAGAAGAAATAACACAGGATACTTTTCTTCAGGCATATAAAAAACTTGATACACTTCGAGAACCGAACCGATTTGCTGCATGGTTACAAACGATTGTTGAGAATTGTTGTTATGCCTATTATAGAAAAGCACAACTTCCGATTACATCAATTGATTCTATACCTGAAGCGGAAATAGAAAGAGTGTTTTATAAACGGTATCTTGATGAACAGAGGGAAGTTAAGGCAACAGAAAAACGGCATAAGGTTGTGAAACACCTTCTTAACAAATTACCTGCAAATGAACAGACTGTGATAACGCTTCACTATCTTGGTGAAATGCGTTGTGAAGATATTAGTGATTTCTTAAATGTGCCGTTGAATACGATTAAAAGTAGATTACACCGTGCGAGAAAGCGATTAAAGAAGGAGGAAGAGATGGTACGGAAAACATTAGGTGGTTTTGAACATCCAGACAATCTAACGGAGAATATTATGCAGTGGATACAGATGAATGAACCGGGAGTAGCAGCTTCAGTAGGTACGTTAGCTATCACATCAGATAGAACACTTTATGCTGTTATGGGTTATAAGGATATTTATAAATTACCCTCAACTGAAAATGAGTGGCAGCTTGTTAACACAGATTTACTACAACAAGAGACACACGGGGATATACCTATTGCCGAACACAATGGAACTCTATATATTATTCCATCTGATAAATTATTCGCATCTACCGATGAAGGTAAGACTTGGAATTCTGTTGGTCCTTGTCCAGATGGATTTGTAAGAGAGTTGCTAATCGCTAAGGATACATTTTATCTCTCACTCAATCAAGGTGTTTTTCAATCTCTTGACCGTGGGTCTTCGTGGGTAAATCTCAATAAAGGCTTAGAAAAACACTTAACAGATAATTCTGAAATTAGATTGTTACGAATATGTCAAGATACGCTGTTTGCAACATCCTATTCACAAACCTATCGTTATATAGCAGGGACCTGGGGACGGCTTATGTTACCATTAGATGTGCCTATTCATGTCTGTTCTTTGGAAGTGTCTGATAACCAGATCTATGTCGCAGTATCAGTAGATGTATTTGGTGCTGATGGAATAATGGAGAACAATACTGAAGAGTATTATGATTTCACTAAAAATTCTTGGTGGGTCTTGCGGTCATCGGATAATGGTGAATCATGGGAAGACATTACACCGTCTGACACTACGAATTTTATGAGATCATTACCTAATATTAAACTACTTGCCTATGGCAAAACACTCTTGCTGGTATGTGGGGATGAAGGTGTGGTAGCTCGTTCAGTGGATTATGGCAACACTTGGAATATTGTTGAATCTTCTGGTATAACACCTAAGAAGTTTAGTGTGAATTCTGCTGTAGCAATAGACGAAAACACGTTCTATACAGGAGGTATAACAGGTATTCACCGTTCATTAGATGGAGGAAAAACTTGGCACAGATTCAATTCAAGAATTGAATGTAGAGTCGATAACTTAGTCAGTTTCAATTCCAATGCAGATTCACAAATTCCAGATTCACTCTATGCCATAGTTGCTGGGAGTGTTGTTAAATCAATAGATGGTGGTAGTTCATGGACTACAGTTGAGATTGAATTGGATAAGTATACTATTGAAATTCCGCAACGTTTTTTGTTGAAATATGCAGATGATACGCCACAGATTGTACAGATTTCAGCAGTCGATGGTGTTTTGTATGCTAAAGGAATCAAACGAAATTGTGAGACTGTATATTATCGTTTAATCCCTGGGAAAGATTCGTTAGTGCCTATTGAAGGGATTCCTACTCTAAATTCGTCTAAGTTGATGTGGTACGTTTTTGGTCAAGCAACATTTCCATTCAATAGTCATCGGCTGTCCGGACAAGGTATTTTACTCACCTTCACTTCAACTCCTGAATCTGACCATAAACCATTAACATCAAAGGTGATAGAAGAGAATCCAGAATATGGTGCTGAGTGCTTCTTAAAGCAGTTGGAGCAAATTCAGGGAGATCATCAACTTTCATACGAATTTATACTCGAAGGATTATACGGTGGCTTTACTGTTTCCGGTGAAACATATTACATGGAATACAATTACAAACTCTTCAGATGGAAACCTGGTGATGAAGAATGGATTGATACAAAAATTGAGGAAACTTGTCAACTCTCAAAAGAAAACATTACACAAGGTATAAAAATTGCTGCATCTGGTGATATTGTTTATGTCGGCAAACGGGATGGACAGCTTCTACAATCACATGATGGTGGTGATAGTTGGAAAAACATAACAGACGATTTACCACAATCGGCTCTACATTATAAACAGATTGGATTTAACGCGTCAACTGTTTACGTTGCTACTGATAAAGGGGTTTTCAATTCAGATGATGGTATTGTTTGGAATGCGCTTACGGATAAAGATGGTACCAATTTAATAATTGAGTCAATAGTGGCAACCGAGGATATAGTATATGGTGCTAATGAGAAAGGGATTTTTCAGTTTCAGAAAGAGATTGGTATATGGGAACAGATTGTGCCTGAAATTCCAGATACTATAACCTGCCTGGTTGCTGAGGATAGTACTTTTTTCGTTGGAACAGAAAGAAGCGGCGTGCTTTGCATCAAACGGAGTGAATCATAATCTCTGTGTGATCAAAATCTATAATCACAATATAGCATGCGTATTATTAATTGTATCTCTATTGCATTCTCATTAATCATTGCAAACAAATTACGTTCCTTATTAACAATAATGGGTATTATCATTGGTGTGGCTTCTGTGTTAGCTATGGTCGCGATTGGGAATGGTGCGAAGACTATAGTACTTGAAGAAGCACGTAAACAAGGGGGTGTAAACCAATTCACCATGTATTGTATTAACATCAAGAAAGTAGGTGATGTTTGGGTTACAAATCGTACCAATGAATACTTTAAGTATGAGGATGTATTGGCAATTGAAGCGGAATGTCCTTCTGTGACACTAACAGTTCCACGAATTCCTGCGTGGGGTAATGTTCTTGTACAGGTTTCTGGGGGTGCAGAAGTACGTACAAGTTATAATGGTGTGAATTCTACTTATTCAGAAGCAATGGACTGGGATATTCAAGAAGGACGGTTTTTATCGGAGGAAGATATTGAAAATGCGGCGAGAGTTTGTGTCCTCGGGTCGGAGATTGCCTCGGATCTATTTGGCAGTACTTCTCCTATTGGTAGGGAGATAAAGATTGCCAGAGGGTCTGGTAATAACCGGGAGAAGGAACGCCTAACAGTTATTGGATCAATGGTTCCTCGAAAAAGATATCTTAGATTTGGATTTAGTTTAGATGCACAGATCTTCATACCAATAACAACGACGCAGATGAGATTCACGGGTACAGATAAGATTCAGATGTTGTCCATACAGACAAAAGATGTTTCAGATATACCACGGGCAATGGAGGAAGTAAAAACATCAATAAGAAAACGACATCGGAACAAGGATGACTTTTTTATAATTTGGGATATGAAATCGGGGATGAGGCAACTTGATAAGATCAGCACAGTTTTAAAAATTACATTGGGGAGTATTGCGGGTTTTTCACTACTTGTTGGTGGTATTGGTATAATGAATATAATGTTAGTTTCTGTTACAGAACGAACTCGTGAAATTGGATTAAGAAAGACTGTTGGTGCCAAACATACAGATATACTCATGCAGTTTCTAATAGAAGCAATTATGATGTGTATGAGTGGTGGTATACTTGGAATTTTCTTGAGTTTACTGTTTAGTAAAGGTGCAGCATACCTTGCGGTTAGGATTGTGAAGATAGTCCCCTACTGGCAAGCAACTATTACAATAGAATGGATATTACTATCCATCCTATTCTCATCTACAATAGGAGTCGTCTTTGGGTTGTATCCTGCAATAAAAGCCTCATTATTATCACCTATTGAAGCATTACACACTGAATGACACTGGTACCAGTAATATTTGGGGGAATCAATAATTCATTTTGTATAATAACTTCACATTTCTTCCGGATATTGTATTCACTTTCATTAAAGGTTGACATCTTATAGACTACTTTGAAATTACCGTTTGCAGCTGAGGCAATTCAGGATAATTTCCTCTTGCATTACGCCATGCAAGGATACCTTCAACTACCATCCACACTTGTAATGATTCCACTATAATTCCAAACCCGAATAATAAATAATTTCCTTTTGCTAACCACCCTGTCTCTGGGACAAACATTTGGTGTAACATTGCCCAAGCTGGCATAAGGAGCATTACTACCATTGGTAGGAATGCAAACCATAAAGGCTTATTACGTCTAATCAGATAAAACACAATAACCATAAATGCTAATCCTGCCAATAACTGATTTGTTGCCCCGAATAACGGCCAAAGTGTCAATCCACCACTTCCAGGACCGCTTGGTCCTTGAAGTAATGCCACAGCAGCGGCAAAAAGTAATGCAAATCCAGTGGCAATATAACGATTTGTCAATGGTTTGATATTTGCAGTTTGTGCGAGTTCATGAATAACATACCGTTGCAATCGTGTTGCAGTATCAAGTGTTGTTGCAGCGAAACTCGCTACAAGTACTGCCATAATTGCAATACCCATTTTCAAAGGTATTCCAAGAGATGCCAAGAAATTTCCACCACCATCAACAAATGCACTAACCTTCTCTCTAAGTTTATGGCTTCCCCATCCACCAACAAATACTGTTGTACCATCTTCTTTTGTAACAGTAGCGGTAGTAGCGTACCGTGTTCTCCATGCATCCTGTTGGATAACCGGTTGCTGACTTTCTTCTTTGAGAATTGGTTGGAAGGTATAACCTGCTGCGCTATTTGAATCCATAGTGCGGTCAAATACTCCCATACCGATCCCCGCACAACAAGCAATTATAACCACGACTGCAAGACCACCCTCCAGTAGCATGGCACCGTATCCTACGTATTGGGCATCTCCTTCGGAGGCAATCTGCTTACTTGAAGTGCCGGAACTGACCATACAGTGGAAACCACTCACAGCACCACACGCAATTGTTATGAAAAGGAATGGCCAAATTGGTGGGGCATCAGGGGGAATGTCTGAAGCTATAGCAGGTGCTGATGAGAATAGATCCGCCTTACCTGTCAAACCTGCAACTGCTAAACCGAGTACAAGTAGTACTAACGCTAAGACTAATTCATGACTGTTAATGAAATCTCGGGGTTGGAGAAGTGTCCAAACAGGTAATACTGATGCGATAAAGCAGTAAACAAACAAAACTAAAGTCCATATCACCACCACATTTACGTAAGATTCACTGAGTAGAGGTATACCGAACCAACTACCAAGGTCAACCGGAAGAATGTATGCCCCAACTGCCATAGCAATATACATTATTCCAAGGGCAATGATAGATGGGATAAGGATGTTTCCACCCCTACGATAGATCCAAATTCCTATGATAACTGCCAGTGGAATCTCAACCCAGACAGAAAGGACAGATTCAGGGTAATATGAAAAGATGAGGGCTATGACCAATCCAAAGATAGCCAAGACAATGGTCAAACCCATGAAAAGTACGATGAGAAATAGAAACTTGGCTCGAGGACCGATCATTCTGCCGGCTACTTCACCGACACTTTGTCCTCGATTGCGGAGGGAAACAACGAGTGCACCAAAATCATGAACAGCACCAATAAAAACCGATCCAATTATAACCCAAAGGAGTGCGGGTAACCATCCCCAAAAGACAGCAATTGCCGGTCCAACTATTGGGCCTGTTCCCGCTATACTGGTGAAATGATGTCCGAAAATTATTTCCTTTTTTGTCGGAACATAATCAACATCATCCTTTAATTCTTGACTGGGTACTTTTGCTTGAGGATCTAAACCGAATATCTTTCTCGCAAGCCACTTACCATAGGTATGATAGGCAACAATGAAGCCGATAAAACTTAATACAGCTATAAAAAGTGTACTCATAGGCGATATTCCAACTCTTCAATACCTTATAGTGGATACCTATTACAGAGTTATCTGACGCCGGTTAATACCTCAAAGGTAAGTTGATCTAACTTTTCGTAGCCAAGACCTAATTGAGCAATTTTATCTGGTTGGAAGTCTTTATTTCTTAGTTTGGCAGCATTCTCAGCACTATAGTTTGCCATGAGAGATTCCAGTTCAGGATCACGGGTACGTAGGTCAGAGATTATTCCTTGGATTTCAGTATCTTCATTGAATCGTTGTGCTTTTTCTTTTAAAATCAGGTAACTCCGCATACAACCCGCAGCGAAATCCCAAACACCCTGTTCATCTTCTGTACGATAGGCATGTGCATCGAAATGTCTATTGCCATCCCAGTTGACATCCTCAAGAAATTTTACGAGAAAGAATGCAGCTTTTATATTTTCTGAACCAAACCGAAGATCTTGGTCGAAACGACTCATTTTCTGATCATTTAGGTCAATGTGGAAAAGTTTACCTGATTCATAGGCTTGTGCCACCCCATGTAAAAAACTCAAACCTGCCATTGTTTCATGTGCAAATTCGGGGTTAACACCTACCATTTCTGGATGGTCAAGAGTTTCAATGAAATGTAGCATATGACCAGTTGTAGGTAAATATATATCCCCACGCGGTTCATTAGGCTTTGCTTCTAATGCGAACTTCAGATCATACCCTTGGTCTTTCACATAATGGGTAAAATAGTTCATCGCCTCGCGGTTCCATTTAACAGTATCGGGACCATCTTTAGCAGCATCGACTTCAGCACCTTCGCGACCACCCCAAAACACATAGACTGTTGCTCCGAGTTCAACACCAAGATCTATAGCATTTAACGTTTTCTGTATAGCAAAGGCTCTTACCTTAGGATTGTTAGAAGTGAAGGCACCATCTTTAAAAATTGGATGGTAAAATAGGTTGGTAGTTGCCATGGGAACTTTCATTCCATGGTCACTCAGTGCCTTTTTGAATTCATTAACAATCTTTTCGCGTTCTGTAGGTGTGGCGTCAAATGGAACAAGGTCGTTATCGTGTAAGTTAACGCCGTATGCCCCTAATTCACTTAACTTTTGAACGCTGTAGGTAGGTTTTAAGGTAGGTCTGACTACATCTCCGAAAGGATCTCTGCCTGGGTTTCCAACTGTCCATAACCCGAAAGTAAATTTATGTTCAGGTTTGGGCAGATACTGATCTGACATGCATTATCTCCTAAATGAATTCTCTTTGCCAAATTATAACATAATTCAACCTAATATTGCAAATATTTAAGCTATGTTATGACAAAGGAATTCTGCTATAACAACAAGAAACTAACACGGTTAGGTTAGACAGTGATTGATTTGATGAGATTGAACCTTCTGGTGTGAAGTGCATGAAATCCTAAGAATGATAGATAGGTTATGAATCAAGATGATTATCAATTTGTCTGAGAACTGTCTCATAATCTGCTTCTAATTCATAAGGAAGATTCAGGTAAGGTGGTGGAGATTGGTTTGGAATCACATTATGATAACCAACTTTGAAATCAGGAAATTTAAGTCCGTTTGCAGTGGAGATAACGATGACTCTATCATCAGGTTGTATCTGTTTTCTCGCAATCATTTTTATTAAGACAGCCAAAGCAACACCGGTATGTGGACAGTTGAATAGACCCGTTCTATCAGCTCTTGCAGCAGCATCTGCCAATTCCTCTTCAGTTGCCTGATCAACAATTCCATCAAACTTTTTCAATATGCGTATTGCTCGATGAATAGAGACAGGATTACCAATCTGAATTGCTGTTGCTTTGGTGGATTGAGCAGTGATAGCCTGGAATTCTGTGAAGTCTGTCTGATAACTCCTGTAAAGTGGATTAGCCCGTTCTGCTTGTGCACAGGCTATTCTTGGGAGTTTGTCAATTATACCTAATTGACGCATCATGAGAAAACCTAATCCAAGAGCAGAGACGTTCCCAAGATTTCCACCCGGAATAATTATCCAATCTGGTACCTCCCAATTAAACTGTTGGACGATTTCAATACTGATAGTTTTTTGACCTTCAATTCGTAAAGAGTTGATAGAATTAGCGAGATAAAAATCCTTTCGTGCAGCAAGTTGTTGGATGATAGCCATACATCCATCAAAATCAGTTTCAAGGGATAGTGTAAGGGCACCATTAGCAACAGGTTGAATAAGTTGCTCACGTGTGACTTTTTCTTTAGGAAGAAGGATAATTGCAGGTATCCCTGCAGCTGAAGCATAAGCTGCTAATGATGCAGAGGTATCGCCCGTCGAGGCACACATAACAGCCCGGATGTTTCCAGACTCTGACATTATCTGGTTTACCATGGAAACTAAAACTGTCATTCCAAGATCTTTGAATGAACCTGTGTGACTGTTTCCACACTGCTTAATCCACAGATCAGTAAGCCCGAGTTGATCCCCAAACCGTTCTGCCCAAAATAGATTTGTTCCACCTTCATACATAGAGATGATATTCTCATTATCTATAATTGGACATACGAGTTCTTTTTTTCCCCAGACACCACTACCGTAGGGATATTCTGTACGCATGTAACGTTGTTCGAAGAGGGTTTTCCAATCTTCTGGACTTCGTTCTTTTAATGCGACCATGTCGTGTTTGACTTGTAATAGGCCATCACAATTTTTACAACGATAGATAATTTCGTTGAGTGGATAGGTACATCCTAAATCACACTCAAACCATGCGTCGTAATTCATCATTCTAATTCCTCTTGAACTGCGTTTATACTCTCAATGCTATTGGAGGTGGGAAGAAGTTGTTCTATTTCCTCAAGGGATGGTAATTCAGACCTGTCTTTCAATCCAAATTGTTGCAGGAATGTATCTGTAGTAGAGAATAATAGTGAACGTCCAGCCCCCTCTTTCCTACCGGATACACATACAAGGTCTTTTTCAACGAGTGCGTTAATTACACTATCACTATTTACACCTCGGATATTCGAAACATCAGAACGGGTGACGGGTTGTTTATATGCTACAATAGCGAGTGTTTCCAGTGCGGATGGAGAAAGTGTGACACGAACTTGTTGAATATAAAACTTACGGATCCACTCGGAATATTCTGGCTTTGAACAAATTTGAAAGCCGTTTGCAATTTCTATCAAATGGAAACTACGGTCCATTTCTTGGTATTCATACTGTAGTTTGGTGAGTGCTTTCCGTATATTCCGTATATTAGTTTTGGGAATAGCATGTTGAAACTGCTTTAATGATATTGGTTCACTTGCAGCAAACAGTATAGCTTCCAATATAGATTCAAGTGTCTCATTAGCTGAATCCTGTCTGGATGTTTGTTGTTCAGATTCTTCTAATACTTCAGTTTCCATAATAATTCCCTGTCTCTATGATGTTGAGGTTGAATCTCCTTTATCCATTGCCTTCACTATATAAAGACTCTCAAATAAACCTGTTTGGACAGTGATAATTTTTCCAATTCGTATGAGTTCTAAAACTGCAAGAAATGTAACAATCAGATTAATCTTACTTGATGTGAATGGAAATAGATCTTCAAAGAGGAGTTGATCCGAACTTTCTAATTGATTCTCAATAAAGGAAATTTTCTCTTCGACTGTAAAAGTCTCCTCTTCAATTGGCTGTATGTCCTCATCAGGCTCAACTTGTGAAATTCGGTCATTTATGTTCTTGAATGCTGTTAGGAGATCAAAAAGTGTCGCCTTTATCTCATAGGCACGTGTATCTTGTAAATCACTATGAATATTAGCACTCCTGTTGAAAATAGATGTCCGTCGCTCAGCATATACATCTAATACCTGTGCTGCTTCTTTATATCGTTTGTATTCCAGAAGTTGTTGTACAAGCTGTTCTTGGTTTCCAATTGGGTTGTCTGGAGTTGGGACAGTTTGTGGCAGAATACTCTGTGATTTAATATGTAATAAAGTCGCTGCCATAACTAAGAAATCAGATGCCACATCTAAGTCTAACTGTTCCATGAGATTGACATATTCCAAATAGCGATCTGTTATTTGGGTAATTTGGATATCATATATATCCATTTCCTCTGATTTAATTAGATGGAGCAGCAGGTCAAGTGGTCCCTCAAACACATCAAGCTTGACAGAATATATCGGATGTTGAACTGGATTCGCAGTGTGTGAATCTGTTAAGACTGTATTATTCATTCTTGTAGACTATTAGAATTTTGGAATTAATTAAAAAACACCGATAATTTTTCCAATACCGTTATTAATAGCGAAACTGATTACAACAATGATTTGAAGAGGATTGTAGACACGTATAATATATGGAACAAACAACAAGAGCATTAAAATTGGCATACCATAAGGGGCAAGTTTTGAAAATTGACGTGATGCGCGTTCCGGTAATAAACCGTTAACAACGCTAAATCCATCCAATGGAAAAAGCGGGAGCATATTAAAGACTGCAAGGAAAACACTTATCAAAGCAGAGGTCGTCAGGAATTGGTAAATAGCATAGTATGTTTTTGATGAATGAGGTGCCAAGTTAAGGGTTAATTCCAATACTCTGATTATGATGAAAATCCCGATTGTCAATAGGATATTCATCACTGGTCCGGCAGCAGCAATTAACATGATATCGAATCTGGGATTCTTGAGATTATATGGATTAACAGGTACAGGTTTTGCCCAACCAAAGAAGCCTCCACCAAATAATGAACCAATTAGTGGAAGAAACAGTGTGCCAATAGGATCAATATGTACAGCCGGATTCAGCGACATACGTCCTTGATCACGTGCGGTTGAATCCCCTAACATATATGCTGATTTCGCATGCCCCCATTCATGGAAAGTTAGGAGTATGATGAATTGTGTAACGATAAGGATCGCTTGGTATATTTGTGCTGTTGATAACATAGATTATAATAGTATAGTAAATTTCAAATTGTGTGTTGTCTTATAAGATAGTTTATCTTCTACCTGTTTTTTGTTTAAAATAAGAATATGCTTCTACCTTTGATCTAATGTTACCATCCAATTGTTCTGAGAATATGGTTTTGAGTATAGAATCAAAGTTTTTCCCTGGTTTTTCACCCCACTGTATTAAGTCATTTCCATTAATTACAGGTTGAACAAATCTCAAAGTTAATAAGTACTCTCTTATATTATCATGTTGTATCTTTGATAGATTAGGATCAGATAAACTTAGTACCAATGGCTCAAGAGGATATGGCTTCAATATTCGATATATTTCACTTGATGTGATGGTTGCATTTAATGAATCTAATACAGAATACAAGCACTGAAACGTAGTAATTGGCGATATAATCTTATATGTAATTCCATCTTCATATACTAAAGTTTTCTTCTTTTCATTGTCAATTATACACCATTTTCCATTGTGATGTTCCATTGATATATTTTCTGACAAATCAATGCCAAATTCTGATGTATGTATTGTATTGAGTTCTTTAGTTGAAATTGTAGATGGTTTGTGTTTTATATCTCCATTAATTTTTCCAAGTTTATGTTCCAATACCAATCTAAAACATAGATATTCTATAATATATACGGGTATCCCTTTTTTGTCATGTATACCAAATAAGGTCATCCAAAGAATAATATTTGAACAGATATGATCGCTTTTAATATTCTGTGATGACCAAGAAATTGCCTTTTGTGCTAACTGAAAATCTTCTGGGAAAGAGGGTGGGATCTTCCATTGTGGTGATATTGTACTAAAAATACCGATTTTGGTAAGTTCATTTAGTATTTGGGGTGCGTTTGGTTCCAGTAAAACTCTATCTATTTCATTCCGTATCCGTTCACCACTGATTTCTGATAGATATGGTAAAGCATCATTAATTAGCTTGCGATCTGATCCTGCAATGCTAAAACTATAACGACCTGCATACCTAAACGCTCGAAAAATACGCGTCGGATCATCCGTATAACTTTTCTCGTGGAGTACTTGTATTGTCCTGCTTCTGAGATCGTCAATTCCACTAACCTTGTCAATGAGAGTTCCAAAGTTGGATGTATCTATCTTCATTGCCAATGCGTTGATGGTAAAATCTCTCCTATATAAATCATCTGTAATTGAACCAGGAACTACCTTAGGTAACGTTCCAGATTTATTATACGTTTCGCACCGTGCTGTGACAAAGTCAACTTTTGGTTTACTTGGATTTTCTGGTGTAACAGATGCAGTGCCAAATTGATGATGAACCTGTATTTTCCCTTTCCAAACTCTATGCATCTCTGTTGCTAATTGAATTCCGTCTCCTACAACAACAATATCAATATCAAGGTTTTCTCTTTTTAATAGTAGATCTCGTACCGATCCTCCTACGAGATACGCATTCTCACCTGCAATATTCCCAATTTCATGTAATGTTGTTAAGAGTGGTTCTGGGATATGTAGTTCCATTTTACCTGAATAAGGCGTTGACAATAATGCTATTACATGGAATTTATACTATATTTTAGATTATAGGAATGCAAAAACTCTGGTTGGCGCGCCCGAACTACGAGCAAGTTTGAGTGGTGCAATCACTACCTGAAAATGAGTAGGTAATTGGCTTAAGTTGCAGAGATCTTCAACATGAGGAATACCCGCCCCAAGAAAAACGAGATGAGCTGGGGGTAGACCCTCATGGAGTGGGGGATGACCTGCGACAGCATCAATACTACAGGCATCTGTACCGATAACCTTAATTCCTTTCTCTACAAATAATTCTGCCGCATCCTCACTGAAACCAATCCATTCTCGGTTGAAGTTGTCTTGATAAACGTATCTGTCCATACCGGTCCGCATAAAGACGATGTTGTCCTTGGGAATATCACCGTTTTCAACTATCCAATCCTGAATATCTGCTGCGGTTACAGAATCCTTCGGTTTTTTTATTGTTGAAAAATCCATTAATATTGCAGATCCGTATAGTTTTTCTTGCGGAATTTCAGCGACGGTGAAACCATCTGGGTACATTAAGCAAGGTGTGTCAATATGTGTTGAACAATGTCCTGACATATCAACACGGCTTTCAAAGTAACCGTCTTTTTCTAATGTTGCTTGGTCATAGATATGGACAGGGTCAATCGGCAGTTCTCTTGGACTGTTTTCATCTACGATATATGATAAATCTATTACATTTTGAAAGGTAGAAGTCATCTATCTTTTTCTCTCTTTTTATTCCAAAGATATATACAGTATAGCATATACTACTTGATCAATACAAGCAGATTGATATACAGGGGTGTGTGTAAAGTTTTTGTCACTATAGGCGTTAATTTAATCATTAGGCTATTCTGTGGGAGGGATTCCGATCCCCAATTCTTACATTTCTTCTGTAGCAGGGGATTCCGATCCCCGATCTTAACTACAAACGTATCGTTATTCGAAGAACATACCTTCCAGTGCTTTTATGCCAAAAACTTTACATACCCTATATAGTGTAAACAGAAAATGATTTGACAAATATCTATCTGTTTAGGTAAAATTGATTATACGATTATAGGTAGGAGGAAAGAAATGGCTAACGAAAACGAAGTGAATGAAGATCAAGTAGAAAACAGTGATAACAACCCGAAGAGTGGTATTGTCTTTAATGTACAACAAGTACAATCAATAGATATTACACATAGTTTTAACCATGTTAAAACCGAGAATGGATGGAAGATACATTTACTTGAATCAGGTAAATTATCAATAAATTTCATTACAAGTATGAGAAAAACTGAGACTACTGTTATGGCAGGAGATTATATTGAACGGGATGGTGATGACATCATACTATATAAACACCAATCTGAGGATATATACCGACAACAGCGTAGTCCTTCCTCGCTATCCCGTTCTCGTGAAGAATTATTAGCACATGAATCTGCTATAAAACCGGTTGAAATACAGAGTCAATAGTACTTTGTTATTTTTCAGACAGGACAGTTTTTTGAGTAGACTGGGAATCCAACGTCCTTGGATTCTATTCTTTTATTATTCATACCATAAAATGACGTAAGTAAGTTATCAGTTTTAACTTAAGCAAGTAACTGATAACATTGATTTTTATCGCAACCCATATGTTTTAGCCAATTAGATTTTAACCATACTTAGGTATAATACCGATTTGGAACAGATACACTGCAATATAGAACAGATACACTGCGATATAGGAGGAGTGAATCATTTTAAATCGCATATATAAGCTTATTTCCAGTTTGAAAGGTGGAACGATGGTTCCAACATCGGTAATTCTGAGTCCTGAGAGTTATGAAAAGGTTGTTGCCGAAATACTAAAATCCCCTAAAGGTCATAGTCCGGATAGTGCCACAGCTGAAAATCAACTTGCCTTACCCCCATTATCCGTTCGTTCTGAAGACACAGATATTGTTGTTGTAAAAGAATTAGTTCCTAACCCCTGTCCGATCTGTCACCATCAGCTTAAATTTCTCAGAGAGATGATAGAACGTTTTGAACAAGAGGGTTCAAATATAATAAGATGTCCTTTAGGGCATCGTTATTCAGGTATGATGAAGGTCTACCATCTCAACATCATTCGTGAATCTGAAAAAGATAAGAATGATATAACTGAATGTCCATCCTGTAGCAGTAACAGAATTCAGTGTTTAGGCCCTTCTGAGATGTTTTGTTTAGATTGTGATTGGGATAGTGGTTGGTAGGATAGATAAGTTTTATGTGAATAAATACTTATTGTAATATGTAAGCACCTTACATTATCAGATGCTTACATACATAAGTAGATTGAATCTAACTTAATTAGTTAGTCCATATGACCATGGCCAGCATGAGGGTCCATATCTGGGAGTTCAGGGGGTTCCTCAATTTCTGTAATCAGAGTTTCTGTAGTTAATAATAACCCAGCAATACTTGAAGCATTTTGGAGCGCAGATCGGACAACTTTAGTTGGATCAATTACACCATCTTCCATCAGGTCACCATATTCCTCTGATGCTGCATTGAATCCATAATTACCTTCACCACTTTCTACGTTTGCAAGAATAACCGACCCTTCTAATCCTGCATTTTCAGCAATTGCTCGGACTGGGGAACGCAATGCTTCTCTGACGATACTGAGTCCAGTATCTTGGTCGCCTTGTAAATCCAAGTCGTCTATTCCAGAAATAGACCGTAGTAAAGCGATTCCACCACCCGCAACAATTCCTTCTTCAATAGCGGCGCGTGTTGCTGATAGTGCATCCTCACAGCGTGCTTTTTTCTCTTTCATTTCTATTTCTGTCGCTGCACCTACATTGACTACTGCTACACCACCCGCTAATTTTGCAAGTCGTTCTTCAAGTTTTTCACGGTCATATTCAGAGGTAGTTTCTTCAATTTGTCGACGAATTTGTGTAACTCGACCTTCGATGCTCTCTTTTACTCCAAAACCACCAACAATCGTTGTATTATCTTTATCAACCCTAACTCTACTGGCAGTTCCTAACATTCCTACAACGATATTTTCTAAACGTATACCCGCGTCTTCCGATATGACTTGTCCACCGGTTAATACGGCTATATCCTCTAACATTTCCTTACGTCGGTCTCCGAACCCAGGAGCTTTTACAGCAGCGACTTGTAGATTACCCCGCAGTGCATTAACAACTAAGGTGGATAATGCTTCATTCTCAACATCTTCTGCTATAATCAATAAAGGTCTCCCAAGTTGCATAACCTTTTCCATAATTGGTACAAGGTCTGCTACTGTAGAGATTTTCTCTGTGTTAATGAGAATATACGGATTCTCAAATTCAACAACTTGATCTTTGATATCAGTGACAAAGTTGGGGGACAAGAATCCACGGTCAAATTGCATTCCTTCAACAATATCCACTGTAATCTCTGAGGTTTTACCTTCCTCTATAGTAATTGCACCATCGTTTCCAACTTTCTCAATTGCTTCAGCAATAATTGTGCCGATATTACTATCATTAGCTGGATCGTTTGCAGCAATTGATGCTACCTGTAAAATCTCTTCATGGGTATTTACATCTCGACTTTGTGACGAGATAACAGACACTGCTGCAATTACTGCTTTATCAATACCGATTTTTAACTGCATTGGGTCTGCACCAGCTGTAACATTCTTAAGACCTTCATGAAGAATTTCTTGACCTAAGACTGTTGCAGTTGTTGTTCCATCTCCGGCAACATCGTTTGTTTTCGTTGCGATAGATTCAAGTAATTGTGCACCCATATTTTCATAGGGATTTGGAAGTTCTATTTCCTTAGCAACTGAAACTCCATCACATGTTACTACTGGTGCACCGAAAGATTTCTGTATTACCACGTTTCTTCCACGCGGTCCGAGGGTTACTTTGACAGCATTTGCCAGAATATCTGCGCCGCGTTTTAAGGCAACCCTCGCCTCTTCATCAAAGATTATTTGTTTTGCGGTCATAAATAACCTCCTTCAAATATTATTAAAATAACACTAAGTAATGTATGATTTAGGTTGTTGTATTATAGCATCTACAGAGCACAAAGTCAAGTTTTTAGTATTGTTACGCAGGACTATTTAGTTTTCGATATTTTTGGCTATTATATTCACACCCGGGACTGCTTATGTTGATCAGGCAGTTCGAAGCGAAACAGTTCAAGCTTGGTTCAGATTGGGTTTCGTGGACTCAACCCATAGGCGTCAATATAGTGTTAAGATTAGATCTAAAATGAGCTCTTTTGTAGGAGCGATCTCCGAATCGTGCCCCACAAATACAGTCGGGAATCGGAGTTACCCTATAGAAGAAATGTAAGGATCGAAATGCCTTCTACAGAAAAAACATAATGCTTAAATGAACGCTTATGGGTTTCGCGAACTCAACCCAACCTATAAGATAAACTCTAAGTAACACACATGAACAGGAAATTCTTAAAACTATATAACTCTAAAATATTGATTTCATGTGTTGTTTATGTTTCTTCTCCTATTGTAAGAATGGGTGGACAGTGAATCCCAATCCTACAATATGTTTCAAGCTTACTTCAGAATTAACATCTTACGCGTTGCAGAGAAATCCCCTGCAGTGAATGTGTAGAAATAGACACCACTCGCTACAGATTCACCTAACGCATTTATACCATCCCAATGTGCCGCGCGAGAACGGCTTCGGTAAATCCCCGCAGACCGATGCCCCAACTTTAACTGCCGTACAACGATACCTCGTCCATTGTAGATCGTGATTGTAACATCAGAAGGTTTTGCCAACTGATAGGGTATCCATGTCTCTGGATTGAATGGATTCGGGAAGTTTGCTAACAGGGCGTTTTCTCTATCAGCAGTAACGGTTATTTGTGCGGTGAGCGCGGGACCGTTGTAGTTTGCGATGGCACCCGCGCCGACGGTGAAGGTAAGGGTGCTATCGGCGTTGATATTGCCATCAAATTCGAGTTTCACAGTGATTTCGGTGTCGCTTTTTTTATCGGGTTCGTGCCAAGGAATTGTTACACCGTCAATCCCAGAGACTGTCACGGCACCTCTGATGTCAAAGGTAGACCGTGCATAGTTGCGTCCGGTGAGCGTGAGTGTAACAACACTGTCATCAAGCGTTGCTTCTGTCAAAGGGGCTTTTGTAGAAGCGAAAATTGATTCTTGCCCGCCCCTCACAGCAACTTGTGCTGTGAATGCTGGACCGTTATAGTCAGCGATGGCGTTGGGACCGATGGTAAGGGTGAGGATTGCATCGGCATCAAAATCACCCTCGAATCTGAGTTCGACGAAAATCTTTGTGTTGCTGATGCGGTCTACATCATATATGGTCACGCCGTCAATCCCATTTATCGTCACTGCCTGCTCGATGTCATAAGAAGACCGTGCATAGTTGCGTCCGGTGAGTGTGAGTGTAACAACACTGTCATCAAGCGTTGCTTCTGTCAAAGGGGCTTTTGTAGAAGCAGTAATTGATTCGTGTCCACCGGTAACACGGAGTTGTGCAGTGAGTGTGGGACCGCTATATCTCAATAGTGCGTTCGCGCCGACGGTAAAGGTGAGCGTGGTGTCGGTATCAAAGTCTCCGTTGAATGTCAGTTCGATGGTTATCTTTGTATTACTGATGCGGTCTACCCCGAATATTCCGATGCTTACTCCCTCAACGCCAGAAACTGTCACTCCATTTATGATTCTAAAGTATGATCGTTCAAAAGTGCATCCCCTGAGCGTGAGTGTGACGGTGCTTCCATGTAATGTTGCCTCTCTTAAGGACGACTCAGTTGTAGCAAGAACTGACTCCTGCAGCGCGGTAACCGAGAGTTGGGTTATGAGGGCATTACCATCATATCCAGCTATAGCATCCGCACCAACAGTAAAGGTTAACGTATTATCTTTATCAATGTTGCCATTAAATGTCAGTTCAACTGTCACCTCAGTATCGCTGACTCGGTCTATATCAAACCAGTGGAAATTAACACCATCAATCCCAGAAATCGTTATAGCGTTACTGATGTTGAAACTGGATCGTTCGTAGGTAGCACCGTTCAGTCTGAGCGTGACAACACTCCCATTGAGCGTTGTTTCTGTCAATGTTACGTCAGTTGATGCAATCACCGATTCCTGTGCCGCTACAACAAGGACCTGGACGATCAAGGTATCACCGTCAAATTCATCTATAGCACCAGAACCAACTGTGAAGGTCAGTATGACATCTGTATCAAAGTTGCCATCGAATTCAAGTTCAACAGAAATTGTTGTATCACTAACACGTTTCACACCTGATGTTTTAATAATTACTCCTGGAATCCCTGATACTGTCAACGCGCTTTCAATCTCACCTAACGATTGCACATAAGTGCTATTGTTGAGTGTTAATAGGATAATGTTTCCATCAAGATTTGCCTCTGTCAACGACTGTGGAGTTACTACATTTACTGATGGCAAATCTTCACTCACAGCTGTAACTGTTATCACGGACGTGAGTGCAGGTCCTGTATAGTTCTCAATTGCCCCTGCTGCAACCGTGAAAGTAAGGTCGGCATCCGTATTAAGGTCTGTCACATCAAATGTAAGTTTGACAGTTACTTTCGTCCCACTGACGCGCTCAACATCGGATTGATGGAATGTAACCCCTGCAATACCAGATACATGAATCGAATGGCTGATATCAGAACTTGATTGTATGTAGACGGCAGATGAGAGCGTAAGCGTGACTACGGTTTCATTGAGGGTAGTTTCGGTAAGTAGTTGTACCACTGAAGCGGTTATGATTGGATTTTCCTCAACGACGGCGGTAACGGGTAATTGCGTAATGAGTTCTGTTCCGTTATATCCTACTATGGCATCTGCCTTTACTATGAAAGTGAGGGTAGCATCGGAATCAAAATCAGTTCCATCAAATGTAAGTTCAACGGTGACCTGTGTCGCACTGATACGTGTCCCATTAAGTCTGTTAACACCGACACCGTTAATTCCTGATATAGACACATTATTTGCGATGGTGTATTGGGATTCGTAGACAGCATCGCTTAATGTTAGCGTAACAAAAGTTCTGTTCAATGTAGTTTCTATTAAAGGTATATTTGTTGATGCTATGACAGATTCCTGTGCAGCAGTGACTTGAACGGTCACAATGAGTGGAGATCCGCTGTAGTTTGCAATTGCATCTGCATTTACTGTGAAAGTTAGGGTTGCGTTGGTGTCGAAGTCTGTACCGTCAAAAGTCAGTTGTACTTTTAACTCCGTGTTTGTTGCTGGACTGATATTAGATGTTCTCACAGTAACCCCAGGAATACCTGTTATTGTTACTGGATTTACGAGCCAGTTTTCATAGACCCAATTATCTAATTTGAGGATTACCCAACTTCCATTCAAGGTTTGTTCTGTTAATCGATCTGAAACTAATGTGAGTGTAGGTGTAGTTCGATCATCTTGGTCAGTAATATTTATTACGACAGTTATTGTGTCAGAAAGGCTACCGTCAGATACAGTGATGGTAACGGAGTAAGTTTGCTTTGTTTCGTAGTCAAGTGGTGTCTTGGTCTGCAGTTGACTTGTTACGGTGTTTATATCAAATGATGCTGCGTCAGTGCCTGTAAGCGTATAGGTAAGGAAATGGTTATCCGCATCTGTAGCGGTTATCGGATCGCCGATATCTACACCTGATGCAGTATTTTCAGCGACTGTCCGTATTGTTTTGGTGCCATCTATGAATATCGGGGCGTTGTTTGTAGGTGCTACAACTGTTGTCGTACTTACCTTAATAATAACAATGATTTCAGTTATCAGTTGACCATCTGACACAATGACAGTAACCGTATGAGAAGGTTTGTTATATTTTTGTCCTGTCTTTGTTTTTATTTGCCCTGTATTTTTATCAATATCAAACAGATCCGCATCCGGGCCAGCAAGCTGATAGGTAAGTACATCTTTGTTAACATCCGAAGCGCTCACCGGACTACCGATGCTAACTTCCGCACCAGTAGTATCAACTATGCTTCTGGTGGTGTTGATTCCGTCAGTGAACACGGGTGGTTTGTTGATTGACCATCCCATATCCTCTAACATGCCGAGTGTGACCGCCCCAGGGTTGTGAATTGCTTCTTGTCTGTCGAAATAGGGTGTCATTAGAGAATTAACATTACCTGCTGGAAATGAAGTCTCATCTAAATGCGTGTAGCTTGAACCTTGTTCCCACAAACTGGGTGCATAAAGCTGAGGTTCGGTGCCTCCGTTTGCTTGAATTCCTTTCTTACCATTCCAGAAAATGTTGTTACTGGTGAATTGCTCAACAAGATCAGAAGATGGATCAGAAAAAGATATTAAAGCAGACCCGGAACCATTTTCGACGAAGAAATCGTAAATTTGAGGATATTTTGGATCACCGTTCCTCAATTTGCCGTTGCTAACGGACAGAGAAAATATATCAATAGTAGTATTTTCTATACTTGCAAAACTACTAAAACCAATACCGTGTGCGATTTCATGAATTACGGTAGTCACGAAGTCCATCTTGTCTGAAGGTGTATTGCCATCTATTCCAAAATACCAATTAACCTCATTGTTGCTGTTGAATTTTGTAATGATATCTGGCTCACCGTCCTTAAGGTCTGTACCTGCTTTCATGTCAGCGAGTGCATCAACAAACCATAGGTTTAATGATCCAGGGGATTTCCATGCTGCGGGACGCGCGCCACCTAAGATAATATTATTACCCTCAAATCCACCAAGATCTACAAAATTTGCGTTTATCCTAATTGGTACGGATGTTCGGATTAAGGAATCCCAAATATCAACTGCGTATTGGAATGCCTCCTGAGCTTCATCTGTAAAACCTGTGTAACTTACGATAAATTGTGATTGTTTCGTATTCAGATAGTTTTCACTTTTTAATCTTTTGAGTACTTGGGGTGGAGGAATACTTGTATTTGCGTTTTCCTTGGTTCCGTATAAAATAGTAAAAGGATGTGCATTATCACGATTCATCGGTGTTAAGGTAGTATGATCTTTGGAAGTGTCAGACCCCTCTTCTATTTTTTTATCCAGACTCATTGCGTGGTATGTGAACCCAAACATTGAAAAAGAGAGTATACAAACTAAAACGATGTCTCTTGTCATAAAACACCTTTTTTTACCAAGAATTCAACATAATAAAAGGTTATGGGGTAAATCAGAGTCATTTGTGGGAAATTATATGGACTTGGTATTTTTTAGAATGCCTAACATATTACAAACTGCTGGCGAGGTCTCAAACCTCACCAGCAAATGGTTAGCATAAGTTTTATACTTCTTGTGTCACTTCAGAATAAGCATTTTTCGCGTAGCGGTATAGTTGCCAGCGGTTAGAGTATAGAAGTAAATTCCACTTGCAACTTTATCTCCAACTTCATTTCTGCCATCCCAGTAGATTGCACTTGATCGGGACCTGTAAACAGCGGGGGTTTTGTGTCCAACATCGAATCTGCGGATGACAATCCCTCTCTGGTCGTAGATGGTGAGTCTGACAAGAGCATCTCCTGCCAACTGATAGGGTATCCATGTCTCAGGGTTAAACGGATTTGGGAAATTAGGTAGTAATTCAGTCTGTTTCGGTATCAACGCTTGAAGTAGTTGCTCTAAGTAGTGGATACCGTTTTGCAACTTCACATCAGTAAGGTCTAAACCTTGTGCACCTATTAGCCACTTTTGAATGTCTGCTGCGTTAAGATTTGCCGCAGAAACAGGATGCAATGGCGGTGCTGCGGAGGTTTGCCCGATTGCACCTGCTACAAGTATTAAGTCCTGTATATTTACAGTGCCGTCACCGTTTACATCTGCAGGGTTGGGACCGGATTGCCCAATACGTGCTGCCACAATTACTAAATCCCGAATATCTACCACGTTATCCTGATTAACGTCGTGCTCTGTGTATTGTGAAGAGATCTCGTTGATGACAATGCCGATACCGGGGGTACTAATGTCATCCTTATCCCCATAATAGGTAAGTTGATCATCAGTTAAATTTGCGTCTGCAGCAGAGATCCAACCACTTGCTTGTGTGCCATTGAGTGGTATACTATCAGCATAGCGACGAATCATCGAGGTCCGGTTTCCGGCTCTGGTCTTTCCTCTATTTTGCCCATAAGGTAAGTTCCACAGCAGATTACTTCTATCAAGGTTTCCTGCTTCATCGACCAAGTTTCCTTCATCATCAAACAATTGTATGTAGAAACCTTCTGCACTGAGAATCGTGGTCCACAAACCGAGTGACAGATTTGTTCGCCAGCGTAGGTCATAAACTTGGTCATCAATGATGTTGTCTGATTGTGAATCACTGGAGGATACCACAAGAATGACATCATTTGGCCAAAGCCTCGGTGCATCGGCCCAGAAATCATCCTTAAATGTAATTATTGAACGCACCGGTCCTGTCAGGTCTTCAGAGTTTCGATTATGGATTACCAGTTTCCATCCTGACAGATTGATGATGTCTGGACCAGCATTGTTTAATTCTATCCACTGTGATGGCGAAAATCTTCTCTCTGAACCAAACATAATTTCACTAATGCTGATTCTACTCGATCCGAGTTCAGGTGGAGGCGTTTCGTCTACGTCTATGATAGTGATATCTACTGCAATGTATGCAGTGAATCTACCATCTGAGACAGTTACAGTCACTGTATATGAGTTCTTGGTTTCAAAGTCTAATGCTTCCCGTGTTTTTAACTGACCGGTAGAACGAATAATACTAAAGGTTTCCGCATCTGTACCACCGAGGGTATAAGTCAAAGTGTCGTCATCCTTATCTGTAGCAGTAACTGCACTCCCAATATTAACACCAGTAGGTGTGTTCTCTTTTACAAAACGTGTGGTGCGATTCCCTGCAAAAACGGGTCCACTGTTCTCATCCACATCAGTAATAATAATAGTAACTCTGATGGTAGCAGTGAACGTACCGTCAGAAACCGTTACGAGTACTGAGTAAGAGTTCTTGGTTTCATAGTCGAGTGGCGTGCTGGTTTTTAGTTGTCCTGTGGTAGAGGTAATGAAAAACGATGCTCCATCTGTGCCACTAAGGGTATAGGTCAAGATATCGTCGGTGTCAGCATCTTTAGCAGACACCGCCTCACCAATGTCTGTTCCAACGGATGTGTTTTCAGGTATGTACCGGGTTGTACTATCCTCTGCGAATACCGGTGCGTTGTTTTCCGGTAAGTCTGTGACATTGATAGCAACGCTGATAGTATCAGTTCCATCATTGCCATCGGATACAAAGACGGTCACTGCGTAGGTGTTCTTCTGTTCATAGTCAAGGGGGTTTCGAGTTTTCAATTGTCCAGTTGTGCTAACAATACTAAAGGACAGTGCATCGGTACCACTGAGTGTATATATTAGAACATCTTCTTCATCAAGGTCTGTAGCGGAGATAGGACTGCCGATATTTGTTCCGACAGGCGTGTTTTCAGCTATTGACCGCTCTGTGCTATCTCCTTCTGTGAAAACAGGGGCATTGTTCTCGTATATATCAGTGACGTTTACAGCAACGCTGATAGTATCAGTTCCACCATTGCCATCGGAGACAATGACTGTCATTGCATAAATATTCTTCTGTTCGTAGTCAAGTGGATCACGGGTTTTCAACTGTCCAGTTGTGCCAATAATACTAAAGGACAGTGCATCGGTACCACTGAGTGTATATGTTAGAACATCTTCTTCATCAAGATCAGTCGCGGAGATAGGACTGCCGATATTTGTTCCGACAGGCGTGTTTTCAGCTATTGACCGCTCTGTGCTATCTCCTTCTGTGAAAACAGGGGCATTGTTCTCGTATACATCAGTGACGTTTATAGCAACGCTGATAGTATCAGTTCCACCATTGCCATCGGAGACGATGACTGTCACTGCATACGTATTCCTCTGTTCATAATCCAGCGGGGCTTGAGTTTTCAATTGTCCAGTTGTGCTGACGATAGCGAAGGATGTAGAATCGGTGCCACTGAGTGTATATGTTAGAACATCTTCTTCATCAAGATCAGTCGCGACGATTGCTGCACCGATGTTTCTACCAGCCGGTGTGTTTTCAGCTATTGATCTCTCCGTACTATCTCCCTCTGTGAAAACAGGGGCATGTGTTGTAGGTGTTTCGTCCTTGTCCGTAACAAGTATAGCCACACCGATGGTGTCTGTTCCACCATTACCATCAGAGACAGAAACTGTCACAACGTAAGCGTTTTTCTGTTCATAGTCAAGCAGATCACGAGTTATCAATTGTCCAGTTGTGCTGACGATACCAAAGGACGATGCATTGGTACCACTGAGTGTATATGTTAGAACATCTTCTTCATCAAGATCTGTAGCGTAGACAGGACTGCCGATGTTTTTTCCAGCAGGTGTGTTTTCTGGTATTGTTCGTTTTGTGCTATCACCCTCTATGAAGACAGGGGCATTGTTTTCATATACATCTGTAACATTTATAGCAACACTGATAGTGTCTGTTCCACCCTTTCCGTCTGAAACAGAAACAAGCACCCCATAAGTAGTTTTCATTTCATAGTCAAGCGATGCCTTTGTCAAAATCTGACCGGTAGCAGCCTGAATCCCGAAGGATGTTGCATCAGTACCACCGAGAGTATAAGTCAAGATATCTTCTTCATCAAGGTCTGTAGCGGAGATAGGACTGCCGATGTTTTTTCCAGCGGGAGTATTTTCAGCTATTGATCTCTCCGTGCTATCTCCCTCTGTGAAAACAGGGGCATTATTTTCATATACATCTGTGACATTTATAGCAACACTGATGGTGTCTGTTCCACCTTTTCCATCTTCAACAAAAACAACTACCTCATAAGTATCTTTCGTTTCATAGTCAAGCGATGTTCTTGTCAAAATCTGACCGGTAGCAGCCTGAATCCCGAAGGATGCTGCATCAGCACCACTGAGAGTATAAGTCAACACATCTTCTTCATCGAGGTCTGTAGCGTAGACAGGACTGCCGATATTTGTTCCGGCAGGTGTGTTTTCAGCTATTGATCGTTCTGTCATATCACCATCTATGAAGACAGGATCATTGTTTTCATAGACATCTGTGACATTGATGGTAACATTGATTCTGTTTGTAAGGTGTCCATCAGAGACGGTGACTATCACTGAGTATGTGGTCTTCCTTTCATAGTCAAGTGGCGCACTTGTTTTTAACTGACCTGTCCCACTGCCAATAGCGAAGGATGCTGCATCGGTACCACCGAGTGTGAAAGTCAATAGGTCAGATTCCGCGTCTTTTGCTGATATCCGACCGCCAATGTTTACGCCGGGAAGTGTGTTTTCCGGTATGGAACGTGTAGTGCTATCACCTTCAATGAAAACTGGTGGTGTGTTCGTGGTAGGTTGGTAATCGGGAACAGCAACAGCAAAACTAAGATTATTATCATCTTCCGTAATCGGTTTAACAATTCGATACCCGTAATGACTGACGGGTAATGATGGTAAAGTTCCAATTTCTACGGTGACAGGATCTGTAGCGTTTGGTGTGCGTCCAACATTCAAAAGATCGCTTTCAACGCTCCCAGCGGAAATCGTAATAGTTGTTGCGTCACCGATAATGCTTCCATTCAATATAGTCAATGGCAGAACGATGTCGAAGGGAGCCCCGATAGGTGCAATCGCCTTAAACTGGTTATTACCAACTTTTTCTAAGGAAACGGTAATGGATAAATCAACTGAATTTTCAGTTAGAGAGAGGGATCGTAGTGCAGACAACCCGGAAAAGATTCCATCGGGTAACTCACTTAAATTGTTAGAAGATAGTGCCAACCAATCCAAGGATGACAATCCAGAAAAGATACCCGAAGGTAGACTGCTGAGATTATTGTTACCTAAGGCAAGCGATTTCAGTGAAGATAGTCCAGAAAAGATATTCTCTGGTAAACTATTCAAACTATTGTAAGATAAATAGACCCTATTCAGCGTAGTCAGCCCAGAAAATATATCTTCGTGCAGACTGATCAACTGGTTACTACCTAAATCAAGTCTTGTCAAGGAAGATAATCCCGAAAAGATATTTGCAGGTAAGCTGGTTAACTGGTTATTTCCTATAGAAAGGGATGTTAACGCGGACAGTCCATCAAAGTCACCTTCTTTGAGCGTGCTAATTTCCTGATTGCTCAGATTGAGATTAGAAATTATAGCCAAATGTGTAAGTGTGACATCCTTACAGTCATCTACTCCCGGTAAAATGGCAACAATTGCATCCCGCACCTGCGGAGTTCTATTGCAGACAGGGGTCACCGCAGGAACATTTTCTTGTGCCTGACTGTGACTGATACTTCGTCCAACAAATATCAAAAAGATGATAAGAAACAATGACACGATTGTGTTGTGTTTTTTTCTCAATATATTCATTATATATTCCTTTTATTTTTTATTTCATAGTGCAATTGCCTGTGATAATCATGCAGGCCATCCTACAGTGAGCTTTGTTAGTACAAAAAGGTGGAGGGTTTATCGGGTGTTATGCTGTTAGTGAATCACCACCGAATACGCATGATGTATTCGGTGGTGATTCACTAACTTACAGGGTCTGAGTCTATGATAACCCGTCCCAATATTTCCACATATCTTCTGGAGTCTCAAATCTAATATCGTCTAAATCTTTCCTACGATATCTTGTGATAAGTGCAATTCTCACATTACGTCCACAGTTTGGTCCAGCGGTATGACTCATTTGGTGATGCCAAAAGCAGACATCCCCTGCTTCACCTGTGAATTCATAACTTGGACCAAGATCAAACGGAGCAATACCACCCGGAAGGCTATCAAGGTCATGGTGTCTAAAGTATTCTGCCCAGATTTTATGACTTCCTGGCCAGATCGTAAAACCACCACCCTGTTTTTCGACTTTATCAATATAAACTGTAGCAGCAAGTGTAAATGCTCCGACAACACCTTTTGGTACACCATTTGAAGGAGTATGGTACCCGTCTAAATGTCCCATCGGTTCACTCCACTCTCTGTCAGGATCAGGGAAATTAATGTGAGGACCAGCACCACCATCGGGATGCAGTTTGCCTACACCTACCATTTCCTCAGCCATAGTGAAGACGTTGTTTCCATAAACAGTTCCCTTGATTGCATCATCTCCACCAATTGGAGCTGTACGATACCCTTTCTTAATCCAAGATTCAGGATCATTTCTATCTTCTTCAAGTGCATCCCAAACCTTATCCAATGCGGCATCAATCTGATCTTGAGTAAGCGCACCGCGTACAACAAGATAACCGTTTTCTTTAAAAAAATCTTTATCAGCATCAGTCAATATTGGCATTATAAATTCCTTTATTATAAATTTACTGTGAAACCGTTTTCTTTAACCGCTTCTTGATATGGGTCTTCATCAATACTCAATCCAAACCCAGGGAGGTTTGGAACATTAATATACCCGTTATCTATGGTATATGCTGAATCATCTATCCCTGGAGTTGTTGCATGATCCCATTCAACAAACTCAAACTTCTCAACTTTAGCTGCGAGATGTCCAGTAACGAAATTACCGTAATATCCACCATAATGATGAGGGGCTGTTCCCACATTTACTGAATCTAATTCGGGACCTAATTCTAACCATCGTGTAAATCCTGGATGGAATATGTCGTATTGTAGAATATCAACAATACCGTCTTTTGCCCAATTTACTAAATGTGGAGATGCACTACCTTCTCCATCGGCGATCTTGGTCTTTATTCCTTCTGAATTCAACCATTCTTTTAAGAGTGAGTACACCCGTGCATCTTCATGGAATGCTTCCTCCATCCAATAAACGTTTGCCTCTGCTGTTTCACATAATATCTGTTTCGTGATATTTAGATTGTATCCGTTGTTGGCATCTATAAGAATAGTTGCATCAGATCCCACTGCTTCACGAACAGCATTGATAACATCTATATCCCGCTTGTTCCCTTTCTCCAGAGGCATGTGCATTGCCCCGCGACCGACCTTAATCTTATATGCCTTATGTCCTCGCGCTTTTCCTTCGAGTGCTTCGGATGCAATTAGTGCTGCAGCTTCTTTATTATCCTCAATGTGTAGGTCATCAATGTAGAGAGAGGTATCATAGCACCGGACTTTAAAGTCGTCATTTGCATTAGACAACATTTCGTATACAGGTTTTTGTTCTAATTGTCCGACCAAATCCCATAAAGGGTATTCCATGAATTGAAAATCTTCTGATACCCCATTTTCAGGATTGAATGCTTCTGATAAGTGAAATCCAACAATAGTTTCCGCTTTATCACGGGAGATAGATGAAAATCCTATTCCAGATACCCCGTCAGAGGTGGTAATCCTTGCAATTGGTGGTCGAACATGTAATCCATGTTCACCGAGTCGGGAGTTGCAACCTGCTTTACGGGGGCGTTCACCAGTTAGACGCGCCCATTCAATCCGTTCAATCTTTACATTAGCCAAAATTGGTCTCCTTATCAATACAAATTTTGTGAATTTTATTCTGATTCTAAAGAAGTATTATGCAGTTTTATAGTATCTATATTTGGGTTTGAAGTAACGCATAACTTTTTGGATCTAATTTCTCATAATTCTCAATTTCAAACCGATTCCCATCAGCATCTTTTATGAGTACACGACCATTTTCAAGAGTTACAATATCGTACCGTGTACGCATACCAAATTCAACATCACCTTGAGAGGTTTCAACATTCCAATGCGTTACCCCGTATTGTCCTTCAATCGAATTAATTTTTGTGATTTTTGGCATAAAATACCGTTTCTGTAGTTCTTCAGCAAGTATCTCACGAGATTTAGCAGGTAAGTTTCTCATATCCTCAATTATGCCAATTTCTTCACCCTCATTGTCAATAAGCACTATATATCTGGTTGTTTCACTTACTGGAAAACTACGTATCGGCTCAACCTTGGTATGTGTATTTCCATCGGGCAGCTGAACAACAAGCTCTCCAAATGCATTACTTTGTATGCTAATCGTATCTGCATCAAGAAATATTAAGTCATCAGTAACTTTTATTGCTTCCCGCATTGCTTAACTCCTAATGAAATCGTATTATCACATAACTACAAAAATTAAATGTTATTACCAAGCACGGATCTTGGATAATTCAGTCTGTTTTTCACACAATACAGCATAGGTACCACCCTGTGTAATCAGTTCTTCATGTGTTCCAATTTCGTCAACCTCACCTTCTTTTAATACAACAAGCCGGTCAGCATATTTAAGGGTTGAAAGTCTATGTGCTATAGCAAATACGGTTCTTCCTTGAACAAGTCTTTCCAAAGCTTCTTGTATTTTCGACTCAGTTTCTGTATCAACTGAAGATGTAGCTTCATCTAATATTAGGATACGCGGATTCTTCAAGATAGCACGTGCGATTGAAATCCGTTGGCGTTCACCACCGGAGACACGAGCCCCTCGTTCACCAACCATTGTATCGTAACCATCTGGGAATTTAACTATAAAATCGTGGGCATTTGCTGCTTTAGCTGCAGCAATAATCTCATATCGGGATGCTCCCGGTTTGGAATATCCTATATTCTCTGCTATAGTTCCTTCAAATAGGAAAGGATCTTGTAGTACGACACCAACCTGTTGTCGTAGTGCTTTAACTCGAATATCTTTACTATCGTGTCCATCTATAATAATAGATCCTTGGTTGGGATCGTAGAACCGTGTTATCAGATTTATCAGTGTACTCTTACCTGCACCACTATGACCGACTAAACCGATCATTTCACCAGCAACGACATCAAAACTAACACCGTTAAGGGCATTTTTCTCATTATCATAAGTAAAGTAAACATCTCTAAATTGAATATCACCTTTGATATTTGTTAATGCTACTGCGTCTTGCTTATCTGCAACACTTGGAGGTGTATCCAATATATCAAAGACCCTCTCTGCAGATGTTCCTGCTCTTATGAACCTTTCATTCATTTGACAAAGTGTCCGTACTGGTCCAAAGAATCGCATCATATAGGATTGAAACATAAACAAAACTCCCAAGGTAATATCACCTTGAAATATCTGCCATCCTCCAATCAACCAAATTAATATAGAACCAGAATATGTGATAAACTCCATAATGGGACGATAGAGAGTACCCAGTTTCGCTGCGTTCATTTCTCCAGAAAAGACTTGATGTGTCATGTCACTGAACCGGCTAATTTCATAGCGTTCACGTGCAAAAGCCTTGACAACTCTGACGCCAGGTATAGTACTTGCGAGAATTGTACTAATATTGGCATACCTTTTCCATAAAACACTATACACTTTACTCATTTTCTTACCAAAAAAGATGGTGAAAAATATGAGACATGGAATCGGTATCAATGTCCAAAATGCAAGATACCAATTAAAGGTGAACATAATAATACACATATAAATGATAGTAAGCGAATCCCCGATTATATCTTGGAGTCCGTTCGAAATGAAGTCTCTAAGTCTGGAAACATCGCTTGTTATTCTCGACATCAAGTTTCCAGTATCTCGTTCCTGAAAGAAATCAATTGAAAGGGTATTTAAATGTTCATAGGCTTCATTTTGAAGACGTCTTGTAACATTCTGTCCAACCCATGCCATCATGTATCCCCGAACAGATGAAGTGATCATAGAAAACACGTGAATCGACGCCATAAGTAGCACAATGCCGATAAGATGTCCGAATGAGCCACCCGCAGGCAGAGTTCCGAACCAACTGCTTAAGGTGTCTACCGTACCTTGAAGGGGTCCCCAAGTCGTTACAGGCAATGATTCCTCATTATTAGCAAGTGCGTTTGCTACTGGCGTAAAAATATAGTCAATTAATTGTTGGCTCAGGATAGGTGTATACAAGGTAACAAACCTAATTACTAACATCAATAGAAAAGCAGGGATGATTACGTGTAGATAGGGAAATGAATACTTGAGGAGTCTGAAGATAAGCTTACTATTTTGTACGCAGTTAACACAAATACCGGACCAACTGGGGATGGGTTGTCCGCATTTATCACATCGACTCTTATCAGCTCCAGGTTTTCCACCTGAAGGACGCCGACCTCGTCTTCCTCTTGGACCCCGTCCTTCATTTTTGCCAGTGGGGGTGTTACCATTCTGTGATAGTTGTTCTAATTCGGATACAGCAATATTGAATTTCTGTGCTAACTTTTTTGAATATCGAGCTAATTCAATGGCATTATCAGTGGTAATAATCTTGAGAATATTATTACCATACATCTCAAGGATTTCTATATCTACTACAGAATCTAATGAAACTTCTTTGAGGTTATGACCTATAACTTCGTTCTGATTAAATGCTATGATCCGTTTTTCAGTAATTAATAACCAATCTTTTCCATAAGTGCTGTCAAAACGCAAGTCTGTTGAAACAGCTACTTTTATTTCCTCCCCACTATCAAGTAGTTCTGTCGCCTGTTTTTCGAGTAGTTCAGGCACTTCTTCTTTTGTATTTAATGGATCATCACCATTTTTTTTCAAGCGCGATTTACCACCATAGGAGCTCATTCTCATCCGTGAAGATCCACCACGTCCAGAGTGACCAGACATCGGATGGTGCATAAACAAATCTCCGTAATTTTTTAAAAGTATATGATGTATTTAACGAAAATATTTCTGAATGGTTGATTAAAAACTATATGAAAAAACAGAGACATGTAGGCTTTTATTTCACATATTTATAAAATGTCTTACAATAACAAATGCTTTCGCGAATTATCTGAGTTTAGTTGAATGGTGACATATTGCACAGAGAAGTTTCAAGATTTCAGGATTAAAATAACTTCAGGTATTGCCCTGTATTACGTAATTCATAATGTAAATCTATCAATTTAGAATGGTATTAGAATCCAAACTCTAAGCATTCATTACGATGTTTTATTTTTTGAAGTAAGAAATCCCTCCTTTGATTACACATATTTTCAACATTAGAATGCCTAAATGTATTGTGTTATCTAATTTATTCCATTTCTATAAATGATTCTCCCATGATTAGGTGATATTTATGTCTTGAAAATACTACACAAACTGGAAGTTTGTGCTACAGTAAAGAGACAATAATTATTAGAAATAGTATTAGTAAGCCTGATAGCTCAGAGAAGTTCTGAGATTTCAGGATTAAAATGACTTCAGTTTTTTGCTGAAGTCATTTTAATTCTTGCATAGAGCAAATTCCCATCCAGTCGAGTGTATGAGTGGCCACAGACTAACAGTCTATGGGACAACACCGATCAGAATCGAAGGATTCCTACTTGAGAGTAGCAACTTAGGTTAGTATATGAAACATCAGCCATTTTTGCGAAGGTATTGTTTAGGACAGACACCTTTTTAATCAAGTATTTTTGGCGAAGGTATTGGACTATAAAATGTGTTTTTTACGATTTTGCACCTTTTGAAGTATAAAACATGTGTCATGTAATTATAGAGGCAAGTAATATTTTTTGTTGGAATATATATGTCAAGCGTTGCTATGTATTTAGGATGTTAGATCTCTATAATTAAATGCAACACCTTGACGCACATATATGGAGACCACCGACGCTATAGGACAAAGATTTGGTTATAGATAATGTACCCAGTTATTGTGACAATGTATATGAATGAACCAGAAGAGGAATTAGAGTTTAACATTGATAATTGTAATCGATATTGATGTGTTTTGTTATTACCATCAAACATATCCTACTTAAAATGGAACATTATTTAAACTTATTTGTAGTAACCTACAGACTGATAAATTCTAAGCTTTGAACCATTTTTGATTACTTAGTATTGTTCTGGGGTAACACTTAAAACCAACACATTGATATCATAACGTGTATTACAATACCTTCGCCAAAATAGTTGAATAAATAAGGCAAATGTCCTATGGTATATGAAGTTTAAATAAATCTTTCGGTAATCCAACCCATAAAATTATCGTAGGGACGGCTAAATTAAATATAAAAAAGCCCCGCCCGAATATTACCTAATTTAATTCTTAATCTTCATAAACCATAACATTTCAAAAAGGACATTCACCCATACCAGAATTTATAGCACTTGTTACAGTTTTTGCACCACATTATCAACAGCGACACTTCGCCATTTTTCTATTGTTGTATTCGCACTACTTGCGATGACAGGACGGGTCACAATGCTAAATATCTCTCGTTGGACACCAAAAGGTGGTAGCTATCGCACGATACAACGCTTTTTTAGCACCGATCTACCTTGGGGAACTCTCTTTTGGATCTTTTTTCGTTCACATCTGCTTGATCCTGAAAGCGAATATTTCCTTGCGGCAGACGAAACAGTCAAGCCAAAATCTGGGAAAAACACTTACGGTTTATTCCGTTTCTTCTCCGCATTATACGGAAAAACGATTCCAAGTTTGTCGTTTTTAGGCGTATCTTTAGTGAGTGTCAAGAAGCGAGATGCTTATCCAATGTTTATAGAGCAGATTGTCCGAGATGACACATCATCGGAACCTACCCCTTCAGCACCCATACAGCAGGTTTGCGATAACACAGAACTCATACGACCCCGCGGGCGTCCAAAAGGAAGCAAAAACCGTAATAAGGACGAGGTCGTGCTTACCGGTATTTTGAAACAACTTCAGACGATTGTCTTGTCCATACGACAAGAAATAAAAGATTTGATCCCACTCCGTTATTTGGTGCTTGATGGGTATTTTGGACACAATAACGCACAACAAATGACAAAACAATGTGGACTCCATCTTATTTCAAAACTTTGTACGGATGCCGCATTGTATTGGCAACCGACAACATCTCCAAAGGGACCAGGACGACCACGGGTCTACGGAGAAAAGTTCAATCCACGAGAGATTGAACCAAAATACCCCATTTCTACTGAAACGACACATGACATCAGAACCGAAGTGTATCAAATGAACTTACGGCACCGAAAGTTCACAGAACTTCTAAATATCGTTTGTGTCCGCAAGACTAACTTGCTAACAAATCAGCAATCCTACATCTTATTGTTTAGTTCTGATTTAGCATGAGATGCTGAAAAAATGATTGACTATTATTCCCTTCGTTTTCAAATCGAGTTCAACTTCGGGGATGCGAAACAATATTGGGGATTACAAGATTCTATGAATGTCAACAAAACACCTGTGAATAATGCAGCAAACCTATCAATGTTTATGGTATCGGTTAGTGCGAAACTCAAAAACAGATTTGGTGATGAGAATACACCCTATAGTGTTTTAGATCTGAAATCACACTATAGAGGTTTGAAATATTTAGAGGAAACATTAAAAATACTTCCGCAAAAACCTGAACAAATTGTTATTGATGAGATCACACAACATCTAAGTTCAATCGGTGCTATTCATTACACGCATCCTGATATAAATCCAGGATAATTGGCGAAGGTATTGAGATAACAGATGTAGTAAAAAAATAAAAATAACTCGATTTTATTTTTGCAAAATGTTATCGTATATTACAGTAAGGAACAAGTTGAACGATATAGAGGGTAATCATATATTCTGCTCAAAACATTAGATATGTAAACTCTCAAATTTTTACTGTTTAGTTAATTAAAAAAATATGTGATATTAACCTAAGATGCTATGGTAATGCTAACCTAAGATGCTATGGTAATGCTGCTGAATGTATCTTTAAACCTTTGAATTATGTTATTTTGAATTAATATGCGAAATCTGGAATTCACAAAGCAAATTTGGAGGTAAAATATGATTCACAATTTTTTTACAAACAAATGGTTTATTGGAGGTATCGGTTATTTGATCCTATTTTGTCTCGTTTGTTACCTCTGGTTCCAGTATGAAATAACTTCCTACCGAAAACGATTAGAAGAATCTAATGCAATTCTCCAACGTTGGCAAATGTCTCAAAACAGAAAACCTGATGTGTCTGTAAAAAAACAGTCAGTCCCAATTAATAGTGAGACAGTTGAAATAAATAGCATTTCCTCTTCACAAGAGGCGGAAGTCAATCAGCGTGTCGTATCGGAGGATACATCAGAAGTCCCGTTGAATTCTACATTGAAAACAGATGAAAATGATACTACTGAAATGGTACCAGTTTCTCGTTTTGGTTTTGGTCCTTATCCCAAAACACCTGAAGGGATGACTTTTATCCCGTGGGAACATTTGCCATCCGCAGAGCATGAGTTGATGCGAAGAGTGCGTGTCAAACTCTGGGAGAATGGCATTCGCACCGATGGTGCTGTGATAGAAAACGGTCTAATTTATCCTACGATTCGTGGCAGAGTCTATCTACAAGAAGGTGGCATTTTAAGTCACCCTGATGACAATATCCGAATAGATCGGGGTAGATTACCTGATCTAACTGGTTTTGATGTAAAGAGTATTGATGATGGAATTGAACCTTATTCATATTTGAATATTGAGAGGAAGGTAATAAAATGAATAGATTATTGTTGATTCTGAGTATTCTCCTTGTTCTTTGTTTCACTACTGTTATTTTTGCTTTACGGGGTACGAATAATTATGGTGACACAATAAACCGGGATGCTATGGAAGAATATCGTATGACTGATCATGAAGATGACGATCCATTCTTGTATGAATGGGTACAACAGAGTGGAAATGATTCTGATGGACCTGTGTATAGTTATAGTAATGTTTATGCTGAGATGGCTTACGAACAACACTTTTATACTTCTGCTTCGACAACCCTTGGCTGCAACGAAGACGGGGTTACTGGAGAATATCAAGCAAGTGCAGATGTGATGGGTTTGGTTCACAACTCGGACTTACTTTGCGCAATTATTTTTCTTCAACCCCAGTTATTATAGGACGACACGATGGAATATTTTCAAAATCGGCATATTCGTCAGCAGAATGGGTTGAAGACACAGATCCGCTTATTATAAATGATTATCAACTTCAATATGGTAACACAAGAGGCTGGATTAATGTCAAAGAACATCGGGGTGAAGAAGCAAACATACTTCATAGATCTGAGTCAGAAGCTCCTGTAGAACACCCCGAAGTGACAATATGGTAGCTTATTTTATCAGTTCTCTGATCCTGTATGTGCGCTTTAAGGGCGCGCATACATTCCAACTGTATCAATACAGTCTTCACTATACCAGGTTCCAGATGGACACCTGCGATAATATATCCACAAACCTATAGAATTTCTCTTTCCAATAATCTTTATTCAAAGGTTCTGAAACATGGAAACATTCTACAAATTCTAATGTAGATAGGTCAATATCTGGTTAATCTATTACTGCCAAAATATTGTTGGAAGTATCATTGGAATTATTGTCTTTAAATTGCCCAAAACAACCCCAATATCATCAGTTATTGTTAATAATCTGATATTTCTCAAACTTGTGTTTAACTTAATAACAATCGTCATTCAGGGTATATTTCGTTATGAAAATGCGTTTTATTTTTATTTTTTATTGACTTATAGTGTATGAGATATCATCCTTATAGTAAATATTTCAGATAACTAATTAGGAGAGTATCCCATGCAATCACATATTAACAAAACTGCTATGAATTCTCAAATGCTTCTTTTTTCAAACTTTCGAAAGATGACATACCAACTTCAAGAAGTCTTACTTCTCCTTTCAATGGGTCATCTTTTTGGACTTTACAATCCAAATCAAATAGCAAACGCTTTAGCGATCTCACGATCAAACCTATATCGGCAGCTGAAAGCGTTCAGTCTTTATCAGTGGAAATGTCTTTTGAGGTGTATCGGATGTACCATCGCCCTTGAGGAGATACAAGATGTCGAATCAAAAAGTGCTTCTACAAAATCTCGTCGTCGCATCACAATCAGTGTAGATGATACAAATGATTCGCGCTATGGTAAACTCCTATCCTACAACTACCCTTGGTGGTCAAAAAAACATAATAACGCAATCCGTGGCAGAAATGTGTTAGGTATCACGATTTCGATCGGCAGTATGGTTATCCCCCTTAACATTCGTATTATAAGCAAACAAGGAAGAGGAAACACGGATAAATTCTCCTGTTTTGTTGCGATGCTCAAAGAGGTATTAGATTTCTTTGATGCTTCGGGTGTGGATCTGAGAAAATATCCGATCACTTTTGATTCGTGGTATGGGAGTCATAACCTAGTTGATATTTTGTTGGATTTAGGGTTTGAAAACATACTCATTCACGGTAAAAGCAACTATCGGATGACAATCAATGACAAGACTGCTAAACTCTCAGAACATAAAAAACAGGTACAACTGAATCCTAAACAATGGGGGTGTCCTAGACCTTCTTATCGCAGCAAAACTATAAGTAATACATTCGGTTCACTGGTGCTCCTCTTCTTCTTGGATATGGGAAAAACCCGGACAATGTTGGTGTTTGGCAAACCCTTGCGGTCCTGTGAGATCCTAAGAATATGGTCTCAACATCACAGCATAGAACGATTTTGGAGACACCTTAAAACTGACCTACACCTTTCATCAATGAGTTTAGGGAAACGAGAAGGTGCATATGTAAGTCTAAGCGTAAAGGTATTGAGTTATCTATTCATGCAACAAGTGAGTCGATTAAGTCGAAAAACTTTTCATCAAATAAAACTTGAACTTTCTGGACAAAGACACATCTTGTCTAATCTCAGTAAGCATTTTCATGAACAAATTCGAAAAGAACACTGATAAACATAGGAATCTGAACCTCTTTGATAAATGTCAGATAATTATTATATTCATACTCTCCATTTATTCTCACGGGTTCTTCAGATGTGCGTTAGTAACAAATCTGAGCACATAATATCTTGAAAATACAAAATAATTGCAATTGTTCGGAGTTTTCCTGCTTCTTTCTTATAGTACCAATCCAGGAATCGATACTGAATCCAGTTCGACCAATACTATGAATTAAGAATCTCCAAGGACCAGGTTTAGGACATTTCAGATTACTATTGTTCTGTATCATATAATCGCGTAAGCCAGACCAGTATCTTTCTAATTGAAGATCTGTATCTGATAATTCTCCTTTTATAGCACGTTTTGTGTTTTTTGTTACAGTTCCTCGCCAATCGTTAGGATTAGTTACAATTTCAAACTGTGGAGCTGCTTGAGAATCATCAATTTTCCATAGTTTTATTTCAATCCCAAAAAATTGATATTCCTCTTGTGTGATTTCATTCAATTTGTCAATTGCTGCTCTATGTTCATCTTGAAACTCACTTGCTATCCAAATGATCGTGCGCACATCTAAACCAGCGAAATATGTTAAAATCTGCCCAAGATGCCAATGATCTGTTTTTTCTAATTGGTTTTCTATTACTACCCAAGTATTGTCTGCTGTATTCTTACAAAGTAAATCTGCACGAAAGGGGCCTACATTGACTTCTTGACCTCCTAATTCAAGCTCAAAACCCAATGTTTCTCCAAGTAATTCAAGGTTTTCATCCTGGGCTAACCAAGGTGTAAAGTCATTTGCCTCATTATTCCATTCTGTACGTAAATCTACTGGTTCAAGTCTTGAAAGTTCATTTGGCATATTGTAAATTCTTCCTATCTTATATACTAATGTTATACAAATTTATCCCTATTTCATATATTTTTACATAAATCAACGGTTTTATCAAATCCTTCTTGACATACATTCATTTCTTTTGTTAAGATTTATATCAAACCCTACTCAAGAGGCTAACCAATGAACCGACGAAATTTTATTATAAATGGTAGTACGGCTATAGCAGGGATTGTTCTTACTTCAAATCCACTACGTCTTTATGCCGATAGTCATGAAAAATCAGAACATGGGACGGATACCCATGACCATACTCATGAATATGTCTTACCTGATCTAAGATATTCCCATGATGCGCTTGAGCCATATATTGACAAACGTACTATGGAGATTCATCACGGAAAACATCACCAGGGTTATGTTAATAAACTCAATGCTGCTATTGGTGATTATCATGATTTGTCAGACCAGTCTATAGAAGACTTACTTCGAAATATTGATAAAGTACCGAAGACAATCCGTCAAGCAGTAATCAATAGTGGTGGTGGACATGCCAACCATACACTCTTCTGGACAACTATGATTAAAGGTGGAAGGGAGTTAAATGGGAAAGTAGCGGATTCGATGAAATCTACATTTGGATCTGTTGATGCAGCTAAAGAGAAATTTTTAACAACAGCAAAAACTCATTTCGGTTCTGGTTGGACATGGCTTGTAGTTGATGATAAGAAGAAGCTTCAGATATACTCTACAAAGAATCAAGATAGTCCTTTGATGGATGGGCACACGCCTATTCTCGGTCTTGATGTCTGGGAACATGCATATTATTTGAAGTATCAGAACAAACGGGCAGATTATATTGATGCCTGGACCAATGTTGTGAATTGGAAACAGGTTAACCTCAATTATATCGAAGCAATGAAAGGATAGAGTACACCTATGGATCGTAGACATTTCTTAGAAAAATCAGGATTAACACTTACCGGTTTATTGTTAAGTCCTTGGGCACTCTATGCATTCCCTAACCGTGAAGGGGAAGAACTTATACCATTCATAAATGAACCAGAATCGAACCGTGGACTTGATTGGCACAAATTCGATACATTCATTACTCCAAATAAGGACTTCTTTAATGTCTCTCATTACGGTGTGCCGAAAATTGATGAGACAGAACGTGCTAACTGGAAGTTAGAAATTAGTGGTTTGGTTGAGAATCCTATAACATTGACTATTGATGAAATAAAATCCTTACCAAAAACGGAAGTAACCTACACATTAGAATGTTCGGGTAACCATGGGTTTCCAACATTTACTGGGGCGATAGGGAATGCAAAATGGGGAGGAACTCCACTTGCTCCTATTTTAAAAAAGGCAGGAATTAAAGAAAACGGAATTGAAGTTATCTTTTTTGGGCATGATTCTGGTGAAGAAAAACGACGTGATGTGTCGATGAAACAGAATTTTGCCCGAAGTATGTCAGTTGATGAGGCAATACATGAATCACATATACTCTGTTATGAGATGAATGGAGAACCATTACCACACAAACATGGTGCTCCTCTAAGATTAATTGCCCCCGGCTGGTATGGTATTGCATGTGTGAAGTGGTTAAAAAGGATTGAAATACGAGATAGACGTTTTATGGGTAGGTTCATGGCACGAGACTATGTAACTATGCGTAAGGAAACCCGTGAGGATGGCGAAATTGTTTGGATGGAAACATCGGTTGGTAAAACACAACTGAAGTCTATACCAGCAAAGGTTACGCGTCTCGGAGATGAATACAGAATCTATGGAGCTGCTTGGGGTGCTCCTATAAAAACTGTTGAAGTTAGTATTGATGGTGGACCTTGGCAAACTGCTGAAATTGATACCGTTGAGGACGCGGAATTTGCTTGGAAGGTTTGGCACTACAATTGGCATAACCCTTCGCAAGGCACACATACCATCGTATCCAGATCAATTGATACAAAGGGAAATATCCAACCTGAAGGTGACTCATCATATATTACTGATAAACACACCTACTGGGAAAGTAACGGTCAGATTACTCGAAAGATTATGGTAGAATAGGAGTTTGAATTGATCAAAATAACTGATCAGCAGAAACAACAGTATCAAGAAGAAGGTTACTTCATATTAGAAAGTGTGATTCCAGATCCACTCTTAGAACTGTTACGCGTAGAATGTGGCACATTCATTAGTCAGATGGATGCTCGTATGGAGCAAGAAAATAAGGAGGTAATTGGATTAAATCATAGAAACAAACGTTATTTTGTTTCCAATTGCTTTAGACAACAACCTAAACTTCGTGATTTTCTATTTAGTGATTTAATGGCAGAAGTCTGTCGTGCTGCATTAGGTGATACCGCCTATCTTTTTTGGGAACAGTATGTGGTTAAAGGCGCAGAAGAAGGAATGAAGTTTAGTTGGCATCAAGATTCAGGTTATGTCGGCTATCCGGATCATAAACCATATCTCACATGTTGGTGTGCTTTAGATGATATGTCTGAAGAGAATGGCACGGTTTATGTTATGCCGTATTCGCACATAGGTATCCGTTCTTGGGTGAAACATATCCGTGAAGAAGAAAGTAATGACCTTGTTGGTTATTTTGGACCGGAAAAGGGTGTACCTGCAATTGTTCCTGCTGGCAGTATAGTAGCTTTTACAAGTGTCAACTTCCACTGTAGTGGTACGAATTCAACAAAGAACATGCGGAGAGCTTATTTAGCACAATATTCTGCTGAACCGCTTCTTTCAAGTGATGGAAGTCGTTTATGGGGAAATGCTGAACCGGTGTTGAAGGACGGAAAGTCTGCTGTTGGTGAACCACCACCAGTGATTTCATGATGACAATCTATTATATTGCATGAAATTCATACCAATTATTCACTACTCTATCTTGTTTCTGGTAGTCTCTTAAATCCACTCAGAATACTCCCTATCTGATCTTGAATTCCACGTGCTGTTGCAGACGAACCAATGTAATGACTAATTAGGATACCAAAAGCCAGTACTTCACCTTCATCTGTCACTGTATATCCTGCAAGTGCAGATACGCCACTAAGTGTTCCTGTTTTGGCCCGTAAAGTCTTTTCTGCGTACATTCCTTGCATCCGATTTCTTAACGTACCATCAACACCTGCGATTGGGAGTGAGGATAAAAATTCAGGCATTATCTCAAATTGTTTATGCATGTAAATAAGTAACTGTGTAAGCAACTCAGTGCTGGTAAGATTGTAACGAGAAAGACCTGATCCATCAACGAACCTGTGTGAAAGTGGTTCAGTTAATATCTCATCTAAAAACTCAGTAATCGCTTCCCTACCTTTTCTCCAGGTTCCTGGTACCCCTTTTACTTCTGCCCCGATTGTCTTGAATAGAAATTCTGCTATCCAATTATCACTCGGTTTATTCATTAATCTAATAATATCTCCAAGGGGTGGTGATAAATGTTCACTGACCATAATAGCCTTTGCAGGAACTTCTCCTGAGATTACTTTACCACCTATAGAAATCCCATTTTCTATTAATTTTGTCTTTAAGATGTGTCCACAAGCAAATGCTCTACTATCCATGTAATTCTCAGGTTCAATACTTCTTATACTTAGAGCACTTAATTGAAAGGGTTTATCATCCCACATCCATCCAGGTCCTTCACGGACAGTGTCAAAATATGATTCATCAACGATAATATCTCCCTCTATAAACTTAACTCCTGATTTAACAAATCCCACTGCTAATTTTTCAATATCATCAATTCCAAGCAATGGATCACCTTTCCCTTTAAGATAGACATTTTTAGTGACACGAGATTCAGTATTATTATCAAGGTAGAGAGTTGTCTCAAACTGAAAATCTGTTCCCAGCTTTACCAATGCTGTAGCTGCAGTAAAGAGTTTTGTTGTAGAGGCAGGATGGTGTAGTCTTAGTGAGTTTTTGGAGTAAATTATCTCACCAGTTTCAGTTGACATTACATTAATACCAATACTTGCAGAATTGAATAGGTCATCCTGTAAGATTGTATTGATTTTTTCCTGTAGTTTTTCAACCGGATCAATGGAGATTATTGGTGGATGTGGTTCAACAGGTTTCTTAATAAGAATGCTACAACTTGTGAGTAAGAATATTAAAAATATCGGTAGAAAAGTAAGCGATTTCATAGATGTAATATTAACATAATTCGCTTGAATAAGAAAGTAAAACATAGAGTAATGCTTACAATATAAGAACTGATCTTCACTGACAATAATATTGACTTTCACACCAATATGTGATAAAATTCCTATGTTAAAATTCGTAATAATATAAAAAAGGAGACACCGAATTTTGGTATAACCTATAGATGTTTAAATCTATATTTTCAAGGACCAAACCAATAATTACTGTGAAAAATGCATGGTTGAATTTTACGATACAACACTCAGAGATGGTAGCCAAGCGGAAGGTGTAGCGTTTTCTGTTGAGGACAAACTTATCATCATAGATGAGTTGGATAAATTAGGTATTCGTTACATTGAAGGTGGTTACCCTGGATCCAATCCAAAGGACATAGAATTCTTCAAACGTGCAAAGGATATACCATTAGAAACAGCAGTGATTGTACCATTCGGTAGTACTCGATACCCAACCTATTCTCCTGATACTGATCTAAACTTATCTGCTTTACTGGATACTGGTGCAAGAACAGTTACTATTTTTGGTAAATCTTGGCGTATACATGCAACAGATGTTCTACGAGTATCCGCTGAAGAAAACTTAGAGTTAATTGAGAGTTCAGTTCGTTTTTTGGTTGATAATGGTCGTGAAGTTATCTATGATGCTGAACATTTCTTTGATGGATATTCAGATGATGCTGGCTATGCAATTGAAACTTTACGAGCTGCAACAGAAGGCGGTGCTAAATGTCTTGTTCTCTGTGATACAAACGGAGGTAGGTTACCATTAGAAATTCAGGAAGGAGTCAAAGGTGCACTTAACTCTTTCTCATTACCTATTGGTATACATACACATAATGACGCAGGAATGGGTGTGGCAAATTCTGTCTTAGCAGTACAAGCAGGTGCTAACCACGTTCAAGGAACATTCAACGGTTATGGGGAACGTTGTGGGAATGCTAACTTGGCATCAATTATTCCTACAGTTCAGCTTAAACTTGGAATGCAGTGTGTTAGTGATGAACAACTACAAAGAATTACAGATGTATCACGTCTAATTAGTGAGTTAGCAAATCTACCGCATGATGAACGCCAAGCGTATGTAGGTCGGTCAGCATTTGCTCATAAGGGTGGATTGCATATTGATGCTATAAGGAAGAATCGACTAACATATGAACATATTGAACCTGAGAAGGTAGGGAATAGCCAACGGATTCTTGTTTCAGACCAGTCAGGACGCGGCACAATCATGAAAAAGATTGAGAAAGAATATCCTGATCTTGATAAGAATTCTCCACAGGTTTTAGAACTTTTTAATTCTCTAAAGCAGGCAGAACATGAAGGGTACCAATATGAGGCAGCTGAAGCATCATTTGAGTTATTAACTCATAAAGTATTCAATGGATATAAATCCTTCTTTGAACAACTCGGCTTTCGTGTTATTATTGAGAAGTTTACCGACCATTCAATGCGTTCGGAAGCGACGGTAAAAGTCACAACGCCTGATCACACAACTACGCATACAGCAGCGGATGGTGATGGTCCTGTAAATGCTCTTGATACGGCTCTTAGGAAAGCTCTTGAAGAGTTCTATCCTGAATTACAGAAAGTAAGATTGATTGACTATAAGGTTCGTGTATTAGATACTAAAGCAGGAACTGGATCGAAAGTACGTGTGTTAATTGAAGCGGGTGATGGTGAAAAAAGTTGGAGAACAGTAGGTGTATCGGAGAATATAATTTCCGCAAGTTTTGATGCATTGATTGAAAGTTTTGAATATAAATTATATAAGGATAATAAGTAAATTACCATTTACATAAAGGATATTAACTTCCTTCTTGACAAAAACATCCGTAAGTGTTATATTTTATATTACATTTATGGAGGTAGAATATGGGAAATTTAGATAACATTGAAAAAACAGCACAAAAGTTGATAGTTTTATGTCAAAAAGAGAAAACTACAAAAGCAGATAAGGAGAAAATGCTCCTACTTCAGTCAGAAATTTTAGCAAGTATTGAAAGTCTGACGGAATGCGATCTCTGTAGTTCAATTAGCGAGCTCATCGTAAAGATGACTTTAGCAGATGTTACAGCTAATTTATGCAAGGAATGTAGTATTAAATCTATACAAGCGGGAAAAATTCAAAAAACCTCTACCAGAAAACGTTCTGGTACTACAAAGAAACAGAATTCTTCACAATCTTCAAATTCAAAGCCTGAAGTAATTGAGAAACCCCCAGAATCTCCAATGGAATTGCACACCCGAATAGAAGCACAGACAGGAATTAAGAAAACGGATGTGAAACGTCTTCACAAGATATTTCAAGATATTGCTACCCCAATGAACTTAGACAATACTATCACCTATGTGAAGAAGGAAGTTGAACTGGCAAAAATGAGAGTAGATGAGAAAGCATTACAAAAAGCTGTAGAACTAATTTTCGCAGCCTAACCTGTTGGGATATCCTTTACCCAAGATCGATGTGTTTGATACCAGTTTACTAATTCTGTGATACCTTCACGAAATGATACTTGTGGTCGCCAACCTAAAAGTTCTTCCGCCTTTTTAATATCTGCCCAAGTGGCACGTACATCAGCTGGATGGAAAGGTTGATGTGAAAGTTCTGCCTTTTTACCTACCAATTCTTCTATCAATCTAATAGTGTCAATCAAGACGATTGGACTATCTGAACCAAGATTGATCACCGAGTACCCAAGCGGCTTCAATCCAGCAATAACGCCGCGTGCAATATCTTCTACATAGGTATAATCCCGTGAGGATTGTTTGCCATCCCCATATACAGTTACAGGGTGTCCCTCACTGATCCATTTTACAAAACGGAATGCACTCATATCCGGACGTCCAGCAGGACCATAGACGGTAAAAAAACGGAATATGGTAATATCAATATCATATAGATGGTGATAACTATGACAGAGTGCTTCTGCCCCTTTTTTAGAAGCTGCATAAGGGGATAGTGGGCCGTTTGTATCTGCTTCCTCATTGAAAGGCAGGGGATTCTTAGCTCCATATAGACTTGACGTGGAGGCAAGGATAAACTTTTCTACCTGATGAACTCTTGATAACTCAAGAAGGTTTAATGTGCCTGTGACATTAGTATCAATATATACCCAAGGGTTTTCAACTGATTGTCGGACACCTGCCCGTGCGGCAAGATTAATCACTGCATCAAATTTTTGTGTAAACAGTGGTTCGAGTGTTTCTACATCACAGATATCTAAACAATTATAATGAAAATTGGGTAATTCCTGAAGTTGTGCCAGTCTCCAATTCTTAACCGAAACATCATAGGCATCATTTATATTATCGATACCTACTACTGTATGTCCATCAGCAATGAGGAATTCTGTAACTTTCCATCCAATAAAACCTGCGCATCCGGTGACGAGATACTTCATTTACTTATACCGAATCATCAATGAGTTATCCATTAATTTCTAAAAATCTAATTTAGGAAATCATTCATTTATTTCTTGAAAGTCAATTAGTTGACTTTTAAAATTTGTTAACTCAATCTCAGCTTGCTCATGCTTTGCATTCATTTTATTTCCAAGCTCTACTAAACGAGTGTTCTGTTGTGATATTAATGTATCAGTTTTTTCGACTTTTTCTTTAACATCAAGAATTTGGTCATAATTATCTTCTTCTTCTTGACTACAGAATAACAACAAGTCTCTGTAATACCCAATACCATTTTCAAGCCTTTTAATTGAACGACTAATCTGTGAAAGTTCATCACGAAAACCATCTACATCAGATATTGTCAGAAAATTAGATAATGTATCTAAACTTTCCTGATATTCAGATAGTTTAATTTCTTTTTCTGACCAAAGTATCTTTTGAGCGATGTCATCTACACTATCATCTTTCCGCTCTGGTGTATTTCTCTTCAGATTCTCCTGTAAATTCCTTTGAAGTTCTTCTAACTGAGTTTTAAGTTGTAAGATATTTAATTTGAATGACTCACTATATTCCCAAATAGCAGACATTTTATCATATAATGTTTGGTGTTGTTGTTTCATATACTCTACATGTAGAATATAATTAGGATACTGAATTTTTATATCATTAGCAATGAGTGATTTGATTTTTCTTACTTTCTGTTTATTAGGTTTTGTTTTTTCTAAAGTCAGTAATCCAACTAAAGTGGCAATTGAACCAGACAATGATAAAAGCATAGAACCACTAAACAAAAAAATACTACCAGCTGCCTGAGCTAAACCCCACCAACCTAAGATACCAAAAAATGAACCAGTTCCAATAAGTGTGGTAGGTAAGGTCATGTATCTTGTAATTTCATTTTTTGATTCCATTTTTTTCTCCTTAATTTTACTGGATCTATGATACAGAGTGTCTGAGTGATCTATGGAGTAAGTTTGAGATGTGAATCAATCTTGTCTTTTAATTCAACATAATTTTCGTCTGAGAAGTTTGCTTTACGGTGGTATATAAGCTTTCCTTCAGATGAGATTAGGAACAAATTCGGTTTTTTCTTTTCAGTATGATAAGCTTGATGTGCTTTACCTTTCCAGTCAAGTAGAAATGGAATTGGAGGTGGTTTTTTCTTTAATTGAGAAAGGACAAATCGTTTTGGTATGAAACCTGGTACACTACGTAAATCACCAATTATAAACGCAGTTATTTTTTTATTTTCCTTGTATTCATTATGAAATGCTACAGCCCATTTGTCATCCTCTTTCCGAATTCTCCGATTACCCATAATTAGAAAAATTATCTTGCCACGTAATTTCTTAAGAGTATACAGTTTTTCTTCAGTATCTTGTAACGAAAATTCCGGAGCAATATCCCCAATCTTTGGTGGCTCATCTTGCTTTGCAATAGCAAGAATACAGAAGAATAATGATAGTATTACCAAACATATATTTCCTTTCATGATGTAGTCATTTTAACATAGAAAAAGAAAGAATGTCAAGATTTGAATAGCTATTGAGTGTGTAAAGTTTTTGTCACTTGAATAGTTTAACTTTGGGGTTGTAAAAGTGTAGAAAAATGGTATCCTATCTAAATATTAACCTATAAAAGAGAGGATACCGATGTTTAGTTTATCATTAGAAAGTTATGGAATCTTTCGGAAGAACATTTTCCCAATGCTGTTGAGATTGTAGATTATATGCACGCGAAATCCCATCTATATGATGTTGGCAAATGTGTCTTTGGAGAGACAGCGACAGACCAGATAGAGGCTTGGGTACAAGAGACAGTACCTCTTCTTTTTGAAGGAAAGATCAGCGACTTGGTTGTACATATCCGCGCTTTTGAGACAGAGGATCTTGAAGTTAGGGAGATATTAGATAGGGGAGCACGCTATTTTGAAAAGCATGCAAAGCGTATGCGGTATCAAGAGTTTAGAGAGAAAGGATATCAGATTACGAGTAGCGTGATTGAAAGCGCTTGTAAACTCCTTGTATACATAGGGTTGCTCAAAGATGCAGAGGAAGTTCAATGAGATGGACAGACGAAGGTATCAATTCCATTCTGGAGTTGAGATGTATGCTAAAGAATGATACTTGGGATAATCATTGGTATCCAGATGCAATAGCAGCATTATGTTTAGTGACAAAAAGTTTACACACCCATCATGAGGAGATTCTATTTCTTAAACACACTTTTCATGGTATAATTTAGAATACACTCTCTGTGAAATCGTGCTCATACTAAAGAGTATAGCTGAGAGAATATTACATCAATACAATTATAGTTGTTAACCATTTGTAAAAGGCTTCTCATGAAACCATTAAAATACCTTAAGAACAAGATTGAAAAAAAGTTTTATACTGCATATCAAAAACAGTTGGAAGCAGAAGCAGGTACATGGAATATACCTAAACACATCGGTGTTATCCTTGATGGAAACCGAAGGTATGCAAAAGCAAGTGGATTAGACAACGTAATCAAAGGACATTATGAAGGAGCAGATAAACTTGAAGAAGTACTCCATTGGTGTGATGAGCTTGGTGTAGAAATTTTCTCTATATGGATTTTTTCACTTGATAATTTCAACCGTGCTGATGATGAAGTTGAAGGTATATTGGGTTTAATCGAAAGAAAAATGCGAGAATTAGTAACAATAAAAGGTCTCCATAAAAATCAGATTAAGGTGCGTGCCATGGGACAAATTGATCGTTTACCACAAAGCCTTCAAGAAGCCATTAAACAAGCGGAAGAAGCAACAAAAGATTATGATAATTTCATTCTAAACGTGGCTGTAGCTTATGGTGGACGAGAAGAGATTATAGAAGCATTCAAAGGTCATCTAAACGCAGAATCGGGAAATGGTAAGGATGTTAATCAGATTGCTGAGGAATTGAGTGTTGACAAAATTTCTCAATACTTATATACCTCAAATCTACCTGACCCAGAACTAATTATTCGAACAAGTGGTGAAGTCCGTCTCTCAGGGTTTTTATTATGGCAGAGCGTCTATTCAGAATTTTATTTCTGTGATACTTATTGGCCATCTTTTCGAAAAATCGACTTTTTACGAGCAATACGGGATTATAGCCACCGTAAACGACGGTTTGGGAAATGAATCTTAGGATAGAATATGTCGTCTACAGTTTCCATATATAATTGTGCTTGCTACTTTAAGGGATAACAATGGATTTAATTATACATTGGATCATACAACTACTTGCATTAAGCGTTTCGGTCTTGATTGTCACATATATTCTTCCAGGTATCAATGTTAAGGGTTTCGGAACAGCAGTTGTGGTCGCACTCATCTATGGTCTGTTTAAGTTTTTTCTAACTGGAATCCTAACAATCTTATCATTACCATTGATAATCATTACTTTAGGTCTGTTTTACTTTGTTATCAATGCATTCTTATTATGGATCACAAGTAAAGTAGTGGAAGGATTCGAAGTAAAAGGATGCATTACCACTGTTATAGCAGCATTTCTGATTTCTGTAATAGAAATCTTGATTCGTTATCTAACCACCGTAATATTTTATAAATTGATTACAATGCCACCGATTATTTAAACCATAGTTTCGTATAGTTTTGACAAGTATTCAATCTAAAATTTATAAGGAGTTAAAAGTACATAATGCTGAGTAAGGTTGTTTCTGGTTATATACTTTTTCACTACCTTATTGGTTTGCGTAGGAACAACATAAGCAAGATTAACATATCGTCACTTCGGTATTGAAGATACTTAATTATCGGAAGCATCTAAAAATGATACCTATGTTTGAATATAGGTATGGTATTCTGTCTTGTTAAGGAAACCACATTTGCCAATCTTATGTATATGATTTTATGTATTATGTGTTTTAATAAAACATTATCAAACTCACATTATTATAACATGAAATAAATGTTAGTACTCCAGTTTTGATATATTTTATATGATCCAACACAATATTAAAATATGTTATATACATAAAAATTTGAAACCATTCTAATAAAAACTACGGTTTCAAAGAATCGAATATGGACATTTAATTAAATGCGGATTAGATTAATTAGACAGTAATAATTGACTTGACTGTTATATGGAGTCATTATATGCGATTTGGAATATGCACAGGATTAGAAAATGTTAAAAGGCTGGCGGAAGTGGGTTATGATTACATAGAATTAGGTGTGCAAAGTGCACTAATGCCTGAGGCAAATGAATCTGAATTTGAACCTATCAAGAAACTGGTAGAGAATGCACCAATTAAACCTGAGGCGTATGCTGGGTTCATTCCCAGGAACTTACGAGTTGTTGGTGATAATGTTGATTTTCCACGGCTATCCCGCTATGTTGAAACCGCTTGTCGTAGGGGTAGTGAAATCGGTGGTGAAATAATCGTATATGGAAGTAGCGGTTCGCGAAATATAGAAGAGGGATATTCTGAAGAACGAGGATTAGATCAAATTGCAGAATTCCTTGATATGGCTGCAGTTCACGCGGAAGAATATGGTATAACTATTGTTGTGGAACCAATCTGTATGAAAGAGGGGAACATCATTCGTACTGTTTCAGATGGACTTACTATGGCAAAAAGAGTAAACAGAAAAGGGATAAAGGCATTGGCAGATCTATATCATATGTGGCAGGAAAACGAACCTATGCAGAACGTAATTGATGCAGGTCCTTGGTTAGCACATATCCATATTGCAGAACCAGTCAAACGGTCTTTTCCTGGAAATGACGACTTCGACTTTACAGATTTCTTTACTGCACTCAAGGATGTAAACTATAATGGTCGAGTCTCCTGTGAATGTAAATTTGACGATTTTAATTCGGATGTTGAAACCGCAATAGAAACCATGAAAAAATATCTATAAGAGACAATAATGTATAAATACAACCAAAGTAAAAGGATTATCTATGAATTAGAGTTTTGATAAATATACTGGAGGTGTTGTTTATTCTTACACATGAACAAGGCAGGGTCATTCGTGCGAGAACAGGATTTTATGACATTATGCACGAAAAACTTGTTTTGAGATGTACACTCCGAGGAACACAAAAGAGACAACGATATTCTAATACTGGTCGTAGACTCTTTGCTGACCCTATTGCTGTAGGGGATCAGGTCATATTTACACAAATTGATCAAGAAGAAGGCGTAATAGAAGAGATCCTTCCTCGACAGACCAAGTTTTCACGTCAATACGCTGGAAAGCATGAATCAATAGAACAGATAATAGTTGCTAATGCTTCTCAAGTAGTTGTAGTTGTTTCTACGCAGATGCCCCCTCTAAATTATCGAACACTGGATCGATTCCTAATTTTAGCGGAAGCAGGGGAAATGTCAGCAATTATATGTGTGAATAAGATGGATTTAGTCGATTCTGCAGAAAAAGATGAACTCATCTCTACATTCAAAACCTATGAGAATCTTGGTTACGAGGTGGTGTATACGAGCATTAGATCCACAGAAAGTGTAGAATCACTCATAAGTGTGTTTAGAGACAAATTCAGTGTGATTGTTGGAGCTTCTGGGGTGGGAAAATCAAGTTTACTAAACACTATACAACCAAACCTTGAATTACGGACCGGAGAAGTTGGGGAGAAGACCCAGAAGGGAAGACATACTACTACACTTGTAGAATTATTCTCACTTGATATTGGGGGAGAAGTGGCTGACACACCTGGAATCAGAGAAGTCGGTCTATGGGGAGTGGATACAGAGAATCTTGAATACTATTTTCCTGAAATGGAATCATTAATTGGTTCATGTAAATATAAAGACTGCGCACATATAAAAGAAACTGATTGTGCTATACAAGATGCGGTAGAAAATGGAGATATCTATCAAGAACGGTATAAGAGTTATGTTGTCTTAAAAACTGGAAATGATGGAGAAATTTAAACTATGTCTATAAAATTTCTAAGAGTGTTATACTGTATTGTTGTTTTACTTTACTCAGTCAGTATATTCGGACGTGGTTCTGGTGATAATGATGATGATGAACCAACAAATAGTCCACCTAAAGTTGATGCTTTCATTGTTCCTAAAGAATTCATTCCAAAAGAAATACTCGAATTTAGGATTCTTGCATACGACGATGATGGTGACACGTTAAATTGCGATTTAATTGTATAAGACTTACTCTAAATATACCATATTCATATTTCTGTTTGTTTCGTAGAACTTTACTTATTTTCTTCTTTAGATTTGTCACCTTTTGGAGCTAATACCAAGGCACATCGCGCTGGAACATAAACCTGAATAGACTGTGTTTGTCCATTCAACGGAATAGCTTGCAAAGGGTAATTACCACCATCTATTAATCCGTTACCTCCAAAATCAGTATCATCAGTATTCAGAACTAAACAATAATCTGTTCGTTCCGGTATAGGGATACGCCAATCGGATACTGAGTCGGTTGGATGTAGATTAAAAACAAAAATAAGACCACCCCTTGAATAGACAATCTGTTTTGAATTCTCATGGATTAATAGCAGCTGAATGAATTCATCAGTCAGTAATTGGTATGTTGTCTCAAGATGCTGCATAGATCTATCAAACGTGTTCAAATGCTTGTAGTATAGTGTCTCGTCCTCAACAAGGTGCCATTGTCTTCGCGCATACCAGTATGAATGATTATTTCCAACGCGCGGAAAATCTATCCACTCTGGGTGTCCAAATTCATTCCCCATAAAGTTGAGATATCCTTCTCCCCCTAAACTAAAAGTTAGCAGACGTATCAATTTATGCAATGATACACCCCGTGCAATTCTTAGATTAGAGGAAAAAACACTCATATCTGAATATAGGTCAGCATCCATCAATTGCATAGCAAGGGTTTTATCACCTACAATACTTTGATCGTGGCTCTCAACATAAGCAATATGTTTTTCTCCTGGTCGCCGGTTTTGAAGCATGCCGTAAATCTCACTAATATGCCAGTCATCATCTTTTTTTTCTTTCAATAATCGAATCCAATAATCAGGTATACCCATTGCTAAACGATAATCAAAACCAACCCCACCATCTTCAATTGGTTTTGCTAAACCTGGCATTCCACTCATATCTTCTGCAATCGATATTCCATCTGGTTTCACTTCATGCAGCAATTCATTTGCTAACATCAGATAGACAATAGCATCCAATTCGATATTAGAATCGAAATAATTATCATAAGATGTGAATTCTCGACCAAGTCCATGATCGTTGTAGAGCATACTTGTAACACCATCAAATCTGAATCCATCAAAACGAAAAGTCTCTAACCAAAAGCGTATATTACTGAGAAGAAATCGCTGTACTTCATACTTACTGTAATCAAAACAGAGTGAGTCCCAAGCTGCGTGATCCCTTTTCACACCAGAATGAAAATATTGATGCTCTGTACCATCAAAGAAATTCAACCCCTCGTTATGATTCTTGATTGCATGGCTGTGCACTAAATCCATTACAACCAGTAATCCCAATCCATGAGCAGTATCAATCAATTCCTTGAGATCTTCAGGTGTACCAAATCGACTTGAAACTGCAAAATAATTACTTACATGATATCCGAAGCTACCGTAATATGGATGTTCCATAATTGCCATCAATTGAACAGCATTATAACCTAAGTCTACAATACGAGGGAGTATGTTTTCTGTAAATTCTGTATATGTTCCTACCCTTTCCACTTCCTGTGCCATACCAACATGTGCTTCATAAATACGTAACCCATCCTTCTCCATATTAAAACAAGGATTAGGATTCTTCCATTGATATGAACTCTCTGGTGTCCAATATTGTCCTGCAAAATCTGTATCTTCCTGCTGAATTACCCGCTGTATATAAGCCGGAATCCTATCCATTGCACCGTAATCTGATACCACATGCACTTTTACACGTCCACCATGAATGAATCTCGCTTCATATATCTCATCAGGTAAGAAAATGTGCCAAATTCCCCACTCATCAACAGTCATCGGATTCGCATCTCTGGACCAATCGTTAAAATCGCCTATCAGCGAAAGAGAATGTGCTCCCGGTGCCCATTCACGATACCATACCCCTTCCTGTCCATCGTTTTCTCCACGATTAACTCCAAAATAATGATGTCCTTGACTAATTTCACCTAATATCCCCCCTGTCTTTTCAATCTGTGCCTTGGCACGTTCAAAGTGTTTAACCCTTTTCGTCAATTGAGAAGCATAAGGTCTTAGCAAAGGATCTGATTCTATTAGTGGGAGTTGGAAAGACTTCTGATTTTTCATAATGATTTGGTAGGGTGAAGTAGTGTATTTAAGATGAAAATATTTTGTTGGAAGGTTGTAAAGATGAAAAGGTGTAATTTTTATACAAAACACATTTTGGGTTTAATAAGAGGAAAAGCGTAATTATAAAGCTTAACACTGACACGCATTTACTGGACAGAGTCCTGATTCACAGAATTTCTGTATTGGAAACACATTAGGAACAGAGGGTTGAGTAGATTCAGATAAAGGGTGGCGTAATTCTATGAAGGATGCTTTTATAATTGAAATAGAAGATTTAAGGAAAATTATTGCAATTAATAAACCTACAACTAAGTCCGGCAAATTGGACTGGGTTATAGCAACGAGAGCTGCAGCTATAAAAACACTTGAATTCGCAATTATGTCATTTCGTGAGCATACCCATGTTGAATGCATATTTAGATCATCTGTTCTGTGTCTTGATAATAGAAGCAGACAACCTGCATTCGCAATAAGAGCAACAATACTCATAAGAAACATGAAATTTGATTCTGGAACACCACCAGCAAAAAATTTATATCCACTTTGAATCAATACACCTAAACCAAATATTGCCATAATACTGCCTTTCAGAAAGGCAGTACCAGAACGCCACCGAACGCTCTTTCCAATTGCATATAAACTGAATCCGTAAACAAGGGTATCACTTAACATATCAAGTGAATCTGCTTGTAAAGCAACAGAACCCGCAAGCAAACCAACTAAAAACTCTAAACAAAACATGGCTCCGTTAATGGCAAGAACAATCCATAGCATCTTGGATTGTAGCTCCCGAAGTTCTTCAAGTTCATCTGATTTATCGTGACAACAATTATCCATATAACCCTTCTATATTCTATTGATATCGACTTAATTCTCTGTGGGGTACATGCTAACATGTCTGAAGGATGTATTTCAACTCTTCTTTAAAAATACAACTGAAATGAGGAAAAAAATAGATTTGGGTATGAACCAAACTCTGATTGTAAGACAAATTGTTCATCATCTATAGGAGATTTCCCAGTACTTAATAATCCACCAATAGATAAATGTAGATCTTCAGCAACATTATAAGATAATTGTGGAATAAAAGTTGCTGACTTATCAGATAAATTGAATATGACTTGACCACCAATATTCATCAATGGAGTTAGTTGATAACTGATTCCAGGGGAAAGGTAATGAACACCGAACAAGTATACCCCACCTTGCAGGTATGCAGGTTGGTTTAGATTATCAATATAGTCTTCGGGTTTCACAGTTCCTGCACCATTGATGTGATATTCAATAAATGTAAACAACTTTCCGTTAAATGAATAATCCAAACCGATTGAGGAACGCAGGTAATTGTCGGATGGGGAATTCATATCCATAAAAGGTTCAGTAAATACATAAGCAGTTTCCAACCAAAATCCTGCTCCACCAATTCCCCGAGTAATGTCTATCCCAGCGAGTAGATTTCTCTGAAATTGGATAAGAGAAATAGAGAAATCTGTTTCAACAGCATTGAGTTGTGTACGGAGAAAAAGTGCACTCTTGTCATAGTCGAATTTCTCACCGATAACATATCCTGTATCAATCTCACCCAATACACCAATTGGGATTCGGATACGGATTGCATCTACACCAACACGATCTTCAGTATCCAATTGGTCAAAACTAAACGGGGCAACGACATCTGTTGGGTTTATAATCCTCGCACTACCCCATGCTATTGCATCACGTCCGATTGAAATATCCGCGAAATCAGCACTGTAATGTATTATTACCCTGTCAAGATTATGATAGATACCCATATTGCCGATCTGTTCTTTTTCAGTCGGGTAAATACGTGAGGGAATGTCAGCAAAACGGTATCGTGAGGAAGGAATAGCTACTGCAAAGACAGAATCATTCAACAGTGAAGAATCTTGTATACGGGGTGTGAAATCATAGGCAATATCAAATGAGAACGTTTCTGCAGGGGTATATGAAAGGTTCAACCTTAGTCGGTTCGTCACAATACCCATCAGATTGTTTGTTTGGACGGTATCAAAGGCAGTGAAGTAGTTTTTGTAATATCCACCAATCTGCAAATCGGAAAATGCAAGATTTACAGAAGTCATTATGATAAAACAAAAAGTAGCAAATATCTTATTTATCATTTGTTGATACAACTATTTTGTTTCATCACTTTCTATTTTTCCATCACGAAGTGTTATTAGTCGATCTGCACTATCCATGACCATCGGATCATGTGTTGAAAAGATGAATGTCATACCTGTTTCAGCATTTAATCTACTCATCATATCAAGCAGTTCCGATCCAGTTTTGGAATCTACGTTTGCGGTAGGTTCATCAGCTAAAATGATATCAGGTTCCGAAACCATAGCACGTGCGATTGCAACCCGTTGTTGCTGTCCACCTGATAATTGAGTCGGCAGTCTATCTTCAACACCTTCTAAACCAACAGATGCCAGCATAGAAGTTACCCTTTGATGGCGTTCAGATTTTGGCACACCTGCCAGCAGCATGATATACTCAACATTCTCCTCAACTGTTAACACAGGAATTAGATTATATGCTTGAAAAACAAATCCTATATTATCACGTCTGAAATCAGAAAGTTCTTTACCACTCATTTCTGAGACAATTTTACCAGAAAGCGTGACTTTACCTTCCGTTGGGGTATCCAAACCAGATATAATGTTAAGAAACGTCGTCTTACCGGAACCAGAGGGACCGACCAAAGCAGTAAATTCTCCAGAACTGATAGTTAGGTCAACACTGTTAAGTGCATTCACAGGTATGCCATCTGCCTCATATACTTTTGTAACACTCTCAGTGATAATAATTTTTTTCTCTTGTGTTTGTTCCATTTTAATTACCTAAAAGCTTCGGCGCATTGCTTCAACTGGAGACATTCTTGCAACATGCCATGCCGGATACAAGCCAGCAATAAGAGTAAAAACAAAGAGGGATATTGGAAATATTATATATTGTTCTAAGGTAAAAACCGGATAGATGTACTCCTGTAATGTAACCCCCATCATTTCAATACCAGTATAATTTATTCCAACATTATTAAATATCGTTGTTAATACAAAACCGAGAATTCCCCCAAGAATTATACTTACAATTGCCAACGAACCCGCTTCAAATAGAATAAGGCGCGCCATTCCAAAGGGTCTTGTACCAACTGCGCGAAGCACACCAAACTCAAACATTCGTTCATATAACGACATGAAGAGTGTGTTGATGATACCAAAGACCACCACTATGAATACCAGAGCACCCACTATGTATTTTGAATAGGATACCATATCAAACATTGCCTGCAATTCTGGAAGTATTTCTGTCCAACTTAATACTTCGTTACCATATTCAGAATATGTATCCCAAAATGCTAAATCTGGGTTCTGTCCGTATGCAGCTGATGTAAATTTGATGGCAATTTCATGCACATTATTTTCAAGAGCCAACATTTCTTGTGCTTTATGTAACCGAACAAACGCCATTCCACTATTCATTCCTTCATCCGCAAAATAATAGATTCCAGAAATTCTGAACCAATCTTCATAGTAATCTCCACTACCTGCCTGAGCCACTGTTACAACTACCTTATCACCCAAACCAATTTCTAAAATCTCCGCGAGTTTACTCCCAATAACAATATCATGCGGGTTAGACACTTTAAAGAATTCTCCTTCAATTATCCTATCATCAATCTGTGAAAGGTGTTGCTCTTTTGATGGATTTACTCCAACAAGATTAATCGCGCTGGTATTTGCAGAAGACATGATCATACCTGTGCTAAAAGTTCGTCGTGCAAAATTATGAACGATTGTCTCTTTAGCTAACTTCGAGGTAATCTTATCTACTTCCTGAATCGTCATTAAGACATCTTGTGTGTCCCGATAGTCCTTTAAATGAATTTGTGCGTCACCAAGAAATGAGTCAGTAGCAGTCTTGGCTAAAATATCACTCATGCCAATCATAAGAGCGTCAAGAAAAATAAGTGCAGCAAGACCTATTCCTATTGCTATTGAAGCGATAAATGTACGTCGTTTATTTCTAAAAATGTTCTTCCATGCAAGTTTTAGTAATATCAAAAACATATTCTGACCTTAATGTGTTCGCATCGCTCTTGCAGGTATAATCCGTGCAGCCTTAAATGCTGGGAACAGACTAACAAGGATTGCCGACAGCGTAACAGTTATTGCTGGAATTATCAGGCTGGCTGTAGTAACAGCACCATAGAGTGTTTTTATCTTCATTCCCGCGAAAGTTATTTCAGTAGGATATGTTATTCCATAGACCGACAAAAGATGGTTGATAACAGTTCCGAGTATTGCACCAACACATACACTCCCCAATGCGATAATAGTGACTTCAAAAACCACTAACCCGAAGATTTGTGATGGTTTTGTACCGACAGCCTTCAAAACACCATATTCTCGAGTTCGCTCCAGAACTGACATGAGAACTGTATTAAGAACTCCAATCGCAACAATGAACATTATTATCATACGACTTATTGCATCACCCTGTCTATCAGTTTGCATTGCAACATAAAATGACTTTGCAAATACTTGCCAAGGGGCAATATTAAGCTTAGTATTGTTGAGACTGTTTTCAAGCGAAGTTACAGTTTTCGGGACACGATTAATATTTGAGACTATGACAACTATTTCATGAACTCGTCCATGAAGAACAAACAGGTCTTGGGCATCATCAATATGAAGGTAACATGTGGCTCTATCTGTTAGATCATCACCACTCTTAATGGTACCAACAATCGTGTATTCATCATTGGCAATTGAGCCATCCGCAGCTTGTGAAAAGAATGCTATCTTACTCCCTACTGATGCTGACAATCTTTTCGCAAGTCCTATTCCAATTACCGCTTCATGGGAGGCGGTTTCTGCTAAGGTTTTACCTTCAACCACCTTTTTATTAAAGTTAGTTGCTTGATCCTCCCGCACTACATCAATACCAACAACTCTAACCGCAGTACTTTTCTCGTTAACAGAACCAAGACCCCCTGCATACACACGAGGTGTCCACTCTTCAACGTTTGCATTATTTTTGATAGTCTGTCCGATAGATTCATAGTCTGTTATTGTGTTATAAATATTAGGTTTTTCAAGATACCCAGTAGAATGGACCTGAATATGTCCCAGACGGTTTCGAGTGAACATATTAATGATATTCGAATACGCTCCATCAGATAGACCTATAGTAATAGAGGAAAGCGTAAATCCAACAATCATAGCAAGTGCTGTAAGAATCGTTCTACGTTTTTGCCGGAAGATGTTTCGGAAGGCAATTTTAAGAATCATACTGATATATTAGGTATTCTATAGAAATTCGCGCCAAATTTAGTCATTTAGCAGTCAACATCGTTACTTGATGTGGTTTCGTTGAAGAAGGATTATAAATGAGGATATCTCTTTTCTCATCTCTATTCATATCAACTAACCGTACATTTCTCTCGTCATTCGGCATACGAACCATTATCTTTTCCGGTTTCTTTGATATTATTCTTGTATCTGATCTACCCAGAAAGATTTGCATTTCATTCCAGTCTTTTCCAACAATAAGGTCTAAGTATTTGTCACCATTAACATCAGCCAATAGAATTGCCGGAAAGTAAACTCTCTTATCGTCAAAGATGTTCATCTTCGGTCTAATCTTAATCCGTTTATTCGGTTTTTGTGGGTAAGAACTATCTTCCATCCGATAGAACTCAAGATCTATTGGTATTGAATTACCTATCATAGCACGTACCATTCCAGTAATAGCAGTATGGACATCTTTGAAAAGTATATCTACATCACCATCTCCATCGAAATCTTGAATCCACTGGGAGGAATACCCCCATGGTAATAATGCTCCAGCGGTTCCATGTGGATAGATTGTCGTGTCTGCTTCTTTTGTAAATTTAGTTCCATTGAGATGCGGTTTTCCAAAGTGTATGTGATAGCAACTTTTTTGATTTCCAAGCGATCTACCTTCAAGCGAATATATTATCATATCTGAAATACTATCGTTGTTCATATCTTTGAATGTATATAATACTCTCTGTTTTATTTTTTTTCTAAGACCAAAAATGAGAGTAAACATATTTTTACTACATGGATTAAAAGCAATTGAGTAGGCACTGTCCGCATCAAATGGAACTTCTGTTGTAAAACTATCTGGAGTCGGTGAAAACAATCCGTTACCTTCCTGATAATAGACATCAAAATGATCATTATTCCAGAACACCAGGTCAGGACGATTGTCACTATTGTAATCCATCTGATGTATGCGGCTTAAATACCAATGAACAGTCAATGGAGTAATACCTACATCTCGGTATTTGCGTTTCTCACCTAAGGCTTTTCTGTCAAGGAACGGATCTACTGGACCAAGTTTCATCGGTTTACTAAATGAACCATTATCTGATTGTGTGGCAATCCAAAAGCCATCATAGTTTGGTATTACTATGTCATCCTTATCATCACCATTTATGTCATGTGTGATATCAATATGGTATATTATCTTCTCATTATCTGGTATGAAATCAAAACTAACATTCATCAAAGGACGTTCTGACATAGTGTCAAAATCAAACCAATTAAGTTGATTCCGTTCGTAGGTTATTAGAAGATCCCGTTCACCGATAGTGACTAAATCTACGAACATGACTTTTGGACGAAGGGTAGTTTGATATTTCTTCTCCCAAATACCTTCCTTGGAGATATAGATAATCATATTCCGACGATTATCTTCAGTAATATACAATACTATTAATTCTGCGTCATTCTCGCCAGATAGAAAACCCGTTAGTACAGTTTGACGTTCTTCAGTTGCTAATTCAATCGTATGCTTTTCAAAGGAATAAGGTATTATTGAAGTTGGATTTTCTTCACTCCTATGAAATAACGAACATCCTAATAAGGAAAATCCTAACATCAGTACTGGAAATATTTTCTTAGGAAACATTCTAAAAATAGGCATGTAAGCCTGCTCCAATATAGACTCCAGCAAGATTCTTAAATACAGAATTGGAATTTTCTCTTCCAATTCCTTGGCCGATTGACATATTTATACCCAGCGGAATCCCACCGAGTGGAAAAATCAATTCACCACCAAATGAAATTCCACCTGCCAGAGTAGTGGCTTCAGACATTTCCACATGATTATAATAATATTGATCTCTATAGAAACGCCATCCACCTTCTAACGAGAAATAGAGTCGTGCGTGGTTCCATTTGCCTTTATATTCATAGATTGCATAAGATATACTTGTACCTAACATATGGTCAGCGTTTTCATCATCAAGGTAAAAACGACCTACTGCTTGAAGGTACACTGGTGCAAGGCTATTATAACGTAGACTAATTCCTCCAAATGATGGTGTTGCACCATGCGCGCCTATACCGAATTTTCTTGTAAGATCAGCCGTGTTCGCTTGAAGTGTTGAACTCATAATTAGAAATATAACAACATAAAATAGAGTAGAATTGAAGATTTTTTTGAGAATACGTGGCGAATATTGTTTACTATCGGTCATTATTGTAGATTACCTCTAAAAATTACTTTTTTGTAGATTTCGACGACTAAAGATTGAATCTTCGATTTTAGTATCGAAGTTTCCATCATTCCAACGGATAATGGTTTTATGTCCTTGTTTATTCTGTGGTATCATTTCCATGACTGAAGGAATAGTCTTATTTCCAAAGGTTTTAATGTCTTTGTAATTAAGAATTCGCATTAATTTACCTTTTTCATCATAGAAATGCTGCCATACTGGTATATAGTCTGATGATCTGACTGCAGAAACTATTTTACCCCAAACAATAGTAGAATCTTCATTGGGTGTAAGCTCAATATAAATGAGATCTGGAGTAGCATCGTCAGGTGTAATTATCTTATATGTATAATCCTCCTGCATTGATGATTCTTTGACTAAATCGTCATTAGAAAAGTCTGACCCCATCCATGAACCCATCATCAATGATGGTGAAATTTTCATTACCTTCTTTATTTTAGGTAGATAGTTCCACATCTCGTTCTTAATACGTAAAGTTGCAACACCCCGTTCTTTCTTTGGTGATGTGATTCTTATAAATGTTCTATCCATCCCTTTAGTCCACACCAACATTTTTAATGTGCGTTCGTAATGTGGGGTTACAATATGCATCTCCATATCTGCATAACTTGTCTTACTACGATATAATTGGTCTATGTAATTTACTATCTTTTCAACATCTGGTGTGGTGTGATCCTTGCTTATTACCGTTGTATTAATCGCAAACAACAAGATTACACAAACAGTGCTGATGTATGCTACCTTTGGGTTCAGGATAGAAATCCTATACCTATCCTGAATTGGTGAAATAAAGTATTGCCGTATCATAAATTTCTCCATTTATGTGTATCCTATCCAACTTTGTTATTTACTTCAGCATACTTTAAAAATTCCATATCCTTAAGATGTGGTTCAATTTCATAGAGTTGGAATCGAATCTCACCTAAATCCTCATTTATTTGGTTTAAATCTTCTTCAATCTGCTGATATTTTATCTTTGAATTATTGGGATGATACCCATGTTTTCTTAAAGCTCGTGTAGTGCCTATTCTAACAGTAATAAGGACAGTAATGGTTATACTCCCCATTACTATAAAAGTTAGAATAACAAAAAAGAAAATTATATTTGACATATTTATCATTACTCACTGATACCTTTAGCTATTTTGATGAGTTCTTGTAATTGATTCTTTAGTGCATCTGTTTCTTTACGGATTTCAGATACTTGTTGTTGTAAAGCGAAAAGCTCGCGATCAGACGCGCCAGAACGAAGTCCCCTTTTCTTTTCAGAATATGATGTTCCCATCCAAACACATCCAAGAACCATGAATGTTATTGAACCACATACTATCAAGACAATTAAGAAAAAGCCTGACATTTTTCTCTCCTAATGAATGATTTTTGTCTAATAGAGTATTTTTAAATTAAAAGGATAGTTAAGATTTTATTAGGTTTTTTAGTTAGAATCTAACTATAGAATTATTAGACATTGTAATGTGTAATATGTTTACCATATATATTCTGGTATCCTATCTGTTTGAACGATCCGTATTTATGAGATATACTGTAATCTCATTTTATTTTGTTAGTGTTAATAATATCAAATTTAATGAATATCAGACGATAATAATAAGAACACATCAATTGGAATTCTGATATTTTTTATGTGATATTAGGTCTTTTTATATATCACAATAGTAATATAATAATTATTATATAGCTTAAAATGTTACACTTTTTGACACATTGTGTGTCATTTGAAAATGTGCTATCCCGCCAGTCCTACACTGGTTTTACAGCCATTTTTTTCAGGTTTGTAAAAATTACCAAAATGATGAATTTTGTGTCTTTTACTCTTTTTCTTGTTCTCTGATTTTGATTCTTTTGGATATGCGATATTTTACTCATCCATACTAACCTAATACCTCTGATCTGTCTGAATTTAATTTTCATAACACATTATTCCATGACATAATTATCCGGGTCCAAAAAATAAGTATAACCACCCTTGAATGCAGAATTTTCACTTATTAGTTAGCAAAAGTATAGTATAAATACACAATATAATCTTATATCAATTTATTTCTATTATGACAACTCTTTTTTAAGTATTGTGATTAACTCTTTAGTTGTAAGTTGTCTTGGTTTTCTTCATTTAATTTTATATGAGTGAGATATAAGTGTTGTATAGGACATCTCCTCAATTATATATTTTAACCTGTTATTACTACTATAGTTTGGACAATTTTCGTAATTTCTTTAACAACTGTATACATACACCTTTCGCACCGCTGGTGCTCGGATTCTTGTGGCATTTACGTTTCTACACACCTTTCGCACCGCTGGTGCTGCCGATTTAGTCAATAGCATTTTTTTTCGGCAAGTTTCAGGTTGTGGTTTAACTCATCAATTAAAATGTTATTGATTATGAAGCGTCGACAGGGATTGATGTTGAGTTGAAGGTATGGGGTAGGGATTCTGATGCGGTTTCCGTATTTAGAAAATTGTTCAATCAGAACAAGTCTTTGAAGTTAGAGGTACGGGGAACACTTGAGAACGATCAAGGAGAATCGGTACAAAGCAAAATGGGTTTTGTCGGCATGGTACTCTAACTACCTAAGGTACCGCAATTACCTTTTGAGTTTGGTAGGATGACAACTTTCACGATCAGTAATGTGAGTTTTTGTGAGCATTACATAGATGATGAAGAGAAGTATTATACTGATATTCTCAATTACATCCACCGCATTGATGGTGAAGATCGTCTTGCTGCTATCCGTGCAGCAATTGGGATTTAGATTGATCCGCACTAACCCTCTTTTCAAGGGAATGCGTAAGTTTGACTAAATTCCACATGATTATAGAGGCTGCCACGCCCGTTTTGTGTTCTTTGGACAGACACGTCCGCAATGAATGAGACGTACCTAATGCCTGTTTACTAAGAATATTGCTATTTATTATCACGGGGTTGTGGTTTCTCTGGTGTATCCGTGGGTTTGGGTGCGGGTTGTGTTGGTGGGGGTTCTGTGAACTCCTCGCCGCGATCTTCTGCTTCTTTTCGTCGGCGTTCCCATTCTGCGAACTTTCGATAAACTCTCGCTTCTCCTTCAGCGATTCCTTCAGCGATTCCTTCAGCGAAACCTTCGGCTTTGGCAACTTCTTTGGCGGCTGCTATCCGCTTCTCACGTCTTGCTTCAATAAAGTCTGATAGTAACATGATTAGGTCTATTCCTCCGATTATCATTGCGACGACTGCCGCACCCACTGGGATAAAAGCGGAAATGTCTTTCATGACATTTTGAACGGATACGTGTCCCTTCCAGCTTTGTGCGGTCTCATAATCAAGTGCGATGTATCCGTATATGAGAGCGAAGAGAGAAATCAGGAAGAGGGCAACGCCTGTTTTTCCTGTTCTCCAGAAGTCTCGGACGGCTTGCCAGAAGGTTCTGATCTGTTTCAAAATGAGCTCCGTTCTGTTGTGTACAATATAACATATTTCAAATTAATAGTCAAGGTGAATTCCCGATGTCGTTTGTTGCCCAGTGGCGAATTGTGTGGGGTGGCATGTTGACTGCTTCTCCTGTGAGCGATGCTAACTTGTGGTGGGGTTTACCGTCTTTGATGAGTTGGGTGTATATCCCCCGTGCGCGGTCGTAGTGGATCTATTTGGCAACCTTCTTACTACGATCACAGTATACGGCACGATGAATCATTGAATACCATTATTCAATATTGTTATCAGAATCCAGTGCGATCAGGATTGATAAAGGCTGCGAGGGATTATCCGTTTTGGCGGTGTAAATTTGAGATGGAATGAGACAGGTCGCGAGGGACTAAGGTAAAGGATCGCGAGCACAGCTCGCTCCTACAGAAGAGGGTAGCCCCTTAACGATTTTTACAGTCCGTAGACTAACACCGATAATCTGTCCAATCAAATCCACAATATACCGCGGTGCATCTGCACGATTCGGGTTGTTGACAATGCCACTACGTTTGTCAACCTTGACGCGATACTGATCAATCACCCATTCTAAAGCAGAACGTGTGCCGAGCCGATAGTCAAACGTCTCCTTAGGAATACCATCTATTTTGAGGAAATCGTTGTATACCAGTTGCGTTTTGTCTTTAGACAATTTCATCTTCATCACGCGCCAATCTATCGGCATATCAGGTGTTTCTATGTATTTCAGTCCATCATATTTGGGCTGTGATTCATAGTTTACGTGGATGTCTGCTAATTGCGAGCCAGCGTTGGCAAATCCCCAGAAATCTTCTGCAAACGGGATATGCGGCAAATCGCGCTTGAGGTTTGCTTGATACCTTTCGCGATAGCCGGGATGGTGCAAAATGCCGTAGGTGTAGTGGAAGATGTTCCACTTGTTGATGGTGTCATCGCTGTAGTGTTTGCGGAATGCTGCTAATGCCCAGTCGGTAATGTTCTCTTTGCGGTTTGTGCTGTCCTCGTTGTAGGTGTAGAAGGGAAAGCATTGAGAAGGACAACCAAAACCACCTGCCACAACAAGATTAGGAATACAGTCAGTGAGAAGACAAGTATACGGTTTCTCAGAACCTTTATCAGTCATACAAATCACTCTATTTTCAGTATCTGGTGCGGGGAATGTGAGAGGAAACATGGACATTCGATGATTTAGAGTTCGGTCAAAACAAAGATTCATTTTTGTAAACGGGCGAAAAAGGGACACTCGAAGTTTTGATTCCACAGATTCAGCAAGTTCTCCTTGTTCCAGTTTAAGCTTTAATCCTGAACTCCACTTAATTTCAGTGTCATTGTATTCCACAAACTCATCAACATCTCGATCGCTTTGTGGAATTTCCCTTAACTTGAGGACATGCATATTGTAAAAATCACTGGTCCGTTTTACGTTCTGGATCAGATTGTTCTCGTTAAAATTATAGAGCCATGCATCTCTACTTGTTTGTAATCCAACCCCATAGGTTTTAAAAATAACATTTACTTCTGCACCTTTCACAACCTTCGCTTCTTTCGTTCCTATCGGAATAAAGGTATCAAAATCGGCATGGAGTCCTTCGGTTAGCCATGTATATTGCTGGTTCGGTTGAATAGATTGCCACTCAATTCCACCTATGTGTTCACGTTCATTGAGAAAATCAAATTTTCTGTTTTTGTTCCACAGGTCATCGGCTAGGAAGTGAAAGATGCGTGTTGTTTCTGATGTGTTATCTTTTTTCTTCACAAAAAAGTTGATACTCACACCCACTCGAATCCCGAACACATTTGCATCGGATACCTTCAATCCCTTTCTCGCGTTCCCCCCTAAATCCAAAATGTAAATTGCGTTAAAATCCTGTGCAAGATGTTTCCGCATGCCATCAAACGCTATTCCATCAATAAAACTGTTATTCGTAACAAACGCGACAACCCCTTCTTCTCCGATACGTCGTGATGCCCACAATATGGCTTTTACATAAGGATCTGAAAGTGCAACTCTGGTTGATGCTTTAGAGGCATGTGAATACGTGTCTTGCAGCATCTTATCCATCGTTTTATATTTGCGGTTTTTATTGTTATCATTTTCATTCACTTGCCGCTTATTATAAGGTGGATTACCAATAACAACAAACATATCCCCTTTTTTCTGACGTTCCACGCGTTCAGTATTTTCCTGCGTAAAAAGTGTCATCTGGTTTTCTTCAAGCAGCTCAAAGGTATCCGCAAGCACAATGCCCTCAAATGGCAGATAGGTTTGTGTGCGCTGAAAGAACTCCTGTTCAATGTTCAGACCCGCGATGTAGTATGGCAGTAGCATCACCTCGTTGCAATGCAACTCGTGCCGATATTTTTCTTCTAACGTTGTTCCTTGGATGTCCTGCATCAGTCGGACGATAAAGTTGCCCGTGCCAACAAACGGGTCAATGATATGCACACCCGTGTCCGAAAGTGAGCGTCCGAACTCAGTTTCAAGGATATGTGAAACGCTTTTCACCATAAAATCCACAATCGGTTGTGGCGTGTAGACGATGCCGTGTGTATCTGCAACATCTTCCGAAAACCCCTGAAAAAACTTCTCATAGAAGGTGTTGAGGAGGTGCTGTTTTTGTGAGAAATCTTTGCAGAGTGTGGCTGCTTGTTCAATGGCGTTATAGAACCTGTCGAGGGGTTTTAGGAACGCATCTCTACTAACAGCGTGGCGCATCAGCGTATCACTAACATTTTCAATCTCACGTGCGATGATGTTGCGTCTGGTAAAGTCGGAGCGTTCAAAGACCGTACGGAAGATACGTTCAGTAATGATGTGTTGGATAAGCATCTCCTCGACGGCATCGCGTGAGAGGTTAGGATTGATGGCAGTTCGGCAGACTTCGTAAAAGTCGGTGAAGGCTTTTTTGAACTCTGCATCCGTTTCATACCTTTGCTCAATCAGCTCCATCATATTCTTGGCGAGGTCAGGGACGTGTGATCTGAAGTCGGCAACGGCTTTTTGCCAATTTTCATGTGTCGTTGTCGTATATGCGAACAGATGCTTTAGTACCGTGATGAGGTTTTCTGGGTCGGATATTTCTAAGTCGAGGGCTGTCTGTCCGTTCTGGACCAGGATACCGCGTTCGGGTGTTTGATACAGGATGTTGTCTTGTGGGTAACCTGCTTCGCGTTTTTGTTGCACGGCTCTGTCAAGATCGTCATCTATATCCTTTGCTTCCCAATAAGCGAAGAATAGTCCGTTATTTTTTATCGCCCCGTCGACAATGATACGGTTGCCTATTTCTGTCTTCATTCCGTATTGCGGAATGAAGATTGCATCTATCTGTTTGGCACATATATTGAGTAGGGTTTCGAAAGGATGACTGACTGCGCCTTCGTGTGTAATGTTTTCTTCTTGATATTGCCTCAACGTAACGTAGTAGTCTCGGATGGGTTTGTGGGTTGGTTTGAGGTTTAGGTTCGGCATGCGGGTATTGTAGCGGGATCGAGGTGTGTTGTCAAGGGAAACGAAATGATATAAACTTTTTAGCCGTGGGCATACTACAAAACAGACTGTTAGAAATTAACTGTGAACGGAAACCCAAACTGAAAGTTTATGCTACGAATAAGACGCATTTTCAATTAGGAGTGGTATTATAATAATTTCTGTGTTCTAAATGAACTATAGTTTGGACAATTTTCGTAATTTCTTTAACAACTGTATACATACACCTTTCGCACCGCTGGTGCTCGGTTACTTGTGGCATTTACGTATCTACACACATTCCGCACCGCTGGTGCTTGGGTTTACTATCCAAAAGTTTTGGGTCGCCAGATTTGACTGACAACCCTTTTGTAATATCTTTATTTTTTT
>CAZZBB010000105.1:0-28260 GCA_964652195.1 uncultured bacterium | reverse complement strand
TTTATGTCTTGAAATACTACACAAACTAAAAGTTTGTGCTACATTAAAGAGATTTTATTAATGGGACTTTAATTACCAGAAATGGTATAACATTAGATCCCAAACCCCAGCAGTGAGGGATGTGTCTAAACATAAAGAATGAACTTTCAAGTTTTAGTTTAATTCTTAAAACTGTCCAAACTATAGTAATATTACCTGAGTCTTGATTTCTATTGAATCTAAACGACTAATTGCTTATAATGGAAAGCAAAATTTATCTACGCATATAAAAAGAACAAGGACGGACTGATAGTGACAAAAAATGAAACACCACGTCCAGAATATCCAAGACCCGATTTTCAACGTGGCACCTCCGAAGGAATTGACTGGATAAACCTAAACGGCACATGGGAATTTGCATTTGACCCAAATGATGTCGGTGAAAAAGAGGAATGGTTTTCACCAAATAGTGATGATTTCCCACTGCAAATACAGGTACCGTACCCATGGGAAAGCCTTGCAGCGTGGGGAGAAGAAGACAAAGCAGATAGCGAGAATTACCTAAGCACAAATGCTTATCTTAACCCAGAAGACATAACATGTGGTGGTCTAAGTCGAGAAGGAAATTACCGGGGTGAACCACGACATACAATCGGATGGTATCGTAGAACTGTTTCAATACCTGATAACTGGGAAAACAAACGTGTTATTTTGAAATTTTGTGCTGTTGACTGGGAAACAACTGTGTGGGTAAACGGTCAAGCCATCGGTAATAATGAAAACGGATATCTTCCGTTCGAATTTGACATAACAGAGGCACTTATACAAGGTAAACCAGCAGATATAGTTGTGCGAGCGTATGATGCCCAAGACCACGCGGAACAACTCGCTGGAAAACAGATTGGATGGTATACCCGCACCAGCGGTATATGGCAACCTGTTATACTGGAACCCAGAAACGAAACATATATAAATCAATGCCATATTACCTCCGATATTGACAATAGTACTGCGACTTTTGATATTACGGTTGATGGTGAGATTGGTTCCGGAACCGAAATACATTGGGAATGTGAAGACTTAGCAGGGACAGTTGATGCTACAGAAAAAACAAAATTTAGCGTCAATATTCCAGCAGATAAACTTAGACTCTGGGATGTAGATACACCTAACCTTTACAATGTGACACTCAAATTGGTATCTGATGAATCTGTCATCGATAGAATTTACACCTATTTCGGAATGCGGAAAGTTTCCATTGAAAAAGCACCAGGTGGTGATTATAACTATATATACCTTAACAACCGTCCTATATATCTGTTAGGTGCACTCAATCAGTCATTCACCCCGGATGGGGTATATACCTTCCTTACGGATGAGGCAATCCGAACTGATATTGAACGGGCGAAAGAATTCGGTTTTAACTTTCTACGGCTCCATATCAAAGTTGATGAACCTCGCCTCTACTACTGGGCAGACAAATTGGGAATGCTCTTTATGTGTGATATTCCCAACTTCGGGAGCTATACAGAATTGGCGAAAAGTAGATTAGAAACAACACTACGTGGAAACATCGCTCGGGATTTCAATCACCCATCCATCATCTCGTGGTGTAATTTTAACGAGACATGGGGACTCGGTGGTGGAGAATACAAGGAGTTAAAAGATCGACAAGAATGGGTACGAGAGATGTATCACTTAGCGAAATCACTTGATCCTACTCGTCTTGTTGAGGATAATTCTCCGTGTCTTTATGACCACGTTGAAACCGACATCAACTCTTGGCATTTCTATATCAATGATTACAAACACGCTAAAGATCATATCGCTAACGTTGTTGAACAGACATATCCAGGATCAAAGTTTAATTATGCTGGTGATAATGTGCAAACGGATGCCCCATTAATTAATAGTGAATATGGTGGCATTAGTGCTGGGGCAGGTGATAAAGATGTCGCATGGTGCTTTAAGTATCTGACAAACGAGTTACGCCTCCATCCGAAAATCTGCGGATACATCTATACCGAGCTGCAGGATATTGAGTGGGAACACAACGGTTTTATGAACTATGACCGTTCCGTCAAGGAATTTGGATACGATTACAACGACATCAATACGCTTGATTTTATTGCTATTGACTATCCGCCCGGTACAGTCGTCGCTCCCGGGGACACCATAAATGCGGAGATCTATGCCAGTCACTACTCACACAAAACAATTAACGGTACAACCCTACATTGGCAACTGGACACGCTTGAGCAAAATGGTGAACTGACACGCAGACGCGTAAGTGGGAGTGTTGGTATTCCTTTCCCACAGTATCAGGTAGAACATGTGCATCAACTTGAACTTACCATACCAGAAGTTAACGCATCCGTTGGCACGTTACATGTATGGGTATCTGATGATACAGGAGCAGTTGTTGCACGAAATTACATCAATTTTGAGATATACTTGGAAGACGTTTCAGGACTTACGTCACTTTCCCATCTTCCAGGAGACATCTCTGTTAGCAAATGGGATGCTGGATCAGAAATAACCGAACAACGTCTTACTGCACAAGGCACCGGATACGTTGAATATAAAGTGTCTCTCCCAGATGATGTTATCCTTGACGAGATTAATAAAATGGAACTCGTATTTGAAGCATCTTCATCAAATGGTGGATCACGACAAACAGAACCCGAAAAATTTCCATCCGATGTAACAATTTCTGTTAACGGGGTTGAGGTAGAAACCTTGACTCTCCCCGATTGTCCTGCAGATGCACGTGGTGTTCTCACCTATATTCACGAAAACCTTGGAAACTACGGATACCTCTATCGGATACCATTAGATAAGGAAACATGTCTGAATGGTAACGCTGATACACTTACTGTACGTTATGAAGTCAAAGGTAATGCCGAAAACAGAGGTGGACTTACACTTTATGGTAACCGTCGCGGTAGGTATCCTACTGCCCCACATATCATTATTTCATAAAAGGAGAATTCATTGAATGGCAACACACCAATTTCTATTTACGCGTAATCCGGGTTTAGAACGTTCATGGCCCTTTGTTCACGAACAAATGGTGACACGTCTTGAAGAATTAGGCGTAACCCTCGTTCTCAACACCACCAGTCAAGATCCCATCCACCAACAGGTGGATCTGAGCGAAGTTATCGGTATTTCACAATGGGGTGGTCGTCTCACTGAAGAGTGTATAGATAACGCGCCAAAACTCAAAGTAGTCGGTACAATGACAGATAACACGGGACACGGTATCCCATACGCAAAATGCCAAAGTCGTGGTATACCTGTGATTGAATCCACACGTGCGTGGTCTCAATCCGTAGCAGAATGCGCATTTGGTCTTGCGTTATCTTCTTTACGACGCACAGCACAATGGCATTTGAAGATGGCTACTGGTGAAAAACTGTGGGATTGGGAAAACCCTATCTGGGGACCAGAAAAACTACCCGTTGCGCATCAATTCTGTGATGATCCTGATTTTGTAAACGGAGATCTCGGCACAAAGCAGATAGGTGTTATCGGACTTGGACAGATTGGTGGAAAGATTGCAAAATGGTGTAGTGTATTCGGCGCGACCGTTATGGGATACGATCCTTTTGTACCGGATGAACTGCTACAAGAATGGGATGTAGAACGTGCTGATATGGATACACTCGTTGATAGGGCTGACATTGTATTTGTCTCTGTTCCTCCCACACCTTCCGCTCGACACCTGCTAAACCGTGAACGGATTTATCATCTACGGAAAGGCGCGTTGGTTGTTATTATTACGCGTGCACATGCTGTTGATATGGATGCTTTGCGTGAACGGATTGTGAAAGATGAACTGGCTGGTGCGTTTGATGTTTATGACAGAGAGCCGGTACCAATTGATGATGAACTGCGAAATCGGGATAACGTCGTTCATACACCGCATATTGCAGGTAGGACAGAGGATGCGAACCTACGTGTTGCTGATATGATTGTTGACGATTTTGAACGTGTGCTTAAAGGAGAGAAACCCCTTGGTGCGTTGACTCCAGAGGCTATTAAGGTACGCACGTCTGATAATCCTTATGCTTGAAGTTAATTGAATTCATTCTCTTGTGAGGTCTCTGTGCCTCACAAGGCGTATTATTGTAGTCACGTCCACTGTTGAAGGGTAGGTCGGCGCAGATGAGATCGTCTCTACGTCATCCATCTCACGGAGTATTTCCAAGTTATCGTCAAAGTAGAATTTATTCATTGTAATGTCTCTACGTCTGTTAGTCCGTTATTCTGAATGGATTTTCATCTATGTATGTCTCTAAATTATAGTATGTTTCTCCTGCTTCAAGGGCATCGCAGATATCTGAAAAGAGATTGTATGCCTCCTCAAATTCGGCAAATTCGGCAATGATACGTTGATTGCCGTTCTGATCTGTTAAAACGAGTTTAGCTTCGCCAGGGTCTTTTCCTTCTACACTTAAATTTTGATACTGATTGAAGTTTATGATTTCCAAGTCATCAGTTACAATGAACATAATTATTCTCCTTTATAGTTATCTGTAATGTCCTTCAGGCACCGTAACCTACCTTCATGTGTGAATACAAGGTAGATTACTGCAAATACCCTAAAATGCTTTCATATACCCTTTCAACTTCACTCGGTGAAGTGATGAACCATTCTTTTCCGGGTGCGTCTTGCTTATGCCTGCCTTGAAGCCTCAGAATATTCTGTATTGTCTTTTCCATCAAATTTGACTCATCTGTTTTAATAAGGAGTCCGACCTTAGGAAATTCTGGAAGTGCTGTGCGCGTTTGTGATCCAATTCTACTGATAGCACCAGATCTAGACCTGCCAACCTTGCAGGCCCATACTGCCTTATCTTGTAATTCAGCTAAACGTTGATACGCGGGGTAATAGTAGAGGTAGACTGACTGTTTACCAGAACCGATGATCTTTTCAGGTTCTAAATTTTCAGAATTTAAATTGTCATGATCAGAATCCACGCTGTCATCTTCTTTGGTTGTTAAAAGAATAGTCCAATGACCCTGGCGAGGATTATCTGCTTGTCCTTCTCGTTTCATTTTTGACAGTGCTCGCGCGACAGGATGATAATTAGACACTGGCGGGTGTCCACCACGCTTAATATGCGTTTCATCTACAATACGCATTATTTCCTGTTTTTGAACAGTCTGCCTGAAAATAGTTCTTGAATAAGTTCTCGCGCCATGTTCCGTGTGAGAGTCTTCTCAAAATACTTATACTGCACATTCATAGACCTATTTTCTCTTTATTTTTAAAATTGTCAAAAGTATACTTCTATTCATACGGCGCAAGCACATCCTCCACAGAACGCGTATTCGGAAACCATCCAACAATCTTCCGCAACACCTCATCAAGAAGAATATCTGGACAGGATGCACCCGCAGTCAGTACAATATCAACAGGACTACCGTCAGAATGTTCCATCGGTAGCCAATCTTCTGTAATCTGTACCTCTTTCGTTTCAAGGGCTAAATGCCGGATCTGTTTTGGATTGAGCAATTCATCCGCATCCCGGACAAAATAGGTTGGAAGTTTATGCTCGCATAGTTCCACAAGATGACTCGTATTTGATGAGTTATATCCACCCACCACAACCGCCACATCTCCACCTTCAGCAATGAGTGCTAACGTTGCATCTTGGTTCTCTTTTGTGGCGTAGCACAACGTATCCTTTGTATCCGCAAAATGTTCTGCAAGCTTATCTTCACCATACCGCAGGACAATAGCTTTACGTAATAAATCCGCAATCGCTTGTGTCTCTGTAGCAAGCATTGTTGTTTGGTTAACAACACCGATCCGTTTTAGGTGTAAATCTGGGTGGAAACCATCGGAATATCGGTCAGCAAATTTTTCAAAGAAAAAATCAACATCCGCTTCTCCGCTTATCACTTTTGCGAGTTCTTCTGCTTCTCCAAGATCACGAACGACAACAACAGGTGCTTCCGATTGAGCGTGTGAAAAAGTGGCGCGTGTCTCTTCATGGTAACGCTTGCCGTGTACAACAACAGTGTAATCTTGTTTGCCAATTTCCTGGCTACGTTTCCAAACCTTTTCGACAAATGGACATGTTGTATTATAGGATGAAAGGGTAACACCACGATTGTTTAGTTCTTCCTCTACCTCTAAAGTTGTACCAAAGGCAGGGACGATCACAACATCATCAGGGATTAATACATCAAACGGTAGCAACGGTATTCCCTCAGTGTCGGAGAGAAATTGCACACCGTGGTGTCTTAAATTGTCGTTAACACGAGGATTATGAATTATTTCAGAGAGGAGGAAGATTCGTTTGTCAGGATTCTCTTCAAGGGCGCGATATGCTATTTCAACAGCATTCTCGACACCATAGCAGAATCCGAAGTGACGTGCGATCTTAAAACGGACAGCTCCAAAATCTAAAACGGAGGGGGACAAATCCCGTTTCCGGGCGTCCATATTTCGCCGTGATGCCTTAACGGTCGATATGATTGGACTTTCATAAAAACGAGGTATGTTGAATGTACGAGGCATCTTTGTTCCAAAGCAGCTTTATGCACTTAGGACTCTTCTACCTTTAGCGCGCCTGCGGGCGATGGTTTTTCTTCCATGCCGGGTAGACATACGTTTTCTAAATCCGAGTTTATTTTTGCGTTTCCGCCTATGTGGTTGATAGGTACGTTTCATAACTCTTATCCTTTCTATTACTTAACTTTTTGACACCGCATGGAATAAGGATTTTAGGTAATCAGCAACAATAAGGATACCCAATTTTTTCGAATTTGTCAAATAATTCTATTTAGAGAATCGTTATCAATTCCTTAAAAATGACGTTATTTATAATGAACTAAGTAAAACTATAAGATTAAGCATATGAGCACACCCATTTAAGTGAATTTATCAAACTAAAAACAGACCAAAATTTCCATTTGAAGATATTAAATTGTGGAAGTATTCAGGTATATTCCCGTTTAATTTCTTTGATCAATTTAGTTAAAATATAGTGTGTAAAAACACCTCTGTTTTAATTTGATAATTAAATTTAATTCTGTATAATTCACGTTCGCGTCGTTAAGATTTGATTGGAAATTTAGCAACTAATTACAGCTGAATATTATAAATAAAATAGGAATATTCTCATGAATCAGACCCCTGATAAACTCTGGTTAGATATCTTAGAGGAGCTTGACGATACAGCAGACAATGATATCTATTTACGTCAAGTAACTCCCCGTACTCTCACCGAGGATTCCTTCATCATAGCTGTTCCTTCTACATATACACAGGCTGAAATTGAAAATAGGTATCTCAAGAATATTGATAAATTATTAACCGATCTAATGGGTGTAGACTGTACATTAAAATTTGCTGTTGAACCACCACTTGAAAATGAGACTGTATCTGAAGACCCCAAAGCTCCCTCTCAAAACGGTTCTCCTGAATCTGCGAGTTTAAATCCTAACTACGTCTTTGACAATTTTGTGGTTGGTCAAAGTAATCGTATTTGTCATGCAACTGCTTATTCAGTTTCAGATGACCCTGGAGGAGAGTATAATCCACTTTTTATTTATGGCGGGGTTGGACTTGGTAAAACTCATTTGCTACATGCTATTGGCAACCGAGTACAGGAAAAGACTCCTGATTGTAAAGTGCTTTACGTTACCTCTGAAACATTTATGAACGAGTATATAGAATCTATTGTAAACCGAACTTCTGCCCAAGATTTCCGAAACAAATATCGAAAAACCGATCTACTGTTAATTGATGACATTCAGTTCTTACAACGTAAAGAGGGCACCCAAGAAGAATTTTTTAATACTTTCAACGATCTGTATTTAAACTCAGGACAAATCGTTTTATCAAGTGACCGTTCCCCAAGTATGCTTGAAAACCTTGAAGAGAGATTAAGTTCGCGGTTTGAATGGGGTATGGTAGCAGAAATTGATAAACCTAATTATGAGTTGAGACTTGCAATCCTACGCGGTAAATGTCAAGATCAAGGTTTGGATGATATTTCTGATGAAGTCCTAAATTATATAGCAGAAATCGTCACCTCAAACATTCGTCAATTGGAAGGTACATTATTACGTCTTAACACACAAGCATCATTCCTCAGTGAAAGATTAGATCTTGATTTCGCACGCGCAGCACTAAACGATACATCCACCCGTAGTGGATCCCGGCGAAAAGCGGTAACAGCTGCTGCGATACAAAAAATCGTAATAGACCATTTTCACTTGGATAACGATGACCTAATTTCTGCCAGACGAACTAAGGCTATAGCTTTCCCACGACAAGTTGCAATGTATTTATGTAGAGAACTCACCCAACTTTCTTTATTAGATATTGCTGAAGCATTTCATAGGCAAAACCATACCACCGTTATACATGCATGCACACAGGTGGAAAAATTAAGTGTTGAAGATGAAGAGACTAAGAAGGTAATAAATATGCTGATGGATGAGTTGACTTAGTCCGCTCCCTGCCTAACTTTAATCACTTAAAACACATGTTATGCACAATTACTGTGCATAACCCTCAAATTATTGTTGATAACTTGTTGATAACTTGTTGATAACCTCACACCCGCTAATTGTCTTAACAAATTGTCAATAATATCATAATTGAATACACATGTTATCAACACCCTTAATCGCAATCACTGTCAGCTTTTAGAGCAGTTATCAACTTATGCACACCCCCTACTACTACTGCTAATTTACAATTTAAAATTTTGTATTAATTATTAATATAATTAATATAGGCATTCATTTTAGATTTATAAATAAAACCTAAAATAATAGATATATTTGCAAACAATCATTATGGTATAGTTGATATGATACAATACAAGCTTATATAGTAAGAAGATTCTTATATAGTAAAAAAATTATATAAAGGTCAAAACTGAGTGGAGTTTAGATGTACTTGGAACGATTGTGCCTACGAAATTTTAGAAATTATCAGGATTGTGACATAACATTTCATTCACCAGTAACACTGATTGTTGGCAGAAACGCTATGGGGAAGACAAGTCTGTTGGAATCTGTCTATTTTTTGTGTACCGGTGAATCCCATCGATCTAATTCTGTTACAGAGTTAATACGGCATAATACTGAAGGGTTTGCTGTTACAGGATATTTTCGAAGTGATAAAAGACCAGATACTCAAATCCGTCTTGAGGCTGTTAAGCCTCGTCAAGGTCCATTTCGTCTAAAAACCGATGGTGTTCTCCAACGAAGACGGTCGGATTGGATCGGTCAGTTCAATGTTGTCGTTTTTTCACCAGAATCTTTGGATCTTGTAAAGGGATCTCCATCATTCCGCAGACGATGGGTTGATTTACTTTTATCTCAACTAAATCGTGAGTATTTAGACGAACTACAACGCTATCGTGGAATATTGCAACACCGGAATGCCTTATTAAAGCAGCTGAGTATAGGTAAAGGGGTCGCTAATGAGGTATCTATATGGGATGGATTACTAATTGAATCCGGAGTTGCATTAATTGGAGCTCGATTTACTGCCTTGAAACGGTTAAGTGTTGTCGTAGAAAATACCCATTTATCGTTGACGGGTGGAATAGAACGGCTTATATTGGAATATATCCCCGGAATAGAGAATGGCAGAGAGGAAATTTCAGATATAACGGATCTTACCGAACACTTTCGTGAAGCATTGACACGAGTTCGACGTGATGAAATGCGTCGTGGGGTAACGCTTGTTGGTCCACATCGTGATGACTTTACATTGGCATTAGAGAAAATAGACACTGAAGAAGAAATGTTGCGAGAAACTGCCCGTACCTATGCCTCACAAGGACAGCATAGAACAATTGCCCTTGCTCTAAAACTTGCTGAGTTAGAGTATATTAGAGAAGATACTGGAAGTGCTCCGCTTATCCTTTTGGATGATGTGTTATCTGAGTTAGATGTGAAAAGACGAGCTTATTTATTAGCCTATCTTCAAGGTGTTGCTGCTCAAACTGTTATTACTGCTACCGATAAAGATGTTATGGGAGACGAACTGACAGATGTTCACTTGTTAACGGTTAAAGAAGGTGTCATCGTTAGTGAAAGTTAGACAATAAAGATAACGTGATTTTGATAAATCAGATTCCTATTATACAAAATTTAAAATAAAATGAAGAAAATCTCAATATCTAACAACTAACATTACTAAGTGGTATCTTTTAACACAAGCTTAAAGTCTGTACATCTTATGAAGTTTAAATAAATCTTTCGGTAATCCAGACCATAAAATCATCGTAGGGGCGGGGTTTCCCCGCCAGTATATTACCTAATTTAATTCTTAATCTTCATAAGAATATTGGCTAATTATCAGCATATTTCATTCACAGAAAGTAAATATTCGGATGAAAGGATGGAAGGCAGGGATGGATGGAACCCGTCATCCACACTTCCATCCTTCCAATCTTCCAATTCTGCAGGAAAGGAAGGGATTTTGCGTAAGTACTAACATATACTTCAAATCATAACCTTTATGGCAAATATATAATAAGAGAAAAAATGATGACTATCTATGAATACGATCCTAAATACAAAAAAGTCTTTATGTCAAAAAAATGACTTTATTATACAGTTTGGAATTGTCAAAATCAGCAAGGACAACAAAAACACAAAATCACACTTTTTGCAAATTCTTATAAATCTAATTCAAAGTGGAGTAAAGTCAGTCTATAACAGAGGTTAGAGGGGTAATTTACACCAATTTCAATGTTACAGAATGTGTCAAAAAGTGTAACTTTTTTCACTTTTTCCACGAATTGAACAATTCAATATTTTCACGATTTATCATCTAAGAATTTAGGATTAAAGGGTCTGTTTTGCACCTTATTAGGTTGTCTGTATATTAGGATTAAAAGTTAGATTTACGACTATTAGTTCTAATGCTATTTCTAAATGAAAATGTTTCTTTTTTATGTATAACCTTTAGGTTAGGTAGTATCACATAACCTAAAGGATGTACTGTATTAGATGACATTCCACATGAACCAGTAATGCATCATCATTTCTTAGAAATGGTATTACCACAATTCTACATCTACTTTCAAAGATGATATTGTATAGGAGATACCAACAAATGCAGTTTGGAAAATCAAGAAAACAGAGGCGAAGAACACAAATACAAAGGGGTACAGTAAAAATAGAAAATGTGGTAGAAGGTGTTCTGCGTAAACGTGGATGGTCTGATAAACTCCAGGAGAAGCGAATTTTTGATATATGGGAATCGGTAGTTGGAAAGGCAATTGCTGCACAAAGTGCCCCGATTTCATTATATGGAGGGATTTTGCGAGTTGATGTGTCCCATCCAGTCTATGCAAATGAAATGACTCTAATGAAAACTAAAATTATAGAAAAACTCAAAAACGAACTTAAAAATAAAAATACAAAGGTTCAAAGAGCTCCCACAGCAAACAAAATTGTCGATATTCGGTTTAACTTTAACCCACGTTTTCCGAAGGAAAAATCTCATAGTGGCAGAGATAGATCAGAAGTTGAGGGATCTCAAAAAGACCTTAAACCGGTGTCACCCAAAATGAAGGAACAGATAGAATCTGTGGTTTCGGTTGTAAACGATCAAGAATTAAGAGAGTCCTTAAAAACTCTCTTTACAACACAATGTGCGGACACAGAAAAAGTCAATAATAAGTAATTGAACACTTGAGAATGAGTCCTATAACATTTTCACAAAATAGATAAAAAATAGGGTTGCAAAAATAGTGGTTTTTATGCTACAATGGATATAAGAAAAATAAATTTATATTAGGAATATTACAAAACAGATTAGTCTATAAAACACATAATAATTGACAGATTTTGTTATACATATTCTTAATATATTATAACTATAAGTAATGTTTTATGATTCTATGATTCGGTCAATTTATGTTAGGGAAATATTTCATAATATTCACCTTGGTTTTATACATAACTACACTAAATATTATCTAATTGGGCAACTGATAACGGAAACCAATAACTGATAACCTATAAGGAAAAATATAATGTCAAATGACTATACTGCATCATCTATTCAGGTATTAGAAGGATTGGAAGCGGTTCGGAAGCGACCAGGTATGTATATTGGGAGTACTGGTGCTGCGGGGCTTCAACATCTTGTCATGGAGCTTGTTGACAATTCCATTGACGAATTCGGTGCCGGGCATGGAACGGAGATTAGAATTACGCTCAATGCTGATGGTAGTGTAACTGTATCTGATGATGGAAGAGGGATCCCTGTTGACGAACATCAATCTGGGGTATCTGCACTTCAGGTAGTTATGACAACCCTTCATGCAGGTGGTAAATTTGATGGACGGGCAGATGTTGGATACCAAACAGCTGGTGGACTGCATGGTGTAGGGGCTTCGTGTGTAAACGCACTGTCCGAATGGCTAACTGTCCGAGTCGCACAGGATGATAAAATCTACGAACAACAGTATAAACGTGGAATACCAATAAAAGATGTAGAAGTTATTGGGGAAACGAAAAATAGTGGTACAGAAACGATGTTCATGCCAGACCATGAAATTTTCGATTCTCTTGATTTTCAAGCTCAAACCTTAAAAGAACGACTCCGTGAACTTGCATTTCTCAACCGAGGGGTTCGCATCCGATTCAAAGATCTTAGAGTGGGTGAACAAGGAGATGAAGCTGAGGTTGTTTATCATTATGAAGGTGGTATTGCCTCTTTTGTTAGTTTCCAGAATGAAAATAAAGAAGTATTTCATACAACACCGATATATTTTGAAGGGACTGCAGAAGGTGTTCGGGTTGAAATCGCAATCCAATTTAACACCGGTTATGCAGAGAATATATTCTCTTATGCAAATAATATTAGAACCACTGAAGGCGGATTTCATGAGAGTGGTTTCAAGAGTGCTTTGACACGGACATTCAATGCTTATACAAAAGATAATGGGTTGCTGAAAGGTGAAAAGATTACACCGACTGGTGAAGATATTCGTGAAGGGATTACAGCTGTTATTAGTGCTAAGGTGCCTGAACCTCAGTTTGAGGGACAAACAAAATCTAAGCTCGGTAACACTGAAGTCGAAGGTATTGTCATGGTTATTGTGAACCAGCAGTTGAAAGAATATTTAGAGGAGCAACCTGCACTGGCTAAGCGAATAATTCAAAAGAACATACAAGCAGCCAGAGCTCGTGAAGCTGCAAGACAGCAAAGAGATATTATTCGACGCAAGGGTATCCTTGATTCAGCTTCAATGCCTAGTAAACTGGCAGATTGTTCTGAACGGGATGCAGAAAAAACTGAAATCTTTCTTGTTGAGGGGGATTCCGCAGGAGGTCCCGCAAAACAGGGACGCGACAGAACATTTCAAGCAGTCTTACCACTAAAAGGGAAAGGGATTAATGTTGATAAGGCACGATTAGATAAGATTCTAAAGAATGCACAAGTCGTTGATATTGTCACTGCTCTTGGCACCGGTATTGGATCAGAGGAATTTGAGTTGGAAAAATTGCGGTATGGTAAAGTCATTATTATGGCGGATGCGGATGTGGATGGCGCGCACATACGCACACTATTGTTGACTTTCTTCTTCCGACAGATGGCAGAATTAATCCATGCGGGACACCTCTATATTGCACAGCCACCCCTCTTCCAAATTAGAAGAGGACGCCGATCACAATATCTGCAAGACGAAGATGCTTTGGAAGATTACATGTTAGAAGCATCTGCTGGATCTCAAGAGATAAAGAATAAACGACGCGACACTCCTTATACAGAAGAGGAAGCAGTGAATTGTGTTAAAGCCTTGTCTCGCATTGATAAACGGCTGGTTGAAATGAGTGGACGTGGTACCAAAACGCGACAGGAATTGGTTAGATATTTATGGGAACCTATTGAAGAACAAGATATACCTGAAGTAGAGGTCGAATCTACTCTCATGGAATCCGACGAGATACCTGAGGATCCAGTAGATACAGTGATGCATATCCTTGAATCGCATACAGAAAATGTGCAGCAAGGTGAATTGCCACTCGAATTTAATGATGAATCTTCTGAGACTGAAAATGGAAATCCTGAATCTGATGATAGCGATCCTAACAACGAAACACCAATATCAGAGATGTTTGCTAATGATGCTATAATAAATCAAGTAAAATCGGACGCTGCAATACATGCAGAACTTTCACCTGATATTCAGTGTGTTAAAGACTTAGGTATTATACCTGAAGATTTTGAAGATACAGAAGAAGATGAACCGTTGTTTGAAGTGTCTAAAGCTGAGGATAAACAATCAGCTAAATCTGTTTCGCAGCTCCTTACAATTGTTAGATCAAGTTCAAATAGAGGTATGACGCTGATACGTTTTAAAGGACTTGCTGAAATGAATACAAAACAATTACGAGAGACAACGATGCAGATAGAAGAGCGTGTTTTATTACAGGTAACTCTGGAGGATGCTGTTCATGCTGAACGTATGTTCACATTGCTGATGGGTGAATCTGTGGAACCTCGCCGAGCACTTATAGAACGTTACGGAACACAAGTTGAACTTGATGTTTATGGCGCATAACACATTACATGTATCGTATCTTTCTGAATCAACACTCCCAGATTACAACTTAATAGAATATAAGAGAAGGAAATGCAAGAAGAAAATATCATCAGACGTACAATAGAATCTGAATTACAAACCTCATATCTCACCTACGCGATGAGCGTAAATACGAATAGGGCGATCCCAGATGTCCGGGACGGTTTGAAGCCGAGTGCTCGAAGAATTATATATGCTATGGGTGAACTCAACCTAACGAATGACCGTCCTACTGATAAATGTGCTGCGGTCGTAGGTGAGGTGATGAAGAATTTTCATCCACACGGGGACGGTCCGATTTATGGTACGCTTGTAGGACTTGCTCAAGAATTTAGTACACGCTATCCCCTAATTGATGGGCAAGGGAACTTTGGATCGATAGACGATGACCCGGCTGGCGCAATGCGTTATACGGAGTGCAGACTTACCAAGATTGCTGAAACACTTCTACTTGATATTGATAAGGATACAGTTGATTTTCAACCAAACTATAAGGATTCCATGGAAGAACCAACTGTGTTACCAGGACTTCTTCCAAACATTCTTGTTAACGGGACGACTGGTATCGGTGTAGGTTATCAAACAAAAATACCACCACATAACCTTAACGAAGTTGTTGATGCACTCCTTCACCTGCTTGATTTTCCTGAAGCTACTGTTGATGAATTACTTGAATTTATTCCTGGACCTGATTTTCCTACGGGTGGAATCATCGTAGGTAAGAGTGAAATCAAGAAGATGTATATTACAGGAAAAGGGAATATGGCGATGCGAGCAAGGGCTGAAATTGAACCTATGACCAACGAAAAATCACGAGGAGAACGCGAGCAGATTATCGTCACTGAAATTCCTTATCATGTGAAGAAGAATAAACTACTTGATGAGATGTATCAGTTAGTAGAAGTGGATAAGGTAATTACTGGAATTTCTGATATTCGTGACGAGTCTGATGAACAAATACGGATTGTCATAGAACTTAAACGGGGAGAAGTGCCGCAGGTTATCTTAAATCAGCTCTACAAACGCACCAAGATGCAGGAATATTATTCCGCAAATCTGCTTTGTCTTGTAGAAGGACTCCCGAAAGTATTAACGCTTCCCGAAATTCTGCATTATTATCTAGCACATAGGCGCGATGTTATCCGGAGACGCACACAGTTCGATTTAACACGATGCGAAAATAGAGCACATGTTTTAGAAGGATACCGTATTGCACTTGAAAATTTAGACGAGGTGATCGAAATTGTTCAAACTGCTGAAACACCACAAGCAGCAAGAGAACAACTTCAGCAACAATTTGAACTATCCGAAGTTCAGGCACGCGAAGTATTGGATCTAACCTTGCGTCAGTTGACCGGTTTAGAGCGGCAGCGTATCAATGACGAATACGAAGACCTTCTGGTTCAAATTGCAGAACTCCGGGCGATTCTCGAAAGTGAAGAACTTGTTACCAATATCATCAGGGAAGAATTAGAAGAATTGAAGGAAGATCATGGGGATGATCGTCTCACAGAAATCGTTGATGAAGTAAGAAGTTTTGAAATGGAAGATCTCATTGCCGATGACGAGATGGTTGTCACCCTGACACATTCAGGATATCTAAAACGGATTCCAATGGATACATATCAAACACAGAATCGAGGTGGTGTTGGTATTAAAGGTGGGAATCCGAAAGATGGTGATTTCTTAGAGCAGCTGATTATTGCGACAGCACACCAATCTCTGCTTTTCTTTACGAGTTTTGGTAAGTGCTTTGTTAAAAAAGTTTATGAAATACCAGAAGGTTCCCGAACAGCAGCTGGACGTGCTGCAGTAAATATGTTAAATCTTGGAGATTCTGAGACAATTAGCGCATTCTTACCTGTAGGTGAGTTTAATGAAGATCAATATATCCTTATGGCAACAAAGAATGGTATTGTGAAGAAAACCGAACTTAAGGAATTTAGCAACCGAATTTCAAGCGGTATCATCGCTGTAAAATTGGATGATGGAGACCAGTTAATCGGCGCACAACTTACTGATGGAAATTATGAAGTAATTTTAGTTAGCCATAATGGGAACTCTATCCGCTTTAACGAATCGGATGTACGGAGTATGGGACGAGCAACACGAGGGGTTCGAGGTATCCGTCTCAGTAGCGAAGATGACTATGTTGTAGACATGGTATGTTCTGCAGATGAAAACGATTCTCTACTGGTTGTAACCGAAAATGGTTATGGCAAACGTACAGCATTATCAGCATATCGTTCTCAGAAGCGCGGAGGTGTTGGACTCACTGCAATTAAACGTTCAACTCGTAATGGGGCTATTGTTTCTGCAAAATTAGTTGCTGATCCAGACGAGCTTGTTTTAATTAGTTCTGCTGGATATGTTACCCGTATGGCTGTCAGCGATGTACGTGTAATTGGACGTACGACACAAGGTGTAAGACTCATGACTTTAGGTGAAGATGAGAAACTCGTAGATGTGGCAAAAATAACGGCTACCAATACTGAATAGAAGAATGGACACCAAGTTCCATTACATTGATAGAATAGGAATAAGCAAGGTTAGGAGATGGTGATGAAAAAGAGAAATTGGATGGTATTATTCATTGTTAGTATATTTTGTCTTTTGACTACAAGAATGGATACATTTGCGCAAGATGTTTATCCCCTTGAAAATCCAGAGCTTGTAACTCAAAATGATCTCTCAGATGTAAGTAAGATCTATTCACGTATGATGGCAGCTGTTTATTTGCAGCAGCATAATGAAGATCTGTCAACCTCAAAGCAGTTGTATGATGAATTGGTAATTGAAGCAGAAGATTCAGCTTTTGTCTGGTACAAGCGAGGTCAACTTCGGTTTCAACGGTTGCAAGATATCCGAGGTGCTCAGAAGGATGTTGAGAAAGCACTTGAACTTAACCCATCATACGTTCCAGCAACATGGTTACTTGCCCAAATTTTAGCACACCGTGCCTCATTTTCAGGTGGACGAGAGATAAAAGAATTAATGCAGACACTCAAAAGAGTAACTGAATTAGATCCTGACCATTTTATGGCGCACCGAATGCTATCGGATATATCATTTCAACTTCGAGATTATACTACAGCTGAAACATCATTCAAGGCACTCACCCGGATTATGCCTTTTGACCCTCAATTTCATAAGTCATTAGGTGATCTCTACATTAGACAGGATAAAATACAAGAGGCAATTGACGCTTATCAACGTGTCATAAAAATTAATCCTAATGATTTGAACATGTTAAACACCGTAGGATCTATTTACTATGATACCGGAAAAATAAAGCAAGCACAAGAATCCTTTATGAAAGCCGTCGAAGTAGAACCGAATAATGTTAATGCTAACTTAGGGCTTGGACTGGTATTACAGGAACTGGCATATGAGATACGAACGCTGAAAAACAAAGAAAATAATGGTGAATCAATTGACCCAGCAACCCTTATTCGGGATGCAGAGACATATCTTGGACGTGCAATCTTCTTTTCTAAGGAAATTCTCAATAATCCTAAAAATGTTGCTCAACATGAATCCTATCTGAAAAAAATGTTTGATGCACAGTATGCATTGGCTAATGTGTATATAATATTTGAGAAACATGGAGAGGCTGTGGAAGTGTTAAAACAACTTCTTGATGAGGTACCAGACCATGTGGGGGCAACATACAGGATTGGTTCAGTCTACCTAACAACGGGAGACTTTGAGAATGCAGAGACATATCTACGTAAAACACTGACAATTGAACCTGCACATGAATTTGCTCTCAATGCACTTGGATACCTCTATGCACAACAAGGAATACGCCTTGATGAAGCTGAAGCATTAATAAAACGTGCCCTTAAAAAAGCGCCAACAAACGGCGCATACCTTGATAGTCTTGGCTGGGTATTTTTCAAACAGGGAAAGATTGATGAGGCTGTCACGACATTAGAGAATGCAAATCAGCAAGCACCAAATAACGTTGAAATCCTTATGCATCTTGGGGATGCCTATCTCAAGAATGGTGAACCTGAAAAAGCACAAAAAGTCTGGGAACAAGCTCAAACAATCGAACCAGATAATGAAGAGATACATGAACGCCTTAATCAATGATGCGATATATCACCCTCAAGGTCTTCTTATTAACACTAACGTTTTTTATCCAGTACGGTGAAACGTTCCAGTGTGGGGTACCTGAACTAAAAAAGCTTATAGGTACACAGGTTATGCCAGATGTACCATCTGCCCCAGCGCACCCCGCTGCACCCGAACTTACAATCGGTTCCCAACGTACATTCTTTGCAATAGATTTCGCAAAAAAACAGCAGTACACTACTAATGCAACATTGCGAGGTAGTGGACCTCACTGTTATATTTATGTAGAAAACTCAGAATGGCGACGAAATGTTTCTCCTCTAACAGTTCAGACCATTCAAAATGCCTTTGATATTACAACACCAGCTGATCCAAACCGCGGAATCTATGAAATATTAACGGAAGACATTGGACCCATACCAGATATTGACCGAAACCAAAAAGTTATAATACTCCTTCTCAATATCCGTGATGTTGGTAACACGCATTCTACAGTCGGATATTTCATGCCAATTGATCAGCGTCGAGGTATTCTTCAACATCCAACACTTGGACCACTCCATAGTAATGTAGGTGAGATTCTGTATATTGATGCAAGAGATGAACTTGTGAAAAATTTTCAAATGCAGGCTGTTATCGCTCATGAACTACAACATATTATTCACTGGGAACACTCACCGAAAGAAGAAACATGGATTGATGAAGGGTGCGCAAATTACGCAGCGTTTCGATGCGGCTATGATATTTATCAGCACGTAAAAGCGTTTCAGGAAGCACCGAATACATCCCTTATTGATTGGTCCCAAATGACACAAACCAACTTACTGGCGCATTATGGGGCTGCCTTCATATTCATGATGTACATTCATGATCATTATGGAGGTCTGAAAACTATTGCCGAACTTGTGAAAAATCCATTAGACGGAATTTCAGGAATTACCAATACATTGGAGGCAAGAGGAATGTCCAACACTTTCTCAAATGTGTTTTCTGATTGGAAAGTTGCAAACTATCTTACTACATGGGGATTACTCGGTTCTATTGGAAAGCGATACCGGTATACAACATTTAAACCCATTATTTCACCACAATTCATACACAACATTTATCCGGTTAATAGAAGAAATGAAACATTAGTTAATTTTGCAGCACACGCAATTGATTGTAAGGTGGCATCTGCTGATCAAGTGGGGCTTAACTTCAGTTTTACAACACAACGGAACACAAAGGTTGACATAAGAGTTGCATATTTAAGAGATTCTGGGGAAATATCAGTAGAATCACTCCCCTTTAAAACTACCGATGGTACAGCGACACTTGATCTTCCTACTTTTGGTTCCAATGTAAAACGTGCTATACTTATACCAAGTCTACAGGTAGAAAATCCAAGTTTTGCCCAACAGACTATAACATATAACTATGGGGTGTTTGAAGGGGGACTCGGAACTTATTCCACAAGAATTCTTCCCAATCCAATTCATCCAAATTATTGGGAAATAATTGCTGTTCCAGATGAGGCGTTAGGTATAGTCTCACTCACAGTAACCTTAACTTATCAAAACCGAAATCTTTTTGAAGATAAACCGATGGTTTACATCCAAAACGCTGACAAGACTCGGTATCGTTATGCTTTCCACCTAAAGCCTGAGATTGATACTGGAGCGGTAGAATGGAGTATCAAGCGAGGGGATACTATTATTGACGAAGGCGTTCTGGATGAAACAACAAACGATAAATGATTACCAAAGCTACTAATTAGGAGGTATATATGCCGAAAACATTATATGCAGGGACAATTGGACAGAGTATATGGCGAAGCACGGATATAGGTAAAACGTGGGATAGGACAAGTAATGGAATTTTTCCAGAGGCAGATATTCGAGCTATTGTTGTCGATCCTACAAATTCAAATATCTTATATGCTGGCACAGAAAAAGGGGTTGTCAAAACCACTGATGGTGGTAATATGTGGGAACATATGTCAAGTGAAATGGATAGTAAAGAAGTATGGTCACTCGCTATCCATCCAACAAATCCAGGAACACTTTTTGCTGGAACTTGTCCATCTGCTTTTTACAAATCAACTGATGGGGCAAAAACCTGGGCAAAACTTGATGCAGAACTTGCACAAGAGTGCGAAGGAATTCCAATCATACCCCGTGTTACAACTATCATTATTGATCCAGAAGATCATGATACCATCTATGCAGGGATTGAAATTGATGGTATGCGTCTCAGCACAGATGGTGGAAAAACATGGGATGATCGAAGCGAAGGGTTGAGCAGCTTAGATATCCATGGTCTTACCGTGGTACCAGGGGAGCAAAAAACACTTGTTGCAGCAACAAATAACGATGTATGTATCACTACAGATATGCACAATTGGACACCGTTAAAAGTCCGTGAACATTATCCGTGGCCGTACTGTCGGGCAGCATTTTATCTTAACGGAGACAACGCTAAGGTTTTCATTGGAGCAGGAAATGGTCCTCCTGGGGACCAAGGCGGTATATTTTTTATGGAAGACGCAAGTGATGCCTCGGATGCAGAGGCTATTCGCTGGAATCGTTCTGATATCGGAATTACGGCTAACAGTACTATTTGGTGTTTCGGATATAATCCGAGTGTTGATGGATTACTAATTGCTTGTAGTGTAAGCGGGCAACTTTTCCTGAGTGAAGACAACGGAGATTCATGGGAAAAGTTGACACATGAATTCGGAGAAGTACGCGCTTTAGCAGTTGCTTGATACGGTATGTAGATTTCCTAACCGGTGATGATGTTAGGAAATCTACCCACAATCCTTGTTATATGGAAATAGTACATTCCGTAACTGTGATAATCGCTAAAGTTGTTATATGGATTTGATGGGAGGTATAAACACGAATCTACATTATTTTATTCGGTATATTTATTTTAGTGAAACGATAGTTTAATTACCTTCGTTTTTAATAAAACTTTATGAAAATAAAGTAGTTATTAGATTTTTGTGTGATTATCGTGAAATTTATTTGACATAGTTTTCATTTTGTGATATACTTAAAATCTGCTTTGGGATTAACAGTACTGTTTGTCCCGTTCTTTGAAATAAATTTGACTTGAGTTAAATACCATGGTATACTACTTTTTCCATTTGAGAATGGATTTGACTTAAGTTCAGGTTTTAGGGTATATTTAATATACCAGACGCGAGGGGGTGTAGCTCAGCTGGGAGAGCAACTGCTTTGCACGCAGTAGGTCAGCGGTTCAACTCCGCTCATCTCCATCGTCTATCAGAAGAATTTTCACTTCTGAAAATTAGACGGCGTTCTTTGACAACTGTATAGAGAGGGTAAATCGGTAGAATACAATATCACCTTATCAAGCTACTAAGGGCTTACGGTGGATGCCTTGGTGCTAGGAGACGATAAAGGGCGTGACTGGCTGCGATAAGCTTCGGGGAGTTGCATAGTAAACTATGATCCGGAGATTCCCGAATCGGGCAACCGAACAGGGTAATACCTGTTACTTAGATTTATCTAAGGGATAACCAGGAGAAGTGAAACATCTCAGTAACCTGAGGAAAAGAAAGAAAACCTCGATTCCCCCAGTAGCGGCGAGCGAAAAGGGAATAGCCCAAACCTGATATATGTTCAAGCCTGAACGCGTTGTATATCAGGGGTTGTGGGGTCCGTTCGGTGTGGGTTCAGACACACCAAAAGGTAGACTGAAAACTAGCTTAATGCCTCTGGAAAGAGCGACCGGAGCGGGTAAAAGTCCCGTGAGCGAAAGTTTGAAGTCCCTTAATGGATACCCCAAGTACCACGGGATAGGTCAAACCTGTGGGAATCCAGGAGGACCACCTCCTAAGGCTAAATACTCCCTAGCAACCGATAGTGAACGAAGTACTGTGAAGGAAGTGGTGAAAAGTTCCCCCGTTAGGGAAGTGAAAAGTTCCTGAAACCGTAAAGCCTACAATCTGTGGTAGTGCTAAGTCACGCAAGTGACATGCATGACCGCGTGCCTTTTGCATAATGAGCCGGTGACTTACTCTGTGTAGCCAGATTAAACATTTATGATGTGGAGTCGTAGCGAAAGCGAGTCTGAATAGGGCGTTTAGTTGCATGGAGTAGACCCGAAACCAGGTGATCTACCCATAGGCAAGGTGAAGTATACGTAAAAGTATATGGAGGCCTGAACCCACCAAGGCTGAAAACTTGGGGGATGACCCGTGGGTCGGAGTGAAAGGCTAATCAAACCTGGTGATAGCTGGTTCTCCCCGAAATAGCTTTAGGGCTAGCCTCATGTGTTTGGCTGTGGCGGTAGAGCTCTAATTGGACTCGCGGCCCTACCAGGTTAGCAACTCCAGTTAAACTGCAAATGCCATAGTCTTAAGCATGGGAGTCAGTCAGTGGGGGATAAGCTCCATTGACAAGAGGGAAACAGCCCAGACCACCAGCTAAGGTCCCTAAATACACGCTAAGTGGTAAAGGATGTTTTGTTGCTGAGACAGCCAGGATGTTGGCGTAGAAGTGGCAACCATTTAAAGAGTGTGTAATAACTCACTGGTTGAGCGATTTTGCACCGAAAATTTCCGGGGCTAAGCGTATTACCGAAGCTATGGATGTATATTTAAATATATGTGGTAGGGGAGCGTTCTATAGTAGGACTGAAGGAGGACCGTGAGGTACTCTGGACGAATTAGAAGTGATTATGCCGGCATGAGTAGCGATAAAACAAGTAAGAAGCTTGTTCGCCGAAAGCCTAAGGGTTCCTGGGCAAGGCAATTCCGCCCAGGGTTAGTCGGATCCTAAGTCGAGGCCGAAAGGCGTAGACGATGGGAAGCAGGCGTAATATTCCTGCACCACCGTGACTAGGTTGAAACTAGGGGAGACGCAAGTATTAGGAACTACCAGCTGATGGATATGCTGGGTTAAGCCCGACGGAGTGTACCAGGTAAATCCGGTACATCAAACTCCGAGAGGTGAACAGGATTCCGCAAGGATGCAAACTGTTCCGGTTGCTTGCCAAGAAAAGAACCTCGAGTGGACGAATCATGGTGACCGTACCGTAAACCGACACAGGTAGGCGAGGAGAGAATCCTCAGGCGCTCGAGAGAACTCTCGCTAAGGAACTCGGCAAAATGACCCCGTAACTTCGGGAGAAGGGGTGCTTTTAGTACGTGCCGCGTTTCGCACGCGAAACCGAAAAAAGCCGCAGTGAAATGGCCCATGCGACTGTTTACTAAAAACACAGGTCTCTGCTAAATCGTAAGATGATGTATAGGGACTGACGCCTGCCCGGTGCCAAAATGTTAAGGCGAGGAGTCAAGGGTAACTGGAAGCTCCGACCTGAAGCACTGGTAAACGGCGGCCGTAACTATAACGGTCCTAAGGTAGCGAAATTCCTCGTCGGGTAAATTCCGACCTGCACGAATGGCGTAACGATATGGGCACTGTCTCGGCGAGAGACTCGGCGAAATTGTAATACCGGTGAAGATGCCGGTTACCCGTACCAAGACGGAAAGACCCCGTGAACCTTTACTATAGCTTGATATTGGGTTTTAATGCTGCATGTGTAGGATAGGTGGGAGACTTTGATATTGGGGCGCCAGCTTCAGTGGAGTCGTCCTTGAAATACCACTCTTGTTGCATTGGAATTCTAACTCCGGCACGTGAATCCGTGTCGAGGACAGTGTCAGGTGGGTAGTTTGGCTGGGATGGTCGCCTCCTAAAATGTAACGGAGGCACCCTAAGGTTCCCTCAGCGCGATTGGAAACCGCGCGTAGAGTGCAAAGGCAGAAGGGAGCTTAACTGCAAGACGGACACGTCAAGCAGATGCGAAAGCAGGGCTTAGTGATCTTACGGTGCTGTGTGGAAAGGCCGTAACTCATTGGATAAAAGGTACTCCGGGGATAACAGGCTAGTCGCCCCCGAGCGCTCACAGCTACGGGGCGGTTCGGCACCTCGATGTCGGCTCGTCACATCCTGGGGCTGCAGCAGGTCCCAAGGGTTTGGCTGTCCTCCGATTAAAGTGGCACGCGAGCTGGGTTTAGAACGGCGTAAGCCAGTTCGGTCCCTATCTGGTACGGGCGTAGGATATTTGAGTGGAGCTGCCCCTAGTATGAGAAGACCGGGGTGGATGTACCTCTAGTGCACCAGTTGTCACGCCAGTGGCACCGCTGGGTAGCTATGTGCAGAAAGGAGAAACGCTGAAAGCATATAAGCGTGAAACCCACCTCAAGATAAGATATCCCACAACGTTAAGTTGGTAAGACTCCTTCGAGATCAGGAGGTCGATAGGCCAGATGTGTACACCGTGTGAGCGGTTCAGCTAACTGGTACTAATAAGTCGAGGGCTTGATAACTTATTCTATTCTTCCGTTCCTCAATTCTATACAGTTGTCAAATATTATTTACATCTTTCCGGTGACTATAGCGAAGGGGACCCACCCGTTCCCATTCCGAACACGGAAGTTAAGCCCTTCAGCGCTGATGATACTTCGGGGGCGACCCCGTGGGAAAGTAGGTCGTTGCCGGGATCCTTAAAAAGGACAGGTTTATCCTGTCCTTTTCCTTTAATACTCATCCCAATTCCCGCTATGGATTTATCTCAGCATTGATACATTTCTAATTCCTACTAACAACTCTGAACAGAAATCTACCATATTTCTCTTGACAAGACATATCGTTTTCCATTACGATACTTTCGTCTGTATGTCAGATATTACTAAGAACATAGAATACATACGAATAATCTGTAAGCCTATCTGATCAATAGCAATATTACATTTAACAATATTACATTAAAAAAGGACGTTCACATAATTCACAAATATAGTACTATGGCGGCAATTGGTATTTTGTTATTGGTCGTCATTACCGGTTGTTCAGATACAACAAAACCATCAATAGACGATGGAGATGAAGAATCCGGCACTGAACTGGCTTTGGATGAAACTTATGACAAAGTCCAAAACGGTGTCCGACTAATTTTAACTTACGATGCCAAAAGTAATACTTTCAATGGTACCATTGAAAACACTACTGGCAAAGCAATGAAGGATGTTCGTGTTGAAGTTCACTTATCAAACGGAATAGAACTCGGTCCAACTATTCCGAAGGACTTAGCACCCAAGGAGAAAATACTTATTAAACTCACTGCAACCAGCACTGATTTTGATGGATGGACAGCACATCCTGAAGTTGGTAGCGGGGAACATGGTAATGACGGGGAGCATAATCAAGAAGACGGGGAAGAACACGACCTTGAAAGTGGAGATGAGCACAATTAATGAGATTATTTTTTATTGATTCTACAATGAGACTTGCTACATATCTTTTTACATTGATTTCAGTGTTCGGGATGACAGTAATTGCCTATACAGCAGAACCACCTGACAACATTCTAAAAAACGGTGATTTCGATAATAAACTTGACCAATGGAATCATTGGACACACGAAAATGCCGCAGCTCTCTTTCAAACTGAGGGGAATAAAGCCGAACCCATCGTTGGCAAGAATGCTGCCTATGTGAAAATCAACAAAGCAGGTGACGCTCCATGGCATATACAACTTTACCAGCAACCTTTCACTCTGGAAAAAGATACTACTTATACATATAGCTTGTGGGGAAAGAGTGAGAAACCCAGAAACGCAAGAATGCGGATAATTCACCAAGGAGCACCTTGGACAGAGTATGCTGTACAGCAAATAAGTCTATCTGAAACTTGGAAGGAATCTTTTATTACTTTTAAAATGCCAGTCGATGACGTAAATTCACGCGCTGGACTTATCCTTGGCGGAGAAAAAGTAGATGTCTGGTTCGACCACATTCGTGTATACGAAGGAAAGTATGTCGCTGATATAGAAGGGGTTGAACCGCATGATGTACAACCCACAGATAAATTAGCAACAACTTGGGCATCACTAAGAAGCCGAGATTAGAGTTGAATTACTTTTACTGTAAGAGTGACTTTTGGTATTGCAGAAGATTCTAAAAGACACTAATTCTATGGTAAGCAATACTACATTTTGTTAAGATACAACAACCTATGATTATCTTGACCTAACAGTTGAACGTCTGTTATAATTCTGTTGCATAGAGACGTATCTAAACACGATGTTATGGATGAAAACCCTAAGATCAGTACTATCTTTTTTCGTACAGAAACGGGGCGCGAACTTGTACGCGAATGGCTTAAACGATTAGGCAAATCAGAGAAGAAAGGATAGGGGTAGATATAGAAAAAGTAAGATTACTTTGGCCTGTAGGAATGCCACTTGTTCGAAAATTGGGAACTGATCTATGGGAAATTCGCAGTAATCTTCCTAAGAAACGTATTGACTGTAGTAGATAATGAAATGGTGATTTTGAATGGTATTATAAAAAAATCACAGAAGACACCACGAAAGGTTTTACGTTTAGCACAAAAACGACTGGATCTCTGGAAAAATGGAAGAAACTAATATGAAAAAAAATAAGTTTAGTGGAAGCGATTTTCATGATTTCCTCAAAGAGGAAGGGACTACAGAAGTGCAAAAAGAATTGGAAGAAGTACAGGACAAGGGACAACTTGAACTAAATAATAACAATGAATTACCGAATAATCTCCGAACTCGTATTGGTAGGTTTTTTCAGCGAATTCGACATGCTATTCATCTATAGATGTATAAAAATGATGAACATAGGTAGTAATATATCATTGAGGAATGGTATACACAATGTCGCAATTATACAAGACAATCACACCGAAAATTCAGCAGTTTATCGAAAACCAGAAGATGTATTTTGTCGCTACAGCAACGGCAGACAGTAGGATAAACCTTTCTCCAAAAGGTATGGACTCATTGCGAGTTGTCAATCCAAATCGTGTCATCTGGCTAAATTTGACGGGGAGCGGAAATGAAACTGCCGCACACGTTCAGGAAAATCCTCGTATGACACTAATGTTAAACTCATTTGATGAGAAACCACTTATTTTACGCCTCTACGGAACCGCCAAAGCAATACATGACGATGATCCAGACTGGCAGGTATTCTTCCCACTCTTTCCCTCCCATCCAGGTGCACGCCAAATCTTCGACATGAAAGTCGACCTTGTTCAAACTTCCTGTGGGACAGCCGTACCACTATACGAATTCATTGGTGAAAGACAACAACTGAATACCTGGGCAAAGAAAAAAGGTGAAGACGGTATAAAAGCGTATTGGAAAGAGAAAAACAAGGTTAGTCTTGATGGTAAACCCACCCACTTTTCCTAACAACACAACAAACTACTATTTCAAATTCAACTGTTATCATCAATTCAAAAGCATCTTCAGAACATCTACTCAGTTTGCGATGTGGAGATTGGTATAAAAGAGAACAAATCCCATTGAGTCCTGGATACTGTATAGGAAGAATATGTCTCTCCAGAACGGTGTGGTGCCATATCACAGATTATGGCTGCATTACGAATCACAACATTAACATTATTTTAGGAGCTGATTTTTTAGTGTTCCCCACAGTATTATTTTTTTGGCTGATGGATTTACTCCATGTGCAGTGTCACTAATCCAATCCATTTGATGTACGTTCCTTGGATTGTTTGTTAGATTCGTTATCTAATGTTAAACTTCACCTTAAAATAAC
>CAZZBB010000104.1:0-20354 GCA_964652195.1 uncultured bacterium | reverse complement strand
TTGTGTCTTGTTCATCCCAAGTTTTGAATTATCCATCCATTGACCTTTCCAGTTTTTTGTTAAGATTGTGTTAGGAAGTATGTGTTAATTTTTTGTGTATCGAGATGATTATACTTTCACGGAAACCTTCACGGAGCAATTTTATGAACCCCGATTCTATAAGGGTTTATGAATTTAATAATACCCATTCTCCGTGAATCACATGCGTTAATTGTTATATAACTTTCAATATCTGTAAGTGGTTTTCTTGAGGTGTTGGGTGAATTTAGTTTTGAGAATACACTTCAATTACTAATATTTCTGATTGTTAAAAAGGCATAAAAAATAAAAACGGACATTTAATCCTAATATATAGTCAGAAAATATGGTATAAAAATAGACATTTAATCCTAAATACTCAGACAATATATCGTATTGTTGTTGCATTTCTCTATGCTTCGAAAAAATGAAAAAAGTTACACTTTTTGACACATTGTGTGACATTGAAATTGGTGTAAATTACCTCTGTAACCCCTGTTATAGACTGACTTTACTCCACTTTAAATTGACTTTATAAGAAATTCGAAAAAATGTGATTTTGTGTTTTTGTTGTCCTACCTGATTTTGACATTCCAATCGGTTAAAAGGTATGCTTTTTTGACGTATATGAAATGTCGTAATTAGGATCGTTTTTATAGATAGTCATTAGTTTTTAGTTGCTGGTTTTTAGTTTAAATATTGTACGACATAGTATTATGTAATATTATTTTTTCACAAACATTATTAATGTGTTTCTGTATTTGTAATATATGTATGTTAGATGTTAGAGATGGGTATTTTCTTCATTTTTTTTTGCATTTATATGAAGTATATGAAAATATTTCGGTATTTTTGATGAAAAATTCGAATCAAGGAATCAAGGAATCAAATGTCATAAACTTCATACCCCTTCTCTCTCAATGACCTTGACACTCAATTCCATTCATGATAAGATAATTTTAATTGAACGATAGAATTAACATATAGGATTGTTTAACCGAAAAGAAATTCAAACGTGCCTGGGGCGACTCGAACGCCCGACCTTCAGCTCCGGAGGCTGACGCTCTATCCAACTGAGCTACAGGCACATATTTCGAGTTTTATTAGTGTAACAAATTTAGATCTTATTGTCAAGTTTTGAAAGACCACTGAGGAGGAATGTCAGTATGAAACGTATAATACAGCACTTATCAAATCATACCTCGGCATGTAAGCGAATACTATCATACGCTGCTATTATTCTGTTCCTATTTAGTTTAGCACCTGATATTGTAGAAAGTCGGCGTGGGTTCGGTGGACGTAGTTTTGGAAGAAGTTTCAGTCGTAGTTATAGTCGCAGTTCAAGTCGTAGTTATAGCCGTAGTACAAAGACCTATAAAGCCCCATCCCGTAGCTCATCACGTAGCAGCTATACGAGACCGTCTACAAGCCGTAGTACACGCAGTACAGGTAGTACATACAGTGGAAGTAGAACATCAAGATCTACCTCTACACGTGCAAGTTCAGCGGCGCGCCAGAAACAAACGGCAACAACGCGTGGGAAGACGACCAACACAGCATCAACAAGAAATGCAACTACGTCTCGTTCGCAACGTCAAACGACTGCCCAAAATCGGAAGCAGGTACGACAACTTAAAGCTGAAAACCGTAGTTTGAAACGACAGAATACAAGAGCAAATCGTCAAACTGCACAAACTCGAAGACAACAACGTTCAACCATTACAGTGAACAATTACGGTGGTTATTATCCTATGGGTGGATATTCGATGTATTCGCTTACGGCGTCAATGGCGTTTAATAACCTAATGTTTAATATCTATTTCCATGACTATTACAATCATTCAATCCGACATAGTTATTTATGGCATTACCATCATAGAGATTATGACCGTTCCCACTGGTCTGCAGAGAAACAAGCGGAATATGAGAAATACAAGGAATATTATGAAAGCCAAGGGATTGAAGAGAATCCGAATTATGTAGACCCCGGCACAAACAAGGATGAGAACTACATTGCCAGCTATGTTGAGAAGAATCCTGATAAGTTCTACGGTGAGGATGTAGAAGTTGTCACGGTTGAAGAACTTCCTGATGAAGAGGCATTGAAGTCGGAACTTTTTGCCACTGCTGAAACACCAAATGTAACCACGAATTCTCAACGTGCCCCGCCAGTCACACAAGAGGTAATTGTTCGTAAGAAGACATCCGGGGGTACTTGGTTTCTTCTTATTTTTGGTAGTCTTATGGTTGTTGGTGTGATCATGTTAGTATTGTATAACAAAGGTTATTTTTAGGTGAATCATGGCATTATTTGGTCGGAAAGAGGGTAAATCTCTTTTTGGTAAGCAGAAAGAGGAAAAGGATAAAACACCACTCAAGCATGAATTGGTTGATATTTCTATTGACAGCATGATTGAGTTATCGGATCTTACAACTTATGAAGAGACTGGTGATACCTCACATGCCTTTAAACTTGTTGTCCGAAAGAAGTATGAAGGTGAAGCTCTTCTACGTTATATGTATCACATAAAGGATGCCGAGGAAGAGGTTATACTCGGTGTTGACCATATACCGGGTACAAAGGATGAATATGAGACCTCTCGATGGATCGTAGATGGTGAACAGGAACTTGGAGATCCTTTACCTGACGTTATGACGCTTTTCTATCCTGATCCTGACAATGAAGAAGGGGAAATCGAAGTTGTTTATACTCGACAGGAGATAATCTCAGCCAAACTTACGGTTACGGATGTTCAAGGTAAAGAGGAATTTGAAACAGAACTGCATGAATATGTCACAGAGAATGAGGAACTCATGTCTATTGAACTTTGTGGTGATTGGTTGACGTTCTATGTGGGTTTACCTATTTTACCATCCGATGTAGAAGTATATCCTGCTATTGAGACCGAAAAGACTGGTAGTTAATTCTATCTACATTCGTCTGTATCCAGTATAATTTGCCTCACACAATGTGTTTAAAGTGAATTGGATTTCAATTATTTGACAACGCAAGCGGTACGGGATTACCTGTATCGCTTGCCCATAAAACTCACATGTGTAGGAGGTATCCACCGATGAAACATCTCGGATCCGATCAAGACGTTAGAATCTTAGATTCACGAGGAAAATGCCAACTGCAACCAATATGGCACCACCTAATAAGTACACTGTCAACTCATCTCCTAAGAATAGATTACTAAACACTACTCCTGATAATGGAGTCGCAAAAAAGAATACTACCAGTTTACTCGCGCTGTACTTTTCAAGAATAGATGTCCAAGCCAAAAAACAGAAACCAGCAATAATACCACCTTGATATAGTAGAGCAGCCCCTCCAGCAAGTGAAATCTGAAATGTCTCACCACCTTCAAATAAAAAACTCAATGCTGCAAAGCACGGGAGACTCAATACCAAATACCACACCAATAGACGATATGGATGGATAGATTGGACTAACAGTTTTGTGACCACAACTCGTAGTCCTAAAAAAGCCCCACTTACAAGCACAATAATGTCCCCTATTACACTCGTTTCACCAGATCCAAGATTAGGCGCTACAGTGATGAAAACCCCACTAAAGGCTACAACGATCCCTAATGTCTTGTTAAAGGATAGCCGCTCTCCTGGAATCCATAGATGTGCAAATATAGCCGTAAAAAACGGATAGACATTTATAAATATAGTTGAACGAGAGGCAGATGTGTAAAGTGTGCCCGTATTCAACGTGATAATTTGTGATATAAAAATTACGGTAAGAAGTAGTAGACGGGAGAATTCTCCACGTTTTAAGCCCAGTGGAATTCGACAATATAACGACCATCCGCCAACAATAACTAACCCAATACAGAAGCGAACAAATGCCAGTGCCATAGGTGGTAGATCCTGCAAACCCACTTTAATTGAAGGTGAATTTCCACCCCAAAGAAAAGCGAGGAGCAAACTGAGAGCTATAATTTTCCCAGTTGGATCCTCGCTAATAACATTTCGATTTGTAAGTCTACCCGAATATTCAGTATTATTCAAAAGATGGTATCGTCCCGTTCATGATATGATTCAAATTAGTGGTGTGGACTTAATCATAAGCACCAGGACGATGATTTCCCATCAATCTAAGTTGTCGTTCTGTTGCATTCTCCAATATTGATTCATCAAACTGAAATCGATTCAGATAGGGTGGATATTTTTGAGTTATCATACGGTTAGCATAATGCACCTGTAACAGGTAACGTGTCTGATCGCTACGATTCGCAGTACCTCTATGCCACACTTCACTTCTGAAAATCACTACATCACCACCGTTGCAAAGAATACTTTGTTCTTTTGCCCCCTTCCATTCATTATCTCCATCTGGACTTCGTCCGGACAGATGACTACCCGGGACAAACTTCGTTGGACCAAGATCTTCATAGAGATCATCCAAATAGTAGTGAGCAGTGGTAATGAAAATTGGAACTTTAATTCGAGGATCTTCCAAGATATCAGCTGGAAGTGGTATAGGTAACCAATCTGTATGTAATCCTTGATCAGGCCGTCCTGGACCGGTGATCCATGCAGTCATCCCAATTACATGACAATCTCCACCATGAACAGCCTCAGCTAACTCAATAACAGGTGACTTATCAAGATAGTGTAAGAATACTGTATCACGATTGAATGCATTATTTATATGTTTATTAAGAAATCCCTCACCATTTTGTGGAACGCTATATCTATCATAACTCTCAGGAATTGCTGTCAACCTATCCATTGCCTTGCGAAGTTCTGCGAGTTCATCCGTATTAATAACCTGTGGTAGATAGGCATATCCGTCATCTTCCATTGCTTTAACTTGACTTTCAAGGTCGGGATATGCAACTAACGGTAATGCTTCACTCATAATTTACTCCCTAAATACTACTATCCAAAGGTTGAATAATATGTTCTACATATTAACAATAATAAGGGAACATGTCAACTTTTTTTATGAACAATTCGTTGTATTAATACATCTAATCAAGTGTTTAGGCAAGATTATTAAAATGAATAACAAATCAACTATTTTTATCTTATTAAATACGTAATGTTAGTCAATATGCATGTCTCTTGCGATCACAGAATGTAATAAAATAGAACTTTTCTAAACTGCAAAATTACAATAATGAAACAACTTTATACAGGAGTAATCAGATGAAGGATAAACATTTAGAATCAGAAGAGATAACACAAGAAGAACTAAAACCAACAAAAGATTCTGCAATACGTGTACCTGGGGTCGTTCTTGAATCTCTGCCAGGAAATTTATTTATGGTAGAACTGGAAGATAACGACCACAAAGTTGTGGCCTACTTATCTGGGAAGATGATGCAACATAAAATCTGGGTGTTACCGGGTGATCAAGTTACAGTTGAACTATCTCCATACGATCTATCACGAGGACGTATAGTATGGCGAAGTCCGGGTAGTTGAATGGATCCAACAAACCATATTGCAGATTTTTTTTGAAATCACATTATTTTTTTCTAAAAAAGTGCAAAAGTGCATCCATAAATGTGTATAGGTGAATCATTATCATTTTTGATAGTGGTATCCTACTGCCGCTGTATTGCGGAAAAAGGAGGTAATTTTATGTTTACTAACCAGAGGAGGTGTGACACTTAGTGTTACGCCCTATGTGGTGTGACACATAGTGTCGCACTCTTTGGACGGGATAAGGGAACATTGTTTCCCTTATCCTTATTTTATTGCAGGTAAATTACAAATGTTATTTTAGATAAGATCGGGGATCGGAATCCCCTCCTACAGAAGAGAAGATAGGAGGGGGATGGAAGGATGGAAGAAATGTAAGATTGGGGATCAGAATCCCTTCCTACAGAATATAAGATCAGGGATCGGTTAGGTAATAGATCTAATCCCACAAATCAATCCCAAGCAGCTTGCGACCTAAAGGTGTAAGTTCCGGGGATTCATAGTTTTTTGCTTCCCACCCGCGTGGATCTCCAGGATAGGGTCTACGACCAAGTGCCCGTCGTTCACGCCATAATGTAATCCGTTCTTGTCGACGTTCTTCATTCATAGGGTTCGGTGCACGATAAAAATTCATATACTGTGCCAATCTGGGTTTCTCAGATGTATTACGTCCATTACCATGAGGTAGTGCGACATGCCAAATGAGTAATGAACCTGCCTTCCCCGGAACTTGTATGAATTTATCAGGTGTAAGTTCTGGTACCCAAGGGTTCTCTTCGTCAATCAGAGACTTATGAGCCCCTGGCCAACATACAAATGATCCTTGATTGTCAGTTGTATCTCTCAGAAACAAGACACCTTGCGTACTAAATCTCACAGGAAGATTTGTCGTATCCGCATCCCAATGATACATTCCTTTATGGTCCCAGTCAGGATAATCAGGATGCCGAGGAGGTTTCATGTTAACCCTGTCTTGGTGAACCCAAATCCGATGTGTACCATATATTTCTTTATAGATTTCATAAATTGGTGGATGTTGGTATACGTTCCACATTGCCTGGTGATGATACATTTCCACCATACCTGCGCCGGGTTTGTGAGGTGCTCGATACCAGTCATTCGGATCGGATGGATCCATCTCCAAGAAAGCAAAAATTGCATCTACGACAGCCTCACATAATTCAATTGGAACAGCCTCTTCAATAACCATATATCCGTATTCATCGAAATGGTCGTGATGTGATTGTTTAAGCAGTGACATTCAACTCCTTTATTTGTTAGTTCGTGTATTTCTGACTACCTCTGGTGGAATACCCCGTCCACTTTTATACATAAAGTCAGTTGCCTGAATCTCATAAAGACGGATAGCAGCTGCTTGTTCCTTGAATCCGCTACAGATTTCAGGTAGATCTAATTCCGGACACTTATCACAAGCATGTCTCTTACGTATCTGACGTTGACGGAAGTAAATCCACCAGAATACTGACATAACTATGAGTGTAGTTATTCCAGAAAGATAGTTTTGATATATTAGCAGAAATGGGGATAAACCAATGAATATTCCCATATTTAAACGGAGTACATCCTGAATAAACCTTGGGAATTTTTTATACCATCGCGGATAGGATAGAAATATGACAGGAAATAGAGCGGATAAAAGCCAAATAAGTTGTATCTGTTGAATAAAGGTTGAATAGTTTAAAGATGTAATTATACCTAATACTATTCCAATATAAGCAAACATACAACTTCGGCATAAATGTAGTCTGCCAAATTGAAGTACACCAGACTTAAATCGTTCACATAAAGGTCTGTGTGCCCAATTGAAAGTATATGTGTGATATAACCAAATCCACTTTAGACGGATGTTGTAGATAAAATTTGAAACTCTATTGAGAATCATTACTACTTATCTAATGTCTCTTGTATATCCGCGAGAAGATTCCCAACTGCACCTGTAGGAACATAATTTGGAATTGCTTTGATTTCCACAGCGGTACCATGAACGACGACTTGGGAAGATCCTTGTGAGGCACCAGTCAATTCGAAACCCACGTTTATGATTCCATTGGCCTCCTGTCTTCCTGCCATTTCGAGCATAAGATCAATAGCACGTTGTCGTGATTCATCACCTAAGGCAGAATAAGAATCTAACTCACCACCGGTTACACCTTTACATCCCATGGCACAATCTTGTCCCATATCTTTTGCTCGGACAGAGATTCCCCAAACCATACCTTTATAATCCATAATTTCATAACCATCAAAACCATCGCTACCGGTCATGATGATTTTTCCACCAGAAATATCTGGTCGTGTTCCAGTCAGTAAATCTTCTCTTCTCATTAAGTTTCCTCCTGTTTAATGGGTGCACCACACATTCCACAACGACTTGCATTCATATGTTCCACACGGACTCTTTCACCACACTGTGGACAGTTGTATGTTTTACGCGATTGTACCGATAAAAAATAGAATAGTAAAGCTAATATTAGAAGGATGGGTAAAGCTATTAATGTCCACATTGATTCACCTCAAGTTATGGTATTAAATGGACAGTAAAATATTGACTCCAATAATAACACATCGGTTTGATAATATCAAGGTGGACGAAGGAAAAGGCAAGAACATAATGTTCTTGCCTTTTATGTGAAATGTATCTATAGATAGTTAGCGTTTCATTCTTGCCCAAGTTGTAGCGATTTTACCACTTGCGGTAACATCAGCAGCACCGTCCAAACCTTCAGACATGATGTCATTAATCTCAGCTTCACTTAACACAGCACCTATAATGGCCACTTCGTCAAGGATACCTCTGAATCTGCCAGCATAACCGGTTCCAATATAGAGATTAAGATCACTGGCTTTTGAATCGCCACAAGGATGTGCACCACATTTTGCCCAAGAATCATTGGAAACGACTTCACCGTTTTTATACATCCAATACTGACGTTTACCAACATCCCGAACTTCAGCGATATGTATCCATTCACCACTTACGATTGTACCGTTTGGAGGTCTTTTAACTTCTACATAGGGTTGACAATTTCCGCCACAGTCTCCCCAATAAAAACTCATCACTCCTGCTGGCTCTTGAGTCAAACACCCTTCACCACCATAAGATTTACAAACGATGTTCTGACGTCCCGCTCCGACGTTTTCAGGTTTTGCCCAAAAAAGAATGGTTACATCCCCATCGAACTGAAGCGATTCTGCATTACCCAAATCAATATAGTTTGACCCATCAAACTCCAGAGCATCACCAAATTTGCCTGCTACCCATTTTGGATTGCTGATGAGTTCACCTTCATGATCATTTCCTGAGGCATCTTTTACAGAATCACCTTTACCCTCATCAAATTTCCATATACCTATAAAGTCTTCAGGATCAATCTTTGCTTGACTCGTAGCAACTAATAAACCTGTAAGAAATAGGACAATGACGCCTATTTGTATTATTCTCATTTTCATCTGTGTATTCCTCCTAAGATATAGGTAAGATTCTAAATGCGCCGGTCAATCAAAAACTGTGTAAACCAAACGCAACAATTAACATTTTTTCAGTATTATAATCTGATAGGTAATACTTCTTGATTAATTTCAAGAAAATATTTGGTTATGACTTTGAATCTATTGATTAAGTGAATTAGTAAACAGAAATAGTTAAAGTCAATGGTTAGAGACACATTACTGGAAGGTAATCATTAGAATGGTGAAAATAGATCCACTATATAATCGTAAGGGGTTATATACTATATCCCGATTTATTTGGTGGATAGTTGAATGTAATACCTATATTCCAGTAATTCTATGAAAGGAACAACATCTTTAGTAAGGAATATCACCAATTTTGTGTATCAATGATATCAATACATTTAAATTACTGAACTCAAGGGAAAGTATATCAAAAATGTAAAAAATTGTAAACAAAAAAATTGTCGTTGATAGATTCTGATGTTTTATGTATTTTTCTTTATCGAATAGTGTTCCCATAATTGTTTTGGATTATCGGCTGTTAATTCAACGTTACCACATTCGCCACATACAGTTGCCTTCAATGCTTCCATCTTGGTCTTCTGGAATATTGGTGCTCCTGCGTTAATTACGGTTATTTTAATCTGAAGTGCCATTTCGCTCTGTATCAACAAATTCTGCATAACTTTTTCTGAACCACATCTCGAACAATTGGTGATTTCCATCTGAAGTCTTTCCTTAATTTAACGTTTGACAGCAACAGATACACCATCTCGAAGAGGAATAATTGTCGTGAATACATCTGGTGAACTATACTGTAATCTTGTCACCTCTTTAACTCCTTCTGTCGTTGCGTTAATCCACTGTTCTCCCTCATTTAGATTGTTGCTTCTGTTCTCAATATTCTGTGTAACACGACCACCCCACAACATATTGTCTGTAATAAATAAACCACTCTTCCTAAGTCGAGGTATAGCTTTTCTGAATGCTTCAGGATATCCATCTTTGTCAATGTCGTTATAGATAATATCAAATTCACCATCCGTTTGATCAATGATTTCCAATGCATTACCAACTCGATAGTCAATTCTATCTGCAATACCACCTCGTTTCAGATAATCTGTTGCACGGTCAGCATTCTCTTGTGAACCATCTGTGCAGATTATGGTTGCTTCAGGCTTTTGCAATGCTTTTGCCATCCAATATGCTGAATACCCAAAACCAGATCCCATCTCAAAAATTCGTATAGGGTTTGTTATCAATACCAACTGATGTAAAACGCGTCCAACAAGTGGACCGACAATTGGGAACCTATTTTCTCGTGCATGTGCTTCCATTTCTGTCAGCACTTCATCCCGCTCAGGAATAATATCTTGTAAATATTCATTGATTGAAGGATGTAATATATCTATTCGTTGCATTAAGTACTCCTATAAATATTGGTTTCTGAATTCCCGGAATAATTGCGAATCATTGTGTATTAGTATTACTCAATTCTCCAACGTTCAAGCGGATGCTCCCTTGGTGTTAATGGCATATACACTCGGGACTTCTGACGATGGGATTCCCATGTAGCATGAATCATCTCCAAACAATCTCTACCATCCCTACCACTTGCAAATGGATCTCGATCTTCCTCAATTGCTTCAATCAGATCACGTAACATGAGACGTTGTAGTAACAAACGTATCGATCCTTTATCTCTCAGATTCCCTCGTTCGTCAAAGTCTTCTTCAGAAAGATGTACCTGTTCCCACACTTCTGCAGGTGTTTTATGTTGTCCTTTATGGATATACATCGTTGTGCCGACACTCTCTCGAATAGCAATTCGTCCCTCAGTTCCAATTATATCTATACCGTATGCATTATCGTTTGTTTGGGGTTGTGCAAGGAATTGTACATCTGCATGGATACCGTTCTTAAAGCGAAAGGATGCGTGTCCGCGTTCTCCAAGAACAAGTCCAGCATCGCGATCGTGAGGGTGGACTTCTTGTGTGTGTTTTATATCTTCTGCAGTTGATTCTCTACCATCCATTTGTATAAGATGTGCGTGTGTCCATTCTACATCACCACCGAAGAGACGTAACCAATCATAAAGGTGTGTTCCCATTTCCATCAACGAGTTCCCTACTTTGCGTCCACCTTTGTCTGTTGCTTTCATCAGAATGACATCTCCGATTACGCCTTGTTCAATTAGGGATAGGACGTGTCGATTATATGGACTGGCGCGTTTGATGTGGTTTATAGCAAACTTAACATTGTTTTTGTCGCAGGTTTCAACCATTTCGTCGGCTTCAATAAGGTTCAGTGTGATCGGTTTTTCACAGAATACGTGTACGCCACGTTGTGCTGCTGCAACTGTTGGAGCGTGATGTACGGGTGCTTGTGTTGGGATGATTACAATATCGGGTTTCTGTTCATCAAGCATCTTCTCATAATTGTCATAGATTGCCTTGACACCGAAACGTTCTCCCCATGCTTTTGCGCGTTCCAGATGTATTTCTGCTCCAGCAACCAGTTCACAGTTTTCTTCTAACATTGCTGCTTGTGCATGGTGTCCACCCATGCCACCTAAGCCAATAATTGCAACACGGTATTTCTTCATAGATGACTCCAGAATTGATGGGATCTTCATAGTGTTTATCATAACAACATTAGTGTGTAGGTGCAATAAAAAAGGCACGATTAATGAACCGTGCCTTTTTTAATCGAGTTTGGTATATGGTAATCAGTGATTCTTTACATGTGCCCAAGTGGTTGTCAACTTTTCTGTAGTAGGTATAACGTCATAGAATCTGTCTATATCTAATGCAATGGCAAAGATGGAATTCAATCCGTTGTAAATGTCTGTTACGTTAGATCCGTCAAAGTTCGCCCGTCGAATCCTACTCCAATTTCGCTTCTCTACATCCCATTCTACCCAATACATATCACGAGACTGTATATCCAATGCAATATCCCCCAGATAGTCCAATTCAGTTAAGAGGGTTTCTTTATTCTCACCATCAAATGATGCCCTTCTAATTTTACCGCTTACTTGGGTCCAATACATTTTTCTGTTTTGCATGTCAAGTATTAGTCCGCGTGGATCATTAAGAGAAATACCGAGATCTTCGTAATCTGATCCATCAAGATTTGCTCGAGCAATATTATCTTGGAATGAATCGGCAAAATACATCTTGCCTTCCCTTACGTCGATTTCAACACTCTCAGCGTCTATCGTAATCGGAAATAATACATTATCAAAGACAAAATGTTTAATCGCAATATGTTCAATATCGGATCCGTCGTAGTTTACGCGTCGAATGTCCCATGGACCATTATTACCCCAATATACCTTGTTAGCCTTTATGTCTAATGCAATGGAGAAAGGGTTATTTGCCGCTTCTCTTGGTGGTTTATTAGGAGCTACTTTATCAACGATCATTTCAATCTTTGAACCGTCTAAGTTAGCACGATATATTCTTGGTGGTGTAACCCAATATATCTTACGGTTTGACATGTCTAAAGCAATATCTCTTACCCATCCGACACCTGTTAGGATTTCTTTAACGTCAGTTCCATTTATGTTCATCCGTTTGATTTTATCTCGTTCCGTAAAATATATATACCCTTTTCTACGTGCGTATCCTACATCCTGGATGATAATAACCAAGATAACCGAAACTAAAATAAACAAAAGTAGTCTTGAAATAAGAAATTGATTGCTCATACTATTAACTCCTGTTTCCCAAACCTGTTGTATTTTACTTTTGAATAAGCATTTTACGTGTTGCCGAAAACTCACCAGCATTAATCTTATACAGATAAACCCCACTACTAATCGGTTCACCATTGTTATTATGTCCATCCCAGTAAACTGCTTTAGATTTTGATGTATAGTCTCCCGTTGCCATTTTTCCCGGAGATAGAGTACGAACTAATTTTCCTGTTGCTGTATATATCTCTATCGTTACATCGCTCTCATCTGCCAGTCGAAATGGAATCCAGGTTTCTGGGTTGAATGGATTGGGGAAATTCTGTAGTAGTTGATTACGTTTTACCTGTCCGAGTGTAACAAACTGTTTGCCTTTTGGTTCCACAGAATAAGGTAAGAAAGAGAGAAAGTCTTTTATATCCAAGATATTATATTGCCCGGTTTCATTGTGGGACAGTAAAACTGTCCCATCCTTACTGAGATCTATATAGCCAGATGGAAATGAGCTATTCTTTATAGGTCTATTTTTTCGCCAGTCTATGATTCCGTACCGAGTTAAAAGATAGCGACCATCTTGAGTAAATTGCACTGGACTATATCCATAGGCATCCAATATTGATAATAGTTCCGCCCTGTCTGGCAAAATGTGCCAAATATGGATTTCTTTATAATATGGGGCTGCCAAAAATGCAGAGCCATCCGAATTTGTGGTAAAAGCTGGTGGTGAACTAAAGTTGGTTGTTCCTTCTGGTGCCTGCCATGCATACATGAAGAAAAATGTGTCGTTTATACGTTTCCACAATTGAATCCAATATTGATAATTATTGTTATTACCGGTTCGTCCTGAAGCTACAAAGTAGGTATCATTTTCACTAAAGGCAAATTCTCGATATCCTTTTATACCGACTGGGACATTATCTTCTTTGAGATTCACGGATTTAGCGGGATTATTCATATCCACGATTGCAAGATCACTCCAAGCACCTGATACAGCAAGCCACCTACCTGTTTGGCTGAATGCAATATCTTCAATAGCCCAAACAAACTTCGGAGGGATTTGGGTATCAACATTACCTGTTTGAATGTCAATAATATCAATCCACGGATCTTTGCCAACAGCAATCTTTTTACTATTAGGGGAAATTGCCAATCCTTCGAATTTATAATCATCTGCAGAAATTAGTAACCCCATCTGTTGTGTTGATACATCCCAGGTTTTTAAAAAATGACGAGATAATGAGACTACCGTTTTTCCATCAGGACTCAAATGAGGACGTTCCCAGAACCAACGTCCTGTAAAGTCTGTCCACTCATGCAGCGGTCGTTTTTTCTCTATATCCCAGAGTACAATCCCATCAGAATATTCAATTAGTGATGTTTTCCCGTCAGGAGATATTTCTATTGTGCTTAAACTACGAAACTTCGTCTCAATGGTATCAATTTGTTCACCCGACTTGACTTTCCAAACTCTGACCTTATCATCCCATCCTTCCCATGGATTAAGTCCACGCCTCCAGAACATTGTTGTTGTCGTGGTAACATATAAATGTTGACTATTTGGACTAAAGGCAATGCTTGTGATCTCTCCAATACCGTTCTTGGTTTTCCATAATAGTTGTCTTGTTGCCACATCCCATATATAAATGATGCCTGCGATGCTTTCAAACGAAGCCAAGTACTTTCCATCAGAACTGATAACCAAGCCATCAACCCAGTCTCCTGTGTGTCCTTCAATGTGTTCAACTAATTTGCGTGTTTCGATGTTCCACACCTCTATATCCGGTCGTTGTGATGCCACAAATAGAAATTTTCCATCTGGTGTAAACACCATTTCTTTCTCGCTTGGAGGACTGAGACAGGTACGGTTTGTCCCCCTTCCGTCAGGGTTTGTATAGGTATAGCATGAGTTAGCTGGACGTCGGGCATCTGCCATCATGTCAATTTGTTCACCTGTTTGCCAGTTCCATAAATAAACTTTGTTGCTAATAATTGCTGCAAATATTGGTTCAGTAGGACTGAAGGCAGCGATACGAAAATCATCTTCAATATCCCATTGAGAAATTTGCGTACGTGTATTGACATCCCAAATCTCTATAGTATATCCTCTGGGATTATCTGTCGATTTCTGAATTGCGACATGCGTTGTTTCTGAACTAAAGACAACATCATCATATTTATTTAGATTAGCAAAATCATCTATCACTAAACCTGTATCGGCATTCACGATTTGAATATGTGTTGGTACAACGCGGATAAATGTGTCATTTGTAAGAAAAGCGTGTTGTAGTGGTGTAGGTTGTCCAATTGTTGCAATCGGTTCAATGGCATTAATAAATCGCGGTATGCCTAAAATCCATAAAAGTGTGGCATATAACAATAATCTACGTCTTAAATGAGTGGGGTTGGTATTCATGATAAATCTCCTATTACTCCAATAGTAATTTTAATGGGAGTTGGATATAGGTTTTATTCAAACAAATTTCATCAATTATATTTCGATGGTTCTCTTTCCCTGACAATAGAAATGGGATTAGAATCCAACCATTGCACGAACATAGGTGGTATTACTTATCGTATGCTGGAACAGATTGTTTGTTATACGGTGTCCTGAGAGTATTACAATATAAAAACCGAGCCATACACCCCTATTAATTGCTTGAATTTCAAAAATACGAGTCCGTAGGTCAGGACGATGTAAATAGGGTATTTCGGTTTCAACAGGGAAATTTTGTAAGTATTTCTTATAGATCTTATTTCGGTTGGTAAACTTCCTGTATTGAAATCCACCGAGGATTTTAAATCTTTGTGTGAACTGATAATCAAGTCGAAAACCGAGAATATCCTCACGACTCCTTCGATTGAATCGTAAATATTCAACTGTTTGATCATCGGTTGGTGAATACAATTTAGGGTTAAGAATTTTGGGTATTTCATCACCTGTTCTATCAAAAGCACGTTCCCAGACATATTTTACCATCGGTGTAAGCGATAAATCATCACTGTAATTTCTGATTAATGGAAGATTACCCAGTGGAATTTCGTATCTTGCTTTTAGAATTGTTAGTTGATTACGTTTAATCTGTTCGGCGTAACGGCGTTTTTTCCAGTTTGATTCATCATATATTAATCCTGTATCAGTTGGATCAAGTGCATTTAATCCGTGATCTGGATAGAAAGGGTAAATTCTCCTTTTGTTAACAGAACGTACCTGCTCTATTGGTACCATAAAGTCAACCCGTTCATCAGGTTCAAAATTCTCAGTCCCTGGATCATATTCAATATCTATAAACAGTGAATTTTCGAGATCCTGTTCAAATTGTTTATGCATAACAACTAATGCTTTTGCTTCAAGTGTCAAGTTCTTCACAGCAGTATAGATAAATTGAAGTGTTGTTGTATTCCTACGTGCGTTGTAATAATCAAGTTCATCATTAAAATGGATGGGTTCCAATTCTCCAACAGGTAATGCAATTGTATATTCTGGAATATCATCTTGTGCTCTAACAAATCTATTTTGAAAGAAAAAACTACCAAAATCCGGGATGTCACGTTCATAGGTGAGATGTATGTATTTGGAATTGTTTTTCCGTCTACTTGAAATCTCCCGCTCGTTTATCCAACCGACTTTGAGAGCGAGATTGTCAAGCAGATCGTATTCTGCTTTAAGATGGTAACCTTTACGATCTATTCCATATTCGTATTCAGGTTCATAGTCATCTTCTATGGAATCAACAATGCCGTTATTGTTTAGGTCAGTTATGTTTGTAAACACGGGTGGGTCTGCATCAAAAATTAGAAAGTCTTCTTGGAAATCTAATACCCCGTTTTGGTCTCGGTCATCTGCGCGTGGAATGAGTCCATCAAAGTCAATGTCATCGGGCCAGCCGTCGCCATCATCATCATCCTCAACCAAATTGTAAATACCTTCATCCCATGAATCTACTTCAGGAGGAATCGTGTTATTGCCTTGAGGTGGACCAATTGTGTAAATTTGTCCTCTCCCTGGATGTGCCCCAAAATTCTGATAGTTTGTTGTGTAGCCAGGATCAATATGATATATTGCACCCTCTAAGTGAAGTTTTTCAAAGCGGGATTCAAGTTGGATAAACCAGGCCTTTTCTCTACCGAGAATTCCATCTCCATCCTCTTCAGTTCCGTCCCCTCCCAATAAAGTTTCAAACCGTTCACCTTCGGTTTCCGAGTAAGTGGGAATCCCCTGTGCATCTACATAGAGTCCGGTACGTCTATCAAGAGATACACCGGTCGCTTCGTCACCAGTCGGGGTTTTTATTGTTGTCTCCTTACGACTAAACCCTACCTTGTCTTTTGGAACTGTTGGATACTGTTTATATTTGCCGTTAATGGAATACTGTGCTCTGATCCGGACATTACTGACCGTTCCTTCAATATCAATTCCGTATAAAGTGGCAGCTCTTGCGCTACCATAACGATATCTTACTTTTCGAGGTCTTCCTTCACCCTTCCACTTACTGGGATTGTCAGCCAGTTTTCTTCTGTTGGTAATATATTCATCAGATTGTCCATAATTGCCAGGAGCTTGTATAATATCACGATAGGGAATTTGAATATGTCCATCGTCGGTTTTAATCCACTCCTGCAATGAAGGATTTGATTCAGATTTATTTGCTTCGCTAAATCCGATGACAGCAATGTTGTAATCACCCGCAACAACCATATCAAACACTACAGATTTAACAGTTCGTGGGTCAATATCTATACTTGGATCAGTGAGATTCAAGTCGTATTTCATCTTATTGAAACCACTGACGATCTTCCATTTGCCGTCTACTGAATTCCGTACTACTGAAGGACCTCCAGCGTGATTAACAGGAACGACTTGATCAGCATCGACTTCAATGTAGAGCATTTCTTCAGGAAGATGTTTGGGTTCAATTCCCTCTTTGATATCTTCTGGTGTCAATTCTTCAAGTTCTTGGGTAACGATGGTGATCTTCATGCTCTTAAATGCAACACCAATCCCTTCCTGAATATGATCACCATGTAAATTGGAATCATAATTGTCAATATCTGTTAATAGGTCTGTATGGTTATCTTCGGGTGAGTCATCACGAAAAACAATAGAAATTACTTCAGGAGGCGTATTGGCAACGGTTCCCATCAATGATCCAATTAATCGTTCTGGATGTTCCTTATGCATATTAACATACGTAAACCCTACACGAAATAACTCACCAATCAATCCTTGTCCACGAAACCCAACCAATCTTGCATTTTCAATATTCCTGACACCTGATAACGGGTTCAACCCATTTCGCCGTCCAAGTTCACCACCGAGTCTTTGTCCTGGAATAGCATCTGTAATTCGAATGGGATTAGAGATGCGTGAGTGAATAAGCGAAAAGAGATGGTGTTCTTGTGCAAAAGAAATATCCCATCTCAAGCCATCAAATTCTGTCTTATATATAATATATCGATTTGGAAATAAGGTAGAAGGTTTAAGTCGTAAGTGATCCCCAATAGCGAACTCTGTATATCTTCCAAGAAAAGTTTCTTCAACTATAATAGTACGGTCTAATTGCGAAGTGAATCGTAGACTATCAAGCTGACCTGTCCAACCCACAACCAATTTACCGTTCTTATCAAAATGTTTTTCATCAGAGTATCTATTGAGTTCTGTCCCTTCAACAATTTCTGTACCATACAGATCATAGTAAAAGTTGGGTTCTTCGTCCAATTGGAATCTATCTGAGAACTTATCATCTCCGTCAATTGCTGGTAATAACGGTTCATGCGGACCGAGACTTTGTGCACCACAACCAAAGAATACGAACATTCCTATCATCCAAAACTGCATTAGAGCAATATTTAAATACAGATTAAACTTTATCATTAACTACGCGTTCCTCTGTTAACAAAGTTAGACCTCTGTCAAAAGTTAATTGAGTTTTATAGCAGATTACACTTTCGGTTAGGAATTATGATTTGGCACGAAAATGGGCAGCCAAGAATACCAATGCACATTTTGGTGCAACAAATAACAACCAAGAGAGATAAGCATTCCAGTTTATATATCCAACAATCTGGTATTGTATGGGTAATAGGATATATAACCAATATAGGGGTTATTCAGAACTTTCTGTAATCTTCATCTACTACAGTGAAAAACTGAATGGTTTCAATTTCTCCAAATACTGTGGTATAGATTTTTTTTACTTTTATAGCGTCTGTATCTACAACCAGTGGAATATCAAATGGAAATTGATTTATTTGATGAATTTTTTTCTTGAGTTGCCACCTTTGTTCTGCATCGCGGACATGGATTTCGATGTTTCTTAACTTTCCTTCACCTATCAGTCTTATTTTTCGTATTTTCACTATTTCAGGCAATGAAAAAATATCGTAATAGTATGTATAATCTTTATCAACCGGTAGATCAATTAGAACATACTCCTGTTCTTGAAAGAGTGTGGCACAGCCTACCAAAGTAAAAAAGACAGATAAAATTAGTATCAACTTACATGTATTCATTATGCTTTCCTGAATATTCGTAGGTATAATGGGTTTCAGGTCATTTTAACAACATCGTAAACAATAGATATCATCTGCGGGTGAAGGTAGTGTTAAAGCATTAACCCATATTGGAATTGATAGGGTCTATAAGACACAAGATGTGAAGGGCATTTTATATCAATTAATTCATTCCTAATTTTGATTTTCCTGGGGTTTGTCTCTGATTGTATAGAATTCTACAGACCAAATACGCCCTGTTCCCGTTGTGTTTGGTTTAATAATTTTAATTGCATCAGTCTTAGCACTTACAATGACTTCATGGGGAAACGTAATTGCCCCTGGTATCTTCTTATAGGGTTTCCATCGTTTCTTGCTATCACGTACGTGTATTTGAAAATTGGAATATTTCCCTTCACCTTGAAAGATGACCTTTCGAACATTTGCTATTTCAGGCAGTGCATAAATCATTCCGTGGAATACAGCCTTTTCTGAAATTGGTTTGTCAATGAGGACATATTCCTGTTTTGCAAAAAGCACTGCACATCCAGTCAAAAGCAAAAATGGTAGTGTAAGGCTTATATTTTTCCATCTGTTCATACATCTGTTCATATTCTTCCCTCCAAATTCGGTTTAGTAATCTTGTATTTCATGTAAGCAATATATATGCCAATAAATTAAACTAAGACATTTTCATATTATAACACGAGCTCGATGTAAGAAATGAAACTTATAATACATTAAGAAAGTTTCAATATTAAATATTCACACTGTGAGTCAATAACGGGTGGGGAAACCCCACCCCGACGGGTTAGACACCTATCGAAAATCGCAAGATTCTTATTTGATATTGCTTATGAGTTAATGAATTACCAATTATCACTATTACACCAACCCTTCTCCTCTGTCTTTCTCTTCTGTATTTTTCTTCTGTGGGAGAGGTTTCCAATCCCAAATCTTACATTATCTTCTAATCTCTTCCCCTATGTCTTTCTCTTCTGTGTAAGTGGATTCCAATCCCAAATCTTACATTTCTTCTCTTTTGTCTTTCTCTTCTGTATTTTTCTTCTGTGGAAGGGGATTCCGATTCTTATATTTAAAATCACATACGTGAAAAAATATAGTTGCAAAACTCCATATATTATGTTAGAATAGGTTTGTGTATAATAGGATATATAAGCAATAAAGGTATATTATGTTATGAATAAGTATAATTTCAAATCTAAAATGA